>JAQCEJ010000046.1 GCA_027618475.1 Planctomycetota bacterium | reverse complement strand
CACTGGCTTGCCTTCCTCGGACTCCTACTCTCGAAAATCGCCATCCAAAGTGCATAACAGGCTCTAGGGCCGAGCAATTATCCCGATACCGCAGTCGGCGACGGCGTATTGATCGGCGTGAGCGGTTTTCTCAAATCGATGATGGCCGTCAAACTCGGTGGCACGGGGGATATCACGAAGACGCATCGCCTGTGGCATGTCGAACAGTCGCCGCAGCGGATCGGTTCGGGAGTCGTTTACAACGGACACCTCTACGTCTCCGATGCCCCTGGCATCGCCGAGTGTATCGATGTCGCGACCGGCGAAACCGTCTGGAAAGAACGTCTCGGCGGCGACTTGTGGGGAGGTGTTATTCGGGCCGGTGAGCACCTCTACATCGGCAACAAGCAGGGAGAGATTTTCGTCCTCGCCGCGACCCCCGAGTATCAGCTCATCGCCAAGAACGAAATGGGCGAACACATGAAAGCCAACGTCGCCCCGACCGACGGGCAATTGTTCGTGCGGACGTATCAGAATTTGTACTGCATCGGAGAGCGAAAATAGCGAGTCGATGGTCACCACCTTCTCTCTCGGGAAGAAGGTGGACTCAGGCCATGCCTTTCCACGTTGGTGTACTCACTCCACCGAACTCGCCCCCTCCGCCGTCGGGAAATTCTTCGGTACGGGCAACGTCACTTTACCGGTCGATGCCCATTCCGTTCCTCGACCTAAGATTGTCTGGAAGCCGATGCATTTCATCGAGTAGTCGGCGTGGCCCATCACGGTTGTGAAGACTTTTCCTTTGCCGAACGGAATCCACCAGACCATCGGTTCGTTGGTGCCGGTCCCTCCCTGGTCGGTCGATGAATACGCCGTCGCGAGAATGTGCATGTTCGCCGCGGGGCCGCGCTGGCCGTGGTAGAGTTCGTCTTTGGCGTGCATCCATTCGGCGGGGATGCCATCCATCACCGGGTGTTTACGGTCGCGGACGATGATCGGGTATTCGTGTTGCGGACCGTGCCCAGCTCCGGGGCCTTCTCCTTTGGCTGTTTCGACGACTTCGCCTTTGTCGTCGACAGTCACGCGGGGGCCGAAGTCGGCACCGCGCCAGCCAAGGCCGATCATCTCATTCCAGGCGGACCATTGAGGAAAGGCGTTATTCGCGGCGTGGACGATCACCAGGCCCCCCCCGTCGCCGACGTAATTTTCAAGTGACTTCTGCACCGCTTCCGGCCAGAGTTCGCCGTTGTAGTTGCTCATCACGACGTCGTACGTCGAAAAGTCGGGACGAAAATCGCTCCACGCGGCGTCGGGAGATTTCGCGGGGGGCGTTGTGGCAACGGTCACAGTAAACTTGCCAGTCGATTCGAGGGCATTGACGAGGACCGGCGTTGTCGCTTTCCAGTCGTGATTGTTCTGACCGTCGATCAGCAGGACCGACAGTTTTTCAGCGGCATGGAGAGATGAATCGCACAATCCCCCCCAGACCGCGGCACAGCCGACAAGCCAGATCACCCACAGTCGAGCGGCAATACGTCTTTGCAGGGAGTGCGAGAGAATGCGAAGCGTCATGATGGTGATCCTTTTTGTCGGGAGATGGTTGTACTTGTTGAAATTTAAGGGACGGGCTAGCGCTCCGCGTTGCGTCGCGGCAAAACGGGGATGCTACGCTGTTGCTGCGACTTTGCTGTCGGACGGATGCGGCGGCGTCCAGCCTCCTTTGAAAACGCGAAGCGCCTCGGCGAGCATCAAGAGGCCGAGCGCGATAAGAATCATCGAGACCCACGGCACCGGATTTCCCGATGCCCCTTCCCATATGGGTTGTCCTTCAGCGAGGCTGACGGCGAATGCTTTGATCGACTCCAACAACGGCCAGCAGATGCGGAAGAGCGCCCACATACTCATCACATACATGAATGCGCACGGCAGCCCCACGGCGAACCAGACCCATCTGGCCCGCATCGTCTTCGCGAGCCAGACGGTTACGCCGAGCAGCGTGAGGGCGGCGAGCAGTTGATTCGAGGCACCGAACAAGTCCCAGAAAATACGCCACGCCGGTTTTTCGCTATTCGGTTGCCAGATCAGAAAAATGGCCGGCACACCGGCAGTGATTGCCGTCGAAACCCAGCGGCCGAGCGAACCGGTCCAGCCGAAGAGTTCCTGCAGAATGTATCGCCCCAGTCGCGTGCAAACATCGAGCGTATCGTACACGAAGGTGGTGAAGGCCATCAGGCCGAACGACACACCGAAGGCAGCAGGGACACCGATCACCTGCATGAAGCTGCCGATGCCCTGGGCGTAAATGTAATTTGGCGGCGGCGTTTTGCCCGCGAGCAGCCCGGTATCAGGCGTGAGCATCATCACACAGCAAAGAGAAACGACGGCGACCATTGCTTCGAGCAGCATCGCTCCGTAGCCGATCACGCGGGCATCGGGTTCGGTACGGAGTTGTTTGGAGGTCGTCCCCGACGCGATGATCGAATGAAATCCCGAACACGCGCCGCAGGCAATCATGATGAACATCAGCGGAAAGAGCGTCAGCGTCGACCCGTCGGCAGCGGTCACCGACCAACCACGAAATGCCGGATAGGCGATCTCTTTGCCGCCGAAAATCACGCCGAGCATCCCCGCCGCCAAGGCTATATAGAGAAAATAACCGCCGAGATGACCGCGAGGTTGCAGCAGCAACCACATCGGCATCACCGAAGCGATAACGCAATAGACGAGCAGGCTGACATTCCAGACGCGAAGCGCCTGCGCTTCGTCCATGCCGAAGATGTGGCCGACGTCGAAGGGGATCCATTGCCCGACCACTATTGACACGCCGACGAGCGGCAAAAAGATCGCCGTTGCCAGTCCGACCCCCATTTTCGTGTAACGCAACAGGCATCCCATGATGAGCGGCAGGATGAGGTACATCAGCGACGAACTGGCAATGCCCCCGCCGGTGATCGTTTCACCATTTTCGAGAACCTGCGCACCGACGAACGATCTCGCGGTGACGTCGGTAAACGCGACGATGATGTACACAAGCGCAAGCCAGACAAACATCAGGAAGAGCACGTAACTTCGGCGGGTCATATGCTCGCGGACGACCTCGGCGATCGAACGGGCCTTGTGGCGAATCGATGCGACCAGCGACGTCATGTCGTGTACCCCGCCGATGAAGATCGAACCGACGAGAATCCAGATGAGGGCGGGCAACCAGCCGAATGTAATGCCGGCGAGAATCGGCCCAACGATCGGTCCCGCAGCGGCAATGGCGGAGAAGTGCTGCCCCATCAGAAATTTGGCATCGATGGGGACGAAATCGACTTCGTCGCGCATCTCGACGGCGGGGGTGGCGACGTCGGGACGCAGGTTCAACCAGCGACTCAAAACGCGGCCGTAGACACGGTAAGCAATCGACAACACAACGGCGGAAAAGAGGACAACGGTGATCAGTTGCATCTCAGACCTTTTTGGTGAAGAGTCAGCGGGAACCACAGGTGGGCAAGTGGAGCTGTCCACCACATACACATTATCCGAGAGTCGCGACAGGGGCAATATGTAAGGAGGGGGGGATCAACCAGCCGGTCTCTTTTGATTTTGGTGCGGATGCTTTAGACTGGATTCGATTCGTAGCGTCCCGACACGACGACACCACCGACGAGGAGTTTGACCTCTATGATCTCTGTGAACTTACACCGACGAAGTTTTTTCGTAACGATCGTCACCCTCACACTGAGTCTCTCTGGTGCGGCAGCCACCGTTCCAGCGGCTGATTGGGAAGCGGGTGTCGCCAAGATTGTGATTACCCCCGAAGAACCGATTTTCATGGACGGATACGGCGGACGCGATCATCCCGCTGAGGGAACGCTTCACGATCTGTGGGCCAAAGCCACCGCTATGAAAGCACCAAACGGGCATACGGTAGTCTTCGTCGGTCTCGATCTCGTCGGCGTGCCGATCAAGATGACTGATTTCGTCTCAGCGGAAATCGAAAAGCGTCACGGTCTCAAACGGGATCAGTTGATGTATTCGTGTTCGCATACCCACACCGGACCGGCGCTCGATCATAACCTCAGTCATATGCTGGACATGTCGGACGAAGATTGGAATAAAGTCCTCGCTTACCAGGACCGGCTGAATCGAAAGGTGATCACTGTTATCGAGCAGGCGCTCGCCGACATGAAACCGGCCAAGCTGGAATTCGGCAACGGCCGCACGAACTTTGCCACGCCGCGGCGTCCACCGATCGGTATCGGTCCTTATGATCATGAAGTCCCGGTTTTGAAAATCTCGTCGCTCGACGGCAAGACGCTTCGAGGCCTGATCTTCGGTTACGCCTGCCATTCGACGGTTCTCAGTTTTTATCAGTTTTCGGGTGACTATCCCGGCTTCGCGATGATCTATCTGGAAGAGCGGCATCCCGACACAGTTGCGATGTTCTTCGCCGGGTGTGGTGCCGATCAGAATCCGCTGCCGCGACGCAAGATTGAACTCGCCGAGAAATATGGTCGAATGCTGGGCATCGCCGTTGAAGAAGTGATTCGCGATCCGATGACCCCGCTCACCGAAAACGTTTCATCGGCGTTTCAGAATATCGATCTGGCGTGGGATCACGTTCCCACAACCGAGGAATTGCAGGCGTCGGTGGCGTCATCGAATGTTTATGATCAACGGCGTGGAAAATTTCTGCTCGATCGAATCGAAAAAGAAGGCGAACTTTCGCCGGTCTATCCGTACCCGGTGCAGGTCTGGCGATTCGGCGATCAGTTGACGTGGGTAACGCTCGGGGGTGAGGTCGTCGTCGACTATTCGATTCGCATCAAAGCAGAACTCGGCCAGGGGAAAACCTGGGTTACCGGTTACGCCAATGATGTAATGTGTTACATCCCGTCGGAGCGGGTGCTCAAAGAAGGGGGCTATGAAGGGGCGAGTTCGATGATCGTCTACAATCAGCCCTCTCCCTGGCGGACGGGGCTGGAAGATCAGATCGTCGAGACGGTGCATGCGTTATTCGAGAAAACGCGAGCGAAGTCGGAATAACTTAATGGTTAGCCGCGACGCAGAGGAATTGCGTCGTGGAGAGCGCCTCACGCGCAGGCCCTCTCCCGGTGGGAGAGGGAGAACGTCGGAATTCTTACACCACTGCCATTTTGCGGGGGCCTTTGCCGCGGTCGGACCATGAGAAATTCATGTCGACGGCAACCTGGGCCAGTCGAACCAGCATCTCGCGATTGATTAACGGCGAAGGAAGATGCGGTGCCGCGGCGAGTGTGTTCGTACAGTCGAACACCGGGTCATCACGCCAGTATGAATTGTAGACCGTCATATTCTGGTAGAAGTGTTTCTCAGCTTCGGTCGGATGATCGAATTCGGCGTCCGGCCCGAGGAACATTGCTCCGTAGAAACCGCAGACTTCTTCCAGCACGTCGCGGAACAACCGCGTCGTGACGGGATGCAGCGGCGTGAGATGATACGTTTTCCCGTGATGTTCGGGATTGGTAATAACGTGAGACATCACTTCCGAGACCCAGTCGACGGGAATCAGATTTTTCGATTCTTTGCCGGACAGTTTGAACTGCACGCGTTCGCCGCCGAGTAAACCGGTTTCGTTGACCGAGTGGTCGTATGCTTTTGTGAGCATATAGGCAAGTTGCAACGCGGCGTAGAAACCGTGGAATGTATTCGTAAAGCCGGTGTTCGAATCGCCGATGATAATCGCCGGTCGATGCACCGTCAGGCTTTTAATATGGTCGGCGGCGCGTACGAGTTTTTCGGCCTGGAGTTTGCTTTTCTCGTAGTCGTTGCCGAGTGTTTGGCCGACGTCAACGTCGGTTTCCATTACGCGTCCGGTTCGCAAACCGCAGATGTAGGCCGTACCGACATGGTGCAGTTTTTCGATGTGGGCCTTCCGGCACAGATCGAGAATGTTTTGCGTTCCTTGAACGTTGGAACGCCACGGTTCGCTTTGGTCGCTGGTGCTGACGAACTGCAGACTGGCGGCACTGTGAATGACGGCGTCACAATTCTTAGAGACCCAGTCGAGCGAAGCAGCGTCGAGACCGAGCCCCGGTTCGCAGATATCTCCTTCGAGAACCATCGGACGAGGGATCTCGCAACCGAGTTGCGATTCCCAGTACCCGAGGATCGAATCGATGCGTTCGTCTACGGACTGTCGCCGCGTTGGGCGAACAAGAACCGCGAGGGGAACACCCGCTTGGCTGAGGTCTTTAATCAGATAACGTCCGAGAAGTCCCGTACCGGCCTTCACGTGCTCAATCGCCGTCATAAGCTTTTCCGTTAACCTTTACGTTAATCGTTGTCGCGGAGTTCGTGTGCGATGTGTCCGAATTCGATGAAGTGGACGATACGCACGACAGAAACAATCATTGATGAAAGAGACACGTTTGGACTCACTCACTCCCCCCAAAGAGTGAACCTCTTATTATAGCCGTTCGTGGAAATGGTTCAATCAATGTGGGATTTGGCAAGTCTTTTGATTGGGTGGGGAAGTTGGTGTTCGCGTTAGGTCGCGGGGACGTTTCGCGATCGTGATGACCTTTCTATCGGTTTGTTTCTGTCGATTAAATGACTTGTGGCTGAGATGCACCGTATGTCTTGCCTGATCGTTATCCCAGTCGTGCCAACGGTTTCCAGTCAGTCAACTGAGATAAAATGTACCGGTTAGCTCTCAGATCCTGAACCGGTTTATCGATTGTCGCTCAAGTCGGTTCGCCAGGAGGGGGGGACGCCTTGGGTCCGACGACATGTCGAAAGCAAATCTGGTTTCCTCCGGCACGCTTGGCATCGTACATCAACTGGTCGGCGTCTTTCAGCAGCGACTCGGCGTTGCCGTGAGGCAGGTCGTATGAGACGAGCCCCCAACTGAAGGTGACCGGTCCGGCGAATGGTTTGAGCTCGGTGGTGATTCCCACCCGCAAGAAGTCGACGATCGGTCGGCTTCGATCGGCTCCACAGTACGGAAACAGAATGACGAATTCGTCGCCTCCCCAGCGAATGAGCCGGTCGTCGGGGCTGAGCCTTTCCTGGAGCGCTTGAGCCAACTGTTGCAAAAAGCGGTCCCCTGCGAGGTGCCCGTGTGCGTCGTTGAACTGCTTAAAACCGTCGCAGTCCATGACGGCGATCGACAACGGCCGGCCTGCGGCGAGGCAGCGTTTTATCGCATCTTTCGCGATGCGGAAGAAGGACGTCGAGTTACCGGCACCGGTAAGAGCGTCCCGTTCGGCGATTTTTGCAGCTCGCCGGGTTGTTGTTTTCCATCCTGCCAATAATGCCGTGCACGTTCCGAAATGGAAGAGAGACCAGATTGCCACCTGCCATGCCACTGCAGCAGCTGAAGGATCATACCATTCCTTTATGAGGAGATAGAGAATGGGAATCAGCAGGCAAAGGAAACACGCCTGCGCGATAGAAAAAATGATGCCGATGAACAGGACTGATGGAGTCAGCAGAACCAGCCAGGAGACCGGCAGAGGAACGAATCGCTCGAGTACGATGGTCACCATCGCCGGAATGACTACCGCGATCAACCAAAGGAACTTTGGTGACCGCAACCGCAGCATGCGAAACCATCGGTACGCCGACAGCAACGCAGGACGTTGAAACAACTCATCCATGACATGGAGATCGGGTTCCGTCATGCGGGGGAACCAATCTGAGCTGAATAAACAACGTTTACATTTCGGTTGCGGCGGTATTAGCCTGCTCGCCGGTGCCGGCTCGCTGCTGTTCCCGTTGAATCGCTTCGTAAACTTCCTGACGATGTACGGAGATTTCCGTCGGAGCCTGAATGCCCAGACGAACCTTGTCACCGCGGATATCCACGACGGTGATGACAATGTTATCCCCGATAATGATGCTTTCGTCGCGTTGTCTCGACAAGACTAGCATCTCAATTACCCCTTCCTGTGTGGTTCATCGGAATTAAATCCATTTAGATGATGACGCTACGTTCATCGACACGACCAGTGGAGGCAAAATACATCTGCTGCTTTGAATTGCGTGTTAGTTCAGAAACTCCTGGCGAACTTTTCTGATTAAGATTGTTGTGCCGATTGCGCAGCCTCAGTAAGCCGCCTGGTTTTTGCCGCCGTCAAGAAGGGAATCCCTTGCGGTCGTGTTCATGGACTAAGGATTGTTGAGGGGGTACGAATTGTGGTGCTACAGTTTTGTGGTCAATTTCACGGGACATCCATTTTTCGAATCCCCCGTCGCTCGTCTTGCCGGGCCCATTCCAATCGGCAAATGATGCCGATCTGGGCATAAAACCCCCTGTTTTTTGGGCATTTGAATTCCTGTTGACGGAATTTCATAGATTTCCTAAAGTTCCGCCCGTCACCAGAGTCTCGCGGAAGTGAACGAACCGGTCGATACTGCCACTTCCTGCGAGCCAGCCCATCACTCCGGCTCCCTGTCATCTCGATTTCCAACTCGCAGAGTCACAATCCACACTTACTCAAATTCCGTTTGAAAAGGGACGCAATGCGTACCGACCTGCCGTTTCTATTGCCGTTAGCCTGTGAGGAGATCTCTCCCACGGTACGGCATGCGCTGGGGTACGCCGGTCTTCCCTGTGTTGATGTTCATAATAATGATCCCGTATTTCGCCAGAAAACGCGATTTTTATTGACCGACAATCGTTGTTCAGAATCAGACGAGACGCTTTCCACGGGTATCGTCGTGAGTTCGAAACAACTCTCGCGTTCGGGTCGATTGCATGTGATTGATGTTCAATCGCTGGCCAACGACAACGCGATTTCGTCCATGTCCCGGGCAGAAACGTTTCTGTTGGAATTGAAGTCAGCCATCGAAAAAGGGGGAGGCCTTTGGGCGCGTGTTGCCGACTTTCCCTATCCCTATCGAGCCGCTATTTGTGAAGCGACACGCGCCGAACGTGATCAACTTGCGAGTACCCTCGGTCTGCCTGCTATGTGGCGGTCCGAAACCGATGAAATCAACGAAGATGATCGACGGTACCGTCACTATCTCGATGGCGGAATCATCTTTCGTCCGCGCGAAACAGTCTTGCCGACGCCGGGTTATTTTTCGGATGACACCAGCGGACCGGGTCACATGCCGCTGTTATGGCAAACAAATTTCCGGGATTTCGAGAAATGGTGGCGTCTCCGTCAACAACTTCAGTTTTCTCTGGCTCGGCATCCGCAAGGTTTCGTCGTGCGGTGCACCGGCGATTCGAAGCAATGGCGACCCGCTATCGAAGTCTGGAAAGAGAATCATGTGGCGACACTTCCCTGGGTCGGCCACGATTACTTGTGGAAAACCGGTCAACATGTCTGGAAGAAGGAACAACACAAACATCCCGCGGGACTTTTCTGTCTCGCCAGAATGTCGGAGCAATCTCATTACTCTGGTTTTGAAGTCGGCTTGAAACGAACTGCCTGAAGGCTCCCTGCCCACGGCCTGTGAAATCATGTCTTTGAGTACTAACCCTGAATGTTCTCAGTGCATCACATGCCTTAGTTCGTTGACAGTCGACATGCGATTTGAGCTGTACCTACCCCCGTTATGACCTCTCTCAGTTCGAAAGGAATCGACAATGAAGACCTATTTACGCCTCTCCCTGGGGATCGCCTTAATCTGTTCATCCACCGGTTGCTATTGCTACGGCCCGTACTGTCCCCTACTGGGCTGGAACTGGGCGGGAAGCCCCGGATGTGCCGGTGGCGCGTGTGGTCCCCAATACGGTGCCCCGGCCGGTTATGGCCAGCCGATGATGGGACCGCAGGGAGCTCTGCCGACGTATGATCCCGCCATGTCCGCCGGCGTGCCGGTCATGCCACAGACTTCGTACATGGCTCCGAGCTATCAATATTCGTACCCGGCGACTGCGGCGGCTCCGCTCGAATCGCTCCCCACGTATTGATCACGCGTGCGGCAAGTCCTGATGTCGTCAATCGGTTATCGCTTGTGACCAAGTGATACGTTACCGTTGCGCACCCACAATGCCGGTGTCGGGGTTGATGGATCTTCAACCCTCGGTCTGCGTGGGATGGGTCTGTTTCGCGGTTCGATCTCACTGGATGTCAACCGATTAAAAACACAATAAGTATGTGGACGTGATCCTCGACCGCACTGATGGCGAACCGTATAATTTCTGAGGTCCATCGTCACTGATGAGCGGTGGCAGCAATGCCGGCGCAGGTACTGGCCATGGTCAGCATGACCCGGGAGGGGCTGACCCCCCATTCGGGATGTGGCGGTTGACCTCCTGCCCGGTATTCGCGATGGTGATGTCTTTATCGTCCACTTTTGTGCATCGTTTGGTCATGCCGCTTGAAATCGTACAGTATCC
This sequence comes from Planctomycetota bacterium, assembly GCA_027618475.1. GTDB lineage: Bacteria > Planctomycetota > Planctomycetia > Planctomycetales > Planctomycetaceae > JAQCEJ01. The sequence goes on along the minus strand of JAQCEJ010000046.1, from coordinate 29,609 downwards.
GCACCCCGCGTTGACTTGGAAATCCAAGCCCGTAAAAGGAATATCTCCGCAACTCCACGAGTGCGTGCGCGAGATGTTCGATCTTATGTATTCCTCCCGCGGCATCGGACTCGCCGCCAACCAGGTCGCGCTTCCGTGGAGACTGTTCGTCGTTAATCTCACATGTGATCCGGAACAAAAAGACGAAGAATTCGTTTTCATTAATCCCGAAATCATTCGCCGCAAAGGGAGTGCCGAAGACGAAGAAGGGTGTTTAAGTCTGCCAGAAGTCTACGGCCATGTCCGGCGCGCCGACAATGTCGTCGTCGAAGCGTTTGATCTGCAGGGGATTCCATTTCAGGTGACCTTGACCGACATGGCGGCCCGCGTTGTTCAGCACGAAACCGATCACCTTGACGGAGTCATGTTTTTCGAGCGGGTCTCCGATACGGTGCGGCATGAACTGGATCCGAAAATTCTCGATTTCGTCGACCGCTTCCGTCAGCAGCAAAAAGAAGGGACGATCCCTTCCGACGATGAACTGCGAGAACGCCTTAAAGCGCTGGAACCGTGAAACCCTCTCCCGGTGGGAGAGGTGAATACAGCGCGACTTCAAAACTTGCGCTGCGGTCTAGTATGTGCTAACAGCTCACAGAAGCCTCGACCCAAGCCAAACGGTCAGTGACGATACCATCATCAGGAGAACAAAACCGATGACGCTTCGACTGGTGATGATGGGGACCGGACGGTTTGCTCTGCCGACATTTCGCGAATTGTACGGCACATCTCATGAGATCGTCGGTTTGTTCACCCAGCCCGATCGTCATGGAAAGGGTCATCACGATCATGTCAATCCCATGAAGCAATTGGCCGAAGTACGCAACACGCCGGTCTTTCAACCCGAACGAATCAATTTACCCGATGGGCTGGTATCGCTCCGCGAACTCAAACCCGACCTGTGTGTTGTCGCGGCCTACGGACAAATCCTCTCTGCCGAATTGCTGTCGATTCCCAAACGAGGGGCCATCAACGTACATGCTTCGCTCCTGCCCAAATATCGCGGAGCGGCACCGATTCAATACGCCCTCTGGAACGGCGAGACCGAAACGGGCATCACGGTCTTTCACATTCATCCGCAACTCGACGCCGGTCCGATTTTGGGAACGGTCTCGACGCCCATCGATGCGAAAGAGACGTATGGCGAACTCGAACTCCGACTGGCCGACCTTGCGGTTCCGCTGACGTTAAACGTGATCGAACAGATCGACAGCGGAACCTCCCAGCCGTTGATGCAGGATGCCTCGGCCGTCACAAAGGCACCGCGACTGAAGAAAGAGCAAGGGGAGATCGTTTGGAGCAAGGAATCGCGGCTGGTCGATTGTCACGTGCGTGCGATGCAGCCTTGGCCCAAACCGTATAGTTACTGGCATCACGACGGCAGGCAACCGCTGCGTGTGATCGTGCTCGAGATCGATCCGCTTATCACGTCGTCGACACCAGGCCAGGCACCGGGAACGGTGACGCAATGCGATGGCAAGCGATTGTTCGTCCAAACCGGTGATGGCGAAATCGAGATTCTACAGATTCAGCCCGAAGGGAAACGGGCGATGAAAGCGGAAGAATTCCTGCGAGGATATCCCGTCGCCGTCGGCGACCGATTCGGATCTCAGTCCTGACAACGTTCCTGAGACCTCTGCCTTTTCGTGGAGGAAAAGGGATGCTGTGATGTCCGCCAAGAAAAAACGGGGGCCGACATCGTGTCGACCCCCGCATAGGCGAGGCAGGCCGGAGACCCGGACTTTACTCCTCTGCTGATGCGCATGCATCAGCAGAGCATGAAACCAACTTTAGCCACCATGACTTTCATCCGAGACAATCACGTCCCCGGCATCAGCTGATGCCGAGCAGTCTTGTGGTTCACACGTTCGGCAGCATTTAACGCGGCACTTGACCGGCACTTTGCAGCATTCGACGCGTGGCACGCACACCGAGTAGGTCTTGCAGACCTCACGCGGTACGCAGCGTTTTTTCGTCACCATACGGGTGCAGCAAACCTTTTCGCAGGTCGTGTACGGCACCTTGCGGGTGCAGGTCTTCTTGACCATCGTGCAGGTCGTGTACGGCACCTTGCGGGTACAGGTCTGCTTGACCATCGTGCAGGTCGTGTACGGCACCTTGCGAGTGCAGGTCTGCTTGACCATCGTGCAGGTCGTATAGGGAACCCGACGCGTAATGCAATGTTCGGTCATCGTGCAGGTCGTGTAAGGAACCCGTTTCGTGCAGGTCTGGCGAATCATCGTGCAGGTCGTGTAAGGAACCCGTCGTGTGCAGACGTCCTTGACGTAGGTCGTCTTGCAGTAGGGAACCCGCTTCGTCGTCGTGCAGGGAATCTGACGGCAGACGATGTAAGGAATCTGGCAGTGCTTGACTTCCTTCACCATCGTGACGCTGCAGACACGCTTTGTCACTGTTTTCGGGCACCAGACCTTGCGGCAGACGGTCGTTCCGGGGCACTGGACCTTTACGGTCTTGCAGCAACCGGGTTTGTAGACGCAGCAGCATTTTTCAGCGTCCCATTCCCAGGTTCCCTTTTCACAACAGCACTTTTCGATCACTCGACCGGGGCAGTGCTCCTTCACGGTCTTCCATTCGCCGCAGCAGACTTCAACGTCTTTGTACGTTCTGCAGGGCTTGCAGATGGTATAGCAGACGTCTTTGTAGCGCTTCTCGCGAACGGTTTTGTACGTTGTGCAGCAGACGTCTTTGTAGCACGTTTGCGTCACGGGACGGCAAACGGTGTAGCAGACGTCTTTGTAACAGGTCTTGTAGCACGGTTTGCAGACGGTGTAGCAGACGTCTTTGTAGCAGGTCTTGTAAACAGGCTTACGGACCTTGCAAGTGACGTCGCGGTAGCAGGTCTTGTAACAGGGCTTGCAGACCGTGTAGCACTCATCGCGGTAGCAGGTCTTGTAGCAGGGTTTGCAGACCGTGTAGCACTCGTCTTTATAACAAGTCTTGTAGCAGGGTTTGCAGACCGTGTAGCTTTCGTCGCGATAGCAGGTGCGATACACGTTCTTGGTATATGTTTCGGGACACTGTTCGCAAACCGTGTCATAGACGGTGCGCGTGCAGGTGTATTCTTTCTTCTCCCACACGACCTTGCGAACGGTCTTGTACCTGGTTTTGCAGCAGGTTCGAGCTTCACAATAGTCCCCGGAATCCTCGCAGGCTTCCGTCGGACAGCAGGCGTATCGGGCGGCACCCAGGTAGCCTGCCATGGCAGTCGTTCCGTTCATCGCGGAGAACAGAATCCCCAGGACAACGGCAGTCCTTGATATCGTTTTCATTTCATGGTTCCTAATATTGGTGGGGCCAGATCAATCGGCAGAAATAGCCTTGCCTGCAATTATGTTCGACAACAGAGTCAACCCACTTGAGGCACACTACGCATCCTTCCTTCACATCTCGATCTGTTTCTTTCGCACGTATTGCTTATCCGTTGAAACCGTTAAAACCGATACGCGACATGTGACGAGTCACTTATTTGTATGAACCGATCGGGCAACGGTTTGACTTCTCGGATTCCTGCAATTCCTTACGCTCCCGTTAAGTGATCTAAATAGAGCGGGTACTACAGACATTACGTTCGGCACAATCGTTACTTCCTGCGAATGGTCTCGTACACTTCGTGGCGCTGCGGCCTTGTTGCGTGTGGGAGCCGGTGGTGGAAGACTCGCCCCACGGCATCGATCGTGGTATGTTCAACCGTATGAATCCGTCGCGAGACGGACCCGATCTGAATTCTCGTAGCGCAGAGTGAGCCTTCCATGAAATTTGCGATCTGTCAGGAATTGTTCGAAGGGTGGAACTGGGAACGGCAATGCGAATTCATTGCCAAGACCGGATATCAGGGAATTGAAGTCGCTCCTTTCACTCTGGCTGCACGAATCGGCGATGTGCCGCGCGAGACACTTCAAACGATGCGCCGGCAGGCGGAGGCCGCCGGGCTGCAAGTCATCGGTTTGCACTGGCTTCTCGCGAAGACTGAAGGACTCTACCTCACCAGCCCCGATGAAGCGGTCCGGCATGCGACGTCCGACTATCTCGTTCAACTCGGCGAGGCGTGTGCCGCTCTGGGGGGGACGCTGATGGTTCACGGTTCTCCGTTTCAGCGAAATCTGCTCCCCGGTGTCAGCCGCGAACAGGCCTACGATTACGCTGCCGACGTTTTTTCGAGGTGTCTACCGGCGTTGGCGAAGCTCAACGTCACCATTTGCATGGAACCGCTCACTTCGAAGGAGACCGACTTCGTGCTGACTTGCGCCGACGCGATGGAGCTGATCGACAAGGTCAATCAGCCGAATTTCGTGCTGCATCAGGACGTCAAAGCGATGCTCGGGTCGGAATCCGATCCGATTCCGACGCTGATTCACCGTTATCGCGGCAAAGTGGGACACTTTCACGTCAACGATACGAACCTGCTGGGTCCGGGGATGGGAGAAACCAACTTTCGTCCAATCATCCAAGCGCTGATCGAGACCGGATACGATGGCTGGGTCTCGGTAGAGCCGTTTGATTACAGCCCCGGATGCGAGCGGATCGCGCGCGAAAGCATCGAGTACCTGCAACGAATTTTGAACGACGTGCGCACTTCAACATGTTAGCGCCACGCGACGTCGTCGGTCGCGCGTCGTCGTGCAAAGACGTCAAAACCATCGTTTTGGTGCGCGCATCGTAATAATTTTTCAAAATTTTTGAATTGGTGAAGTGGTCTATCGATCATTGTTTTGATCGGATTATTTGTGCCGCACGCGATGTGTAATTCGTTATCGTCGACAAACAACATTGTGCGTTGCGCATGGCGTCGTAAAAACGCGATCGCATTTTTATGCAAATGTCATGGTGTTTTTTGTGGTTTTTTGTTGTGCGATGTTTTGAGTTGATGTGCATCGCGCGCTTGTTGATCGCCGTTTGTTCGATCGCAATGTTCGCGCGATGCCATTATCGAAGCGCGTGCGGCGAAACCGACTTTTAAAAATCCTTCTCGGAATTCAAGAAACAGGGCAAAAAATAGTTGCAGAAATTTAAGAAATGCTTAGGATGATTCACAATTCGGTGTTATCGCCGATTAGAAAAGATGTGTCGACCGTGAGTTGCGAGTCATTGCACCAACAACAAACCGACGACGCGATCAGCTGACGGGAGATAACACGCGGCTTGTCAGGGTTGATAAGCCGGAAGGGATTCGTAGTGGTGTGATAAGTCAAGCCGATATTTGCCCGGAAGCCAGCGGCAAGACTGTCACGCAAAACTCTCTGGAAGGAGGATTGAAAGTGGCAAAGAAAGCAGCAAAAAAGAAAGCAGCAGCAAAGAAGGCAGCACCCAAGAAAAAGGCAGCCAAGAAGAAGAAGTAATGAACTTCTCACCGAGTTGAGTCTCGGTTTGCAACAACGAGTAAAGGCGGTCGAATTCGTTCGACCGCCTTTGCTATTTCTACTGGCTGTTTCTAACGCTTAGAACGTCGAATTAATTCGCACGCATCTCGTTCGTCGTCTGGTCGTCTCTTCCTTCTAATTCGTCGAGCGCGTTCTGGGCCGCACGTTGTTCGGCTTCTTTCTTGTTCGGCCCCCATGCCGCCGGGAAGATGCGGTGTCCGACGACGGCGGAAACTTTGAAGCACTTCGAATGGTCGGGCCCCTGTTCGTCGAGCAGCCGATAAACCGGCGTTTCGTTGAGATGCTTCTGTGCGATCTGCTGCAGAAGGCTTTTGTAGTTCTTTCCTTCCGTCGAGTCGGTGACGACCGAAAGATCGTCTTCCATCAGCTTCATCACGACGCTTCGCGCGGCGTCGATGCCTCCGTCGAGGTAACATGCACCGATGAGCGATTCGACCACCCCGGCGAGAATGGACGACGGCAACGTCTCTTCGCTGCTGAGCCCTTTCCCCATAATGAGGAATTGTTCGAATCCCCAGCGTTGCCCCACGCGGGCACATGTCGATCGACTCACCAGCATCGACTTCAGACGCGTCAACTCTCCTTCCAACGATGTTGTGTATGTCCGATATAACAGCGAACAGACGATCGCTCCCAAGATGGCATCCCCGAGAAACTCCAGTCGTTCGTTCGATTCGGTTCGGGTTTTCGCGGCAGAGGCATGCGTCAGCGCGAGTTGCAGATGCCGGCGATCGTGGAACCGGTATCCGATCAGTTCTTCACAGGCGGTCAACTCATCGGGAAGAGCGGAATCGTCTTGACCGTCATTCATGATCGCTCCCGCTGGGGGCAGAATTCCCAGAGACGTCGTGTTGTCGATCCTCATCAGGAAGAAGCAGAACTTGGACCATTATCACCCCTTTGGTGATGTGCAGGCTGGTCGATGAGGAGATTCTGGTAAATAACAATGTTCGTCCTCTGCGTATTTGCCGCTTGATTCAGCTTCACATCCCGAACTTCAGACTATTGGTCCTATCGATATTTGTCAACGTGAAGCACAGAAATGAATTGTTCTGATGCGATGCCCTCCTGCGAATGGTTTCAGAGTAAAAATTATAGATTTCCAATGGGAGAAATCCCTCTCGACGTCACACCTTACAGTTTTTTATATTTGTCGATCACGTCTCTCCAACGCATTGGCATGTCTCGTCGTAATATGAGACGTACCGCAATTGGTATCACGCCTGCAGCGAGATGACAGGCCGGGGGTTGTACACCCGGATGATCCCTCCGAAAAACACGATGAAGACCCCTCCGCAGCTGGTAAAGAACTTGGTGGATTACGAGCGACGCGCTATAATGTAGTCGGCACGCCTCTTATGAATCTCCTGTCAGGCATACAGCACCTAGGCATGCAGATTTTAGATATGAAATCTGCATGCGGCGTCACAACATACAAGCGGGGCTTAGAAAAAAGGAGTCAAAATTATGACGACATTGAAGCGAAACAGTCATTGGATGGTCTTGTTATTGGGAACCGTCTGTCTCGTCGGGGCAGCCGGGGTCTGGGCACAACGGGATGAGGGTCTGAAACCCTCTCCGATGCAGCACGCGCAGGATTTGTCGAGCGCGTTTCGTCAGGTTGTCGAAAGCTCGCTCCCTTGCATCGTCTCCATTCAAACGCGTGGAAAGTCGATCGCCGTAAACGGCGGAAACCCGTTTCCCTTTGGTGACGATTCGCCGTTCGGAGAACTCTTCAAGAATGATCCTCGGTTCAGGGAATTCATGAAGCAGGCTCCGCAGCAGCGACGCCAGGTTCCCATGGGGATGGGATCGGGTTTCGTGATCGATTCTTCGGGAATCATCATGACGAATACGCACGTCGTACAGAATGCCGAAGTGGTGACGGTGCGGCTGCACGACGGTCGTGAATATGTGGCACACGATATCAAGACCGATCCGAAGTCGGATGTCGCTATCATCCACATCGATGCGCCCGGCGATCTCAAGGCCTTGCCGCTGGGCGACAGCAACGACGTGCAAATCGCCGATTGGGTCTTGGCGATCGGCAGCCCATTCGGATTGGATCTGAGCGTCACAGCAGGCATTATCAGTGCGAAAGGCCGGGGACCGGGCATCAATGAGCAGGAGGACTATCTACAGACCGATGCCGCGATCAATCCCGGAAACAGCGGTGGCCCGCTGATTAATATTCACGGAGAAGTCATTGGCGTCAACACGGCGATTTCAACCCGCAGCGGCGGTTACGACGGCGTCGGTTTTGCGATCCCGGTCAACCTCGCAAAATGGGTTTCCGATCAACTCATTGAAAAGGGACAAGTCGACCGCGCCTATCTCGGGGTCGGTATCCAGGAACTCGACAACAAACTCGCTAAAAGTTATGGACTTCCGGTTGGCAAAGGTGTCGTGGTCAGTCAGATCATGCCGGGATCGCCGGCAGAGGACGCCAAGCTTCAGCCGGGGGATGTGATACTCTCGCTGAATAGTAAAGACATTCGGGGGGCCAGCCATCTCCAGGGGCTCGTCGTACAAATGGATGTCGGCAAGCCTTACCCCATGACCATCTTTCGCGAAGGCAAGGAACAGGAAATGCAAATCACCTTCAAGCCGATGCCCAAAGAATATAGTCTGCGAGGCGGAGTGAATCCGGTCGAACCGGAGGCTGTCGAAGAAACCAAGTCCGAGAAATATGACAATCTCGGTATCAAGGTCGCGGAGTTGATACCAGAATTGGCTCAAAAGTACGGTTTCGAGGAAAGTCAGAAGGGAGTTGTTGTGACTTCGGTTGAAGAAGGGAGTCCCGCTGAAACCGCCGGGCTGAGCGAGGGAGTCATCATCAGCAAGGTTGGTGACAGTAGTATCGCCACGCTCGAAGAATTTCATAACGCGGTCAAAACGCAGTCGCCGGAAAAAGGCGTACGCCTGCTCGTTCGAACTCAACGCGGCCCTCGCTTCGTGGTGATCTTCGATGACGCTGAAAAGCAGGACAAATAATTGCCACGATCGGTATGAAGTGATTCTTGTACATGGGCCCGGCGTTCACACTTGCGATCGCCGGGCCCAATTTTTTCGGATGGATCAAGCTCTGATTCACTGGTCTCGTGTGCTTCTCTCAGCGACAGGGCTCGACTCCGTCCGACGCGGCAAAGTAAGATGAGAGCGTCGATGATGTTGAATTGACTCCGTCCGTATCCCTTCGAACACAATTTCGTATGCCCTTCCCGTCTGAAACCGAGTCGTCGCCTGTTCGCTTCGCCCCTGCGCTGAAGTTGCGGTCGGCGTTTGCCTGCGTCGTCACTGGGTCGATGGCGTTATCGTTGATGCTGCAAAGCCTGCTCAGCGTCCGCGACTGGTCGGCGACGTTCATCAGTCCGTCGTCATGGCAATCGGTCGTTCAGGCACTTGGTGCGAAAACCATCGTGCTTCCCGAGGGGGGGCCGACGGCAGAGATCGGATTCGTTCCGATCTTCGGACTCGTTTTCGGCATGTCATGCGCGGCATGGCTTTGGGGGGCCTTTGTCTGGCAATGGAATAACAAACGAGGAGAATTGCCTTCGATCTCTGCCGGGTGGTCCGACTCTCTTTCCCGCTTGGGATGGAATGGTTGGCGCTGGCTCTGGCTGGCCGGATCGTGGGAAATTTTGCGGATTACCGCATTTCTTTTTCAAGGAGAGGCCGCGACCGATTTTCTGATCGCTACGCCACAATTCTGGTTAGCCATTTCGCTGGCGGGCTGGCTGACGGAATTGTTCACCGGCATCGGAATTCCGCGTGAAGAAGATGTGTCGGTGTCGTCTGAATCGTCAACACCCGCTTTACGCATACGTCGTCTGGGTATTGCTCTTGGTTGTTTCCCGCGCAGCCTCTGGATCGCCGTCAGTTTGTACGTCGTCATCTTCACCGTCATGAACTGGCAGCTTTATCGCGGTTTGCTCATTCCGCACGGCGATTCAGCGATGTACGAAGAACATCTCTGGAATCTTCTGCACGGGAAAGGATTCCGCAGCTATCTCGATCAGGGGCTCTTTCTCGGCGAGCATATACAAGTCATTCATTTGCTGTTGATTCCATTCTACATTTTCTGGCCGTCACATTTGCTGCTGGAGTTGTGTCAGTCGGTAATTCTGGCGCTCGGAGCTTTACCGGTCTACACCATTGCCAGGCGGCAGACCGGTTCGTCGCGTGCTGCAACTTGCCTTGCGTGCACCTATCTGTTGTATTTCCCGATGCATTATCTCGATATCGCCATCGATTTGAAAACGTTTCGACCGACAGCGCTTGCAGTGCCGATACTGCTGGCGACGATCGATCAATTCGAGCGCCGGCATTTTCGCCTGATGTGGATCGGCGTGCTGCTGACGTTATCGGCACAAGAGGATTTCAGCATCATTCTCGCCTGCTGGGGCTTGTGGATGCTGATTTTTCCCGGTGCATGTGTGAGCGAAGATAAGGCCGGTGCGTCAACAACGGCTTCCAAACACGTGCGCCGTCATGGAATCGCGTTGTTACTGTTTAACGTCGCTTATTTGATTGTCGTTTTGCGATATGTCATTCCATGGTTTCGCGACGGTGCCGAAATTCATTATTCGTCGTACTTTAGCAAGTTCGGTAAGACGATTCCTGAAATCGTGTCAAACGTGACGTTACATCCGATGCAGACATTGAGTGTAGTCGTCAATGCGAATTTCTTCGTCTATGCGTTGGCACTCCTGGTTCCACTGGGGTTTCTTCCGCTGAAGTCATGGCGGCGATTACTCGTCTCATTTCCCCTGTTCGTTACGTTATGTCTGAATGAAATCGCTGCCAATCCGCGTCATCACTTTCATGCTCCAATCATTCCGTTCTTGTTCTGGACAGCCGCGGCAGGGTTGGGACTTATCTATCGCGGCATCGAACAAAGTCACGATTCCGTCTCGGCAACGCGTCGTCGGCTGTGGCTGGCAAACTGGACGTGGACCAGCGGATTGGCGACGGCACTGTTCTTCAGCCTGTCACCGTTAGGAATTGCTTTCTGGGATGCGGGATCAATGTGGAATTGGCGAAACCTGTACATTCCCGGCACGCGGGCTGCCCAGTTTTCGAAAGTCTTCGAGAAGATACCGCGCGGTAGCCGGGTCGCTTCTACCGATTTCATACATCCGCGGTTTACGCACCACGAGAGGTCGTACGACTATAGCCATTACAAACGCAAGGTGAGTGACTTTGAGTTGACTGTTCCTGACGACACCGAATACATCGTCATCGACACACAACACCCTTATAGCGAGATCAAAACGCCCGCACAGATTCGCGAATACCGCGAACATCCCGACCGCTGGGAACTGCTTTCCGATGACACCGACGGTTATTATATCGTACTCAAGCGCCAAGATGATGCGGACAGTGAATTATGACGTCGACATCATTCATCACGACAGCAAAAATCGTCGTCGGCGTCACCGTCGTTGCGATCGCCCTGACGATGGTGTTCTGGTGGGAGTTGTGGACCGGTGGGGCTTTAATCGGCGGCGATTTGTATTCCTATTACTTTCCGCAAAAGACATTTCTTGCCGAGCGACTTCAAGCGGGAGAAGTCCCGTTATGGAATCCGCTCGTCGGGCACGGATATCCGATGGTCGCCGAAAGCCAGACGGGGATCTGTTATCCGATCAATCTGGTGCTGTATCGTGTGATGTCTGTCGACACGGCGTACAATACCGTTCAAATCTTGCACTACGTTCTGGCGTATGCCTTCACGTGTCTGTACTGCCGACGCATTCGAATCGGCTGGACGGGATCGCTGTTCGCAGCTCTCGTTTACACCTATGGCTGGTTCCCCTCACGAATCTGTCTCGAATGGGCCATTCTCGGGGGAGCTTGGTTGCCCCTAGCGCTTTGGGCCGTAGAAGGTTATCTCGATCGTCGCGAATGGAAATACCTGTTCTTGATGATTATGGCGTTCGTCTGCCAGATTCTACCGGGTCATTTTTGTCTGGCGTTTATCTCGCAATTGACGGTCATCGGATATACCGCCGGCCGTGCATGGCAGCTTCGATCGGCGAACAGGGTTTCATCAATTGAGTCACCGGTTCAGCGAACCGAACCTGCGTTGTCGACGATATTATCCGCGTTGCTCGTCGTTTTCGTTTCGACATATGCCATTGCAGCCGTGCAGGTGCTGCCGACGTGGGAATTAAAACAGAATAGCCAGCGGGCGGACGTTCAAGGAGTACACGACCCCGGTTACGGACATCTTCCAGCGTGGTATTGGTCGCAGGCGATTGCCCCGTGGAAGTGGTATCTCGACCCGACGTTTGACATGAACTCGCTGCTGTCCCCCGGTTCGCCGCCAACAAACAAAGTCGAAGCCCATCTGTACTTTGGAATGGTCCCGATCATCATCGTTCTCTTTGGCATCGCCACGCGAGTCGTCTTTCATCAAAACCGCATTGCCGCGATCTGGCTAGTTCTAGGATTATTGGCACTGAGTTACACGCCGGGCTGGTTTCTCCCGATCACGCGGCATCTTCCCGGTTTCAGTTTTTTTATCGGACCGGGACGTTTCGGCCTCATCACGACGTTTGCCGTCGCCCTGCTGGCCGGCGTGATGATCGACTGGTTTCGCACGCGGTTTGTCGGTCTGGTTGCATGCGTCGTTATCGCCGGAGCAGCGTTGGCAACGACGTATGATCTGTTTGTCGTCAGTCGACTGGTGACGTATGCCACGATCATTCCCACGTCGCCGATCGAATACGTCGAGGAAAGCGAAGTTCGCGCGATTCTTAAAGACAAGATGCACGAAACGCGGGTCTTTTCGCCTGGTGTCAATTTGCCAACGATTCTCGGTATTACCTGCACGCCGGTGTATCTTGGCATTGGTCCGGCGGAGTATTACGACCCCAAATTGACATTCCCCGAGCCGTTCGATCCCGCACTACCGCCGCGTGCCGACCAGCTAGACTGGCTATCTCGCGCGGGAGTGACGCACATTCTCAGCATGACGCCGATGACCGGAAGCGATTGGCCGTGCCAATTGATCTGGCGAGGACTTGATCCGTTTCTCAATCGCTCGTGGGGAACGGGCGATCCGCTTTTTCTGTATGAACTGATTGACAGTCGAGGTCGACTGGCGTGGGACGATTCTGAGAATTCATCGACGGCAGAGTTCATCACATACGATGCAAACCGAGTCGTGATTCGCACGAACGCATCTCAAGCCGACGAGTTGATTGTCACAGATCTCGATTACCCCGGATGGGAAGTTGCCATCGATGGTCAACCCGCCGACAAGAAACTCGTCGACGGCATGTTTCGCGGCGTGGATGTTCCCGCAGGCGACCATGAAATTGTCTGGACGTATCGATCGCATTCGATCATCTTTGGTTTGTACTTATCCCTGTTGTCGTTAGCGATATGGGCCGTCGCCGGGCACCGTCGATTTTATGGTGGCTGGTTACCAGGTAAGAGGAAAAACGAGTGATGTCACCATTGTGGTCGTTCTTATCGACCGAATATTTACTGGTGATGGGGGGCTGGATCGTCGGCGGGCTCATCGCGTTCTACGGGTTGCTGAAAACGCGACAGCGGCGGCGTATTGCCGGACAATCTCTGACGCGAATTCACATCGCTCTGGCGGTCTGGTTCTGTCTAGCGGCGTTCACGTTACCCGAGCTGTACTGTGCGTTGTTCGTCGATCATACCGATTCATTCAGTAAGACGAATATTTCGCAGCGGTGGTTTCTGAGGCATGTCGAATTGAACGATCAGGGGTTTCGCGACGACGTACCAATGCGTCGCTTTACCGACGGAGGTCGCAAGCGACTCGTGTTTGTGGGAGACAGTTTTACGTTCGGGCACGGGATTGACGACCCTGCGGATCGATTCAGTAATCGATTGGCGCGGGAACTCGAAATGCAGCAACCGTCATCCTGGCAGGTCAACAACACAGGTATCTGTGGCTGGGATCTTCGCGAGATATTTAATCTCGTCAACGACTGGATTATCGAGAGAGTGAAAATCGACGTGTTGGTCTACGTCTTCGTGCTGAACGACATTGAACATTTCGACGAGCGAACCAATGATTATTATCAGCAACTGACGGCTCTCGAACCGAAGTGGTGGCCGTTGCGTGAGACGTACTTCTACAATCAAATGTACTACCGCGTACAGGCACTGCTGAGAAGCGAATCGATCGGCTATTACGATTATTTGAACGAAGCGTACGCCGGTCCTCCGTGGGGTCGGTTTACAGCAAAGCTCGATGAATTACAAAGCCTGTGCGAGAGAAACGGAATCGAATTGAAGATTGTGGCGTTTCCGTTTCTGCATGACCAGAAGGGGGAGAATCCATTCTCCCAGGCAATGATTCAACTTCGCGACTATGCGGACGACCGAAACATTCCGTTTCAGGATCTCACGCCAGTGTTCGCCGCCGCAAACGAATCGCTGACTGTGAACCGATACGACGCTCATCCGAACACGCGGGCCAACGAACTCGCCGCCGAAGCGATGAAGAGCGACGTGTTGTCACCGTTGTTTGAGTGATTTATTCGGGTGGACTTTCCGTTGGTCCGGATAATCGACTAATCTTCAATCGCGAGTTTGATTTCGTCCGAATTCCCTTTGAGTTCCGGGGCGTACATGGCGAAACCGGTGGTCGGCAAGGCACTGAACTGTCCCGGAATCTCGGCTCGCATACGGTAACTGACGCTGTGCTTGCCTCTCAGCAAGCGGCGGATGAAGAACGTCACCCGTTCGTCGCGAAACTGCATATACGCTCCCATCGAATTCGAATTATAACCGCTGCGCAAATCGACCGGCTCGAAACCGGCGGCTTTCATGTCTTCGAAGACGATGTACTCGTAATCGTTCTTGCTGTCGATTTCGAGTTCGATTTCGACGAGTTCGCCGCTCTTGAGAGTGCTCAGATTGTCGATCTCTTCACGGAGGTACTTTTCGACTTTCTGACTGACGGCCTGACCGCGCGTTCCCGCGACATCGACAGCTTTGTCATCCTTGACCAGTTTGTAGAACTTCCGCTGGACTTTGATTTCCAACCCGGCTTTCGTAATGAACTCTTCGAGCGTAAAGTTCGTCAGATACGCGTTGTAATACAACGGTCCCTCACCTGTGCGGCGGAGTTCGACCGTGTGTTCGCCGATCGTGAGTTGTTCCCCTTCCAGCACAACCTTGTTATCGAACTGGAACAGGTTGTCGGAATTAATCGTTACCGTCTGCACAACGTTGCCGTCGACGACGACTTCAAGTGTCATATCGGGTTGTGCTTCGCCACTGGCGACAAGAAACTCGGCCAGGGCTTCGACGGCAAGAGCCGTGTCTCGCGTGCTCTTCCAGTAGGTGGCGTGCTTGCGGTTGTTGAGCAGGTACTTGACGAGCCCCGATGCCTTTTCTCCTTGCGGATCGGTACGCGAGAGGAGTTTGAGATAATACGAGTTGGCATCGACTTCGTCGTCGTACCAGAACCACCAGAAGGCGTTGCCGGGGAGTTTGAGGTACGCGGTCTGGTTTTCGTCGTCCTGGACGAGAAACTGATCGATGTTGCGGACAATCATATCGAGTTTTTCGGCGTCGTCGAGTTTGTGCAGCGCGAGGCCGAATATTCCCTTCGCGGAGACCGACAGATGCGTGCGGTCGCGGTATAGAAATTCTTTCATCTCGTCGTTGTTAACCCCCGACTCGACAAGAACCATAAACACCAGCGCATCGAGGTTGTCGGCGAACTGTTTGAAAGGCTTTTTCTCGTCGGGGAAGTTTTTCAACTTCTGGACTTCGGCATTCTGATAATTCGTCAGCCAGTTGACGCCTCGTTGTAAGACATCGGGGACGAGAGTAACTCCGTTTTCTTGAGCGAGGAACAGGCCGTGGACGACCTGTGCTGTCATATGGGGTTGGCTGTGTTCTCCAAAGCCCGAGAACCAGCCCCAGCCGCCATCGGTGAGCTGGCGGTTTGTGAGGTCGTTGACGCCCCGTTTAACCATTCGTTCGACTTCGGCTTCGTCAAAGACCGGGTTTTCGTCTTTGTATTGCTTCCATTGTTTGGCCCGTTCGGCGTCGTCACCGATTTCCTGAGCGTTGAGATTCGTTCGTTTTTCCTGAATGGCTTTCAGGTCGAGATTCATCCGTTTAAGGATGTTCTGCGTGATGACAGTCGGCAGGAAGCGGCACAACGTCGTGTCGGTTGTTTCGTAAGGATAACTCACCAGATACGGCAGCGCATCGACCATCGCCCCCGCCAGCGTCGGAGAATAGCGGACTTCGAGTCGCGTTTCGGCAATGCGACGACGTTCTGGAACGGAAAGCATAAAGGACGTAGACTCTTTGCCCCGGCGAATCGAACCAGTGAACGACTCCATTTTCAGCATACCGTGCACGTACACCGGGAATGTCATCTCGGTTGCGTCCGATTCAAGATCGGTGAGGGCCTTCATGCGAACGACGGCCTCGCCGACGGCGACCGCTTTCACACGCCAGTCGATCCGTTTTTCACCACCGGCGGGAATAGTAACCGTCTCGGTCAAGCTGACGGTTTGCGTTGCGTCGGCTGGTTGCACGGTAAGTTCCACACCGTCAGGAAGGAGCATCCCTCCTTCAAGTTCGAGAACGACTTCAACCACTTTGTCGACGTCGAGGTAGTTATGCACGTTCGCCGAGAGCACGACTTCGTCGGTTTCGGTGAAGAAGCGTGGGGCCTGAAGTCGAACTATGATATTTTTTGTGGTGACGACTTCAGACGTTCCTTCACCGACACGGGCTCCATCACCCAGTGCCCACGTGCGTATTTTCCATGTCGTCAGATTTTCGGGCATGGTCAGCGAGACGGTGGCCAATCCCTCGGCATCGGTTGTAAGACTTCCGATCCAGAGGGCGGTATCGGCGAAGTTTTTTCGAACGGTCGGTTCCACAGGGTCCGCTCCGACCGCATCTCCATCGCCCTGCCGCTTACCAGAACTGAAGTCTTTGTCGGCATTCGGGGGCCCTGCCAGCCCGTCGGCCATTTGCATTTCTCGAGCTGCCATTGGTGCTGCGCTTCCTGCCGCCATTCGACTTTCACTAGAGGCCTTTCTCATTCGATTCTGACGGCGGTCGCTCCCGCGAAAATTGGCGGCGTTCAATTGTTCTTCTTGCAGGATGAGATTGCCGAAGGTGCCAAGGTTTCCCATTCCCGTTTCACCAGACTTGAGCAGGTTGTAGAAATAGTGTGTCAGGTTGCTCTCGGTCTGCGGATGATGACGACGACGCCATTCCCAGAAGAATTTTTTGATGTCGCCAACGTTCGAACCACCTGAGATGTATTCGACGCTCTTGTCGTAGATACTCACAACGGTCGAACCGACAAACGGGTTTCCCATCAGATCGGTCAGTTTAACCGTAACGTTCGCCGGTTTGCCGGGCTGATATTCCTCCGCCGAGGGTTTCACCTCGACGTTGACGATCCGCTTCTCGGGAGGGACAACAATCTCTTTCAGTTCGCTGTGAACCGAAGCGTTCGCAACTGTTACGGCTTCGACGAAGAAGTTCGGCATGTCCTTCTTCACGACCGCAATCTCGTGTACGGTACTCTTGCCGTCGAGGTGCAGCACGAGTGGTTTGAGATACAAACCACTCGTCGGCCTCGTAAACAGCAACACCGTACTGCCGGCGCGGTTGGTATTGATGAGCACACGGACCGTTTCACCCGGTTCGTATTCTTTTTTCTCGGTGATCAATTCGATGTCGTTAAATCGAAAATTGTGTCCGTCGAATCCTTCACCAGTAATAACGAAGAGATATCCCCCCTCCTGCATGTGGCCGGCGGCGTCTGTGACCTGATACGAGAGACGATATTGACCAGCCTCTGAAGCCGTCAATTTTTGCGACGCTTCTCCTCGTTCGTTGGTATCGACGTTCCATTCTTCGACGGCCGTTTCGATCGGTTCTGCCTTTTCGTCGTAGGTGATGCGATACAACGTTAATTTACCGGTCCCTTGTACCGGTTTTTCGTCGAGCGTTTGGGCCTTGAAGCTGGCCTGAATGTTGCTGCCGACCTGATAGTGTCCACGATCGAGCCAAGTGAAAACCTTGAACGGTTCTTTCGCGACCAGTACCTGTCCCGTACCGACGATCGTTCGGCGGGATTCGTCGACGACCTCGGCGGTAATTTCATATTTATGGCTGGTATCGCCATGAAGTTCTTTGGCGGGAAGGGTATCGATTTCGATGTTCACCGTGCCGTCGGGACCGATCTCAACTTCTTCATCAAGCACCAGTTCGGGGGGGGCGTGCGACTGACCCCACCAGGGTGGAATCGGCCGGACACATCCCCAACGGTGCCAACCGGGGTACCAGGCGTAATCGGGCGAAAACCACCAGTATCCCGACCCATACAACCAGTCCCAACGTCCGGCGGGATACCAGCGCGAATCGTAAGACGTGCGCTGAACTTTGAACTTCACCTTCGCATTTGTCACTGGTGCGCCAAAGTAATATTTGGCGTTAATCGTCGCGGTGATTTTCTCTCCGAGCATCACCGGTTCGGAGGGAGCGTCGATTTTCACTTCGTATTCGGGTTTCTTGTATTCTTCGACACGAAACGAACCGCCGCCATTGACGGGGACGTTCTGTCCGGCGACGAGCGGATGATAAACCGGCATCTCGGGATTCAGATGAATGGAATACTGCCCGAGCATCGTTTCTTCACCGAGTGTGAATTCGTCGTCGAATCCGCCGAAGTCGTCCGCTTTTAGTGTCTGTTCGAAAATTTTCTCACCTTGAGGATTGGTGACGACGATCGGGAATTCCTTTCCTGCAAACGGCGATGGCCCCTCCTGATCGTACCGTGCCGTATTAATCCAGAACTTGAATTTGACCGGCTGAGAGGGGCGATAGACCGGTCGGTCGGTCATCACAAAGACTTTGTGCTGCAGATAGTCAGGGTCGTGATAACGGCCGTACCACACGCCGCGAAATCCCATGTAAGCGAGGCGGCCTTGTTTCGTACGGGCGATCGTTAGCCAGGCGAAATTCTGCTGCAGAAGTTTCGGATCGGGAAAGACCTGGCCGTCGTCGTCGGTCGATTCCGAAAAATTCGATGTGATGATATCGTAGTTGTTATCTTTGATATGCTTTTGTTGATAGCCGAAAAATTCGATGTTTGCATCGGAAACGGGTCGGCCGGTCTCGGCGTCGCCAATGAAATAGTACACCCCGTTGTCGAGCTGTTTCTTGAGGATCACGGTATCGGTCAGCCAGACGATAATGCGGCTGATGTTGCCCCCTTCAAGTTGTGCCGTGACCAGATAAGCCCCTGCTTTTTGGAGTGGCGTGGTAACGGTCATCTGGTCGTCGAAGTGATCGGCAGGGGGATCGAGTTCGAGTTGCCATTGAGCGACCCGTTCGCCGACATATTGCTGTTGATTCTCTTGAACAAAGCGATAACCGAGGTCGTCGAGGTTGAATCGCTGCCAGTCGAGTTGTTTCGGGCGCGACTTGATGTAAGCTTTGACGTCACTCAAGAGTTTGTCGATATCGATGGGAAACGCCTCGAACGTCACCTTCTCGCCGTTGCGATAGCGATAGTTGACGATTCCCCCTTCTCCTGCCGTCTGCATCTGCCCGGGCTCGAAACGGCCCCAGTTACCGATGATTTGTTGCAGACGTTGTTCACGATAGTTGTTGTTGCCGGGCCCGTAATCGGCGATACATTTTTTCCAGTAATCGGCGGCTCGCGGATATTGACGGCGATCTTCGAACACCTGCGCTAATTTTTCGAGGGCCTGTTGTGCATAACTCCCTTTGTCTCCCGAGGCGACCTCTTGATACATCGCCACGAAACTGAATTCTTTCGGCAGTGTGAATCGCGTGATCCCTGTTGCCAGCCTTGCGATCGTTTCGTCGTCTTCGAGAGTATGCAACGCATACGGTCCGGTTTTTTCGTGGATATCGTCATCCTCATCAACCGGCCCCGCCGGCGGAACGTACCCGAACTGAGCCATCGTCTGTACGCCGAATTGCGTCCACAAGAAATCGGCAATCGTCAGTGTGACACGCGGTTTCAGATTAGGCTGCACCTGTTCTGCCCGTGACAAAAACCATCGCCACCGCTCGCCGTCGTTAGTCGCGGCCTCATAAGTTTCGGGGACGGAGTAAAATACCGGGTTTCCCTCGGCATCGACGGGAGCGCCGCGCTGCGTATCGCCACCTCCCCAACCTCCGTACCCCCGACGACCGTACATAAAGTACTGCGGACTTTCTTCGTAATCGGGGAGAGTTGCCAGGTCGGTGAGCGTTTGCAGCTTCCAGGCGTTACCGTATTCTCGTCCTTGCATCCACATGCGGGCATCATCGAGGTAGAACGATGCGACTGCATCGCGATTCGGTTCGCCTGCGAGCAGTTGTGATGCCTGCTGCATCAGCTGCAGAGCACGGACGCGGTCGCGATCGAGCGAACTGACGAACCGGCCATCGCCGCGACGATTTCCCCGATAAAACTCGCCTGCAATGATATAGCCAAAATGTTGTTCGTCGATGTAACTTTGCGCTGCGGTCTGGAGTAATCGCCAGTTTTTCGCGTGAACGACAATGGCCTCTTCGCGGAAGTTGTCGACTTCATCGGGACGTCCCAAATTGTACAGGCATTGGCGCGCCATATTGAGATCACCGCCGACCTGCAACGAATCAGATTCGGGATCGATCGCAAGATCACGATAGATTTTATAGGAGTCGTTATAGTTGCCGGCATCGAACTGTTTTTTCGCTTCGCTCCGTCGTTCGGTTTCAGGCTGCTCGGCCTTGCCCCACAGCACCCCGATATAACCAATCACGACCAGGGACATGATGAATACAGGTCGAATAGACATGTCGGCTTCCTTATGCGAATGTAGAGCCCGCAGAGTCGTATGCTCAGAGATGTTGTATGCCGATACTGGTCGGCGAAGTCAAGACTAACCGGTCGGTTTGAATGATTTCTGAAGTGCAGTTGCCAATAGGACGCACGGTCGTCGGTTTAGTTCCCAAAAATATTGGGTAATTCGGGAAGAACAGCCGTATCGCATGGACCGGAGGGAGGCACCGGTATCGAACGGTCCACCTCTGTTTTCAGAACGAAGCGAATGTAATACAGTGTTGCCTTAAATGGCCTTGAGTTTCCGGTTGGAGAAAGCGTTTCAACCTCGCCGCGTCGTTGTGGAAAATCGATGTTTTCCCCCAATATTTCCTTCGATACCTTCTGGACGTTACTCATCAGCGGCGGATACCTGCTGACGATGGTCCTCATCCCGTGGGTCATCATTCTCAAGAAACGCCACACCGTTTCGACGATCGCCTGGATTATGGCGATCGTCATCCTCCCTTACATCGGTGCGTTCTTTTTTCTTGTGTTCGGTGTCAATCGCGTCCAGCGTCGGACGGCCCGTAAACTCGATGCCAATCTGACGATGCAAAGGTTGTTGCCCGGCGTCGCGGCGTATCAGCTCATTTCAGGTGAACGGCTCACCGCTCAGCAGCAGCGGCTGATGCAGCTGGCCAACCGACTTTCTGATACGTTACCGACGCAGGGAAACCAAATCGAACTTCTTCCCGATACCAATCGCACATTGGCCCTCATCGAACAGGCAATCGAATCTGCACAGAATTCATTGCATCTCGAATATTATATCTGGCGTCCTGATAAAACGGGAACCCGTCTCCGCGATATGCTGATCGCGAAAGCGAAAGAGGGAATCAAAATCCGCTTTCTGTATGACGGAATCGGGTCGATCCATCTCCGCAAAAAGTTTCTCAATTCGATGCGAGATGCCGGAATTCAGGTCGCCGCGTTTCTTCCGGGGGCATCGGTTCGCGAACGATGGTCGGTGAATCTCCGTAATCATCGGAAGATCGTTATCGCCGATGGACGAGTCGGCTTTACCGGGGGAATGAACATCGGCGACGAATATCTGGGACGCAACCGCAACATCGGTTACTGGCGCGATACACATCTTCGCATGGAAGGCCCCTGCGTTCTTCAACTGCAACAGGTCTTCGCCGAGGATTGGTATTATGCCACCGGCGAAGAACTGACGCACCCTGATCTGTATCCCGCACCGGAGGCTTCGGGGAATGTCGCCGCTCAGGTCGTTGTCGGCGGTCCCGATCAAAGCGAGTCGCTGTTTCACATGTTGATGTTCGCCGCCATCAACGAAGCACAGCATCGCATTACGATCGAAACGTCGTATTTCGTCCCCCCCGATTCTGTGGTGACCGCGCTCGTTGCTGCGGCTTTGCGCGGCGTGCGGGTACGATTGCTGCTAGCCGGCAAAGCCAACTATATCTGGACGGTTCTTGCCGGTCGTTCGTATTACGATTCTCTTTTACATGCCGGCATCGAGATTCACGAATATGCGCGGGGATTGTTGCACAGCAAGACGATGACCATTGACGGCGACTGGTCGCTGGTCGGCACACCAAATCTCGATTCCCGCAGCCTGCTGCTCAATTTCGAGAATGCAGTGATCATGTATGACTCGCGTATCGCCGCATTGCTCGAGGAACATTACGTTAGGGATGTGCGCGATGCTATTCCCATCCGTTTAGCCGAATGGGAAAAACGCCCGCTTGTGCACAAACTCGCCGAAAACACCTGCCGATTGTTTTCACCGGTACTTTAAGACACGATACCGTTGCACTGATATTCAGCTTGCGCGGCGATGCACCACGAACCCGGGAACGTTTACGCGGACCGACAACAGCGTCTTCCCAGCGGTGACGTACAACGTTTTCAGGTCGTTGCCGCCGAAGGTTACATTGGTGAGCACATCTTCGGCAACCGGAATACGTCCCAGTAACTTCCCCTGGGGTGTCATCACGTAAATTCCCGGTGCGACGTCAGCCGTTTCGTGCGGCCCACGCGGACGCGAAATGCCGGCAGCAACGTACAAATTCCCATTTTGATCGACGGCCATACCGTCGCCGCCGCGACCGGGTGCAAAATCGTAGACCGAGCGTTGGCCGGATATGGTTCCATCGCAGGTGAGATCGAATGCCCAGATCCGGCGATTGCCACCGATGACCGGGGAACTGTCGACGAGATACAACGTTTTCTCATCGGGACTGAGGGCAATGCCGTTCGGTCGCTGGATTTCCGGTTGAGTCAATGCCAGCGAGACCTTACTGTCTGGATCGATGCGGTACACCGAATCGTGCGACAGTTCCATCGTCGCTCTGTCGCCGTAACAGGGGTCGGTGAAGAAAATGAATCCGTTCGAACAGGCGGCAACATCATTGGGCGAGTTGTAACGCTTTCCCTCAAATCGATCGGTAAGGACATCCACCTCTCCTGTTACCAGGTCAGTGCGAGTGATGCGACGGCCACCATCTTCGCCGCTCCCCATTTCGTTTCCTTCGCACGCCAGTAACCGGCCCTGGGGATCGAACAACAACCCATTGGCCCGATGACTGGGTGAGCGCCAGACCGAAAACGTTTTTGCCGACGGGTCGAAACGCAAAATGCGATTATTCATGATATCCGAGAAAAAGACGGATCCATCGGCGTGTGCGGCTGGCCCTTCGGTGAAGGCGATCGACGTCGCGGGAGCCAATACGGCGTCCGAGGCAACGATCTCTTTCGGAAGAGGTATCGATTCAGACGCCATCTTCAACGACCTTTCGATCTTAACGACGCATGTCTTTCGACGTTCGTCGCGTTTTTCCCGGGTTCGTAATTCAGTATTGTTCGTCTGTCATGTCTTTTTCGGTGACCAGCTTAAGTCCTTTTTCGGAGAGAGCCCGCACACCCTGATCGACGTCGTCGGTAAGCAATGCAATCGCCCCTCGACCGCGTGGGCGAAACAGCAGTGGGTACGAATAGTGGATATTCACTTCTGCCTGCAGCAGCGCCGTGCAGATGTCAAGAAACGGCTGATCGGAATCGGGAAGCACCACTCCGATGATATCGTTCTCGAACACGGTGAATTGCGAAAGTTCAAAAAGTTCGCGACCCCGTTCGTATTCGCTGAGGATCAGACGGACCACAACATAATCAATCGAATCGACAATGCTCAGTCCCATCACCTGCAAATCGTGCTTCTCGACATGCCGCAGTACGTCATGCAGTCGACCGACCCGATTTTCCATAAACACGCCGAATTGTCTCAGGCAGGGCCAGTTACGATCGCGCATGATGGCGGGCTCGACGGGAGTTTCATCGCCATAGTTCATCGACATGGTGGTGCATCCTTACGGCGAACTCGTCGCGGTTAAACGCAGGGTTGAGTATTCGCGGAGAACTCATTTTGATATATCACTTTAAGCTTCCCCACGCCGACCGTCAATCGGTGGCGACACATGACGTTAAGAATGACAATCGAAAGCGACGGTGCTTGCAAACATGATTCGTACCATTTTATTTGATATGGGAAACGTCCTGATTTACTTTTCGCACAAACGGATGTGCGAACAATTAGGTCTACTGGTCGGCAAAACCGAAGCTGAAGTCAATTCCTGGCTGCTCGATTCGGGGCTTCAGTGGGATTACGAACGGGGAAAGATCGATCCGCAACGATTTCACGAGCTGTTTCAGGACTGGGGAAATTGCCGAATCGAAAAAGAAGTGCTGCATCGTGCGGGTTCGGATATCTTCACGGCGAACGACGACATTCTGCCAGTGCTGAAGTTGCTGAAAACGGCCGGATTTCGTCTGGTCCTGATGTCGAATACTAACGAAGTGCACTTTCACTGGGTCCGCAGTGAATATCCCGTTCTCGACAGATTCGATGATTTTGTGCTCTCGTACGAAGTCGGAGCGATGAAGCCCGAACCGGCGATTTTCGAGGCGGCGCTCTCCAAGATCAAATGCGCCCCAGAAGAATGTTTCTATACCGACGACATCGCGGAATACATCGACGCGGCGAGAAAAATCGGCTTCGACGCCGAAGTCTTTACCGGGGTCGACGACCTGAAAGACCATCTCACTCGACGAAATATATTGACGGCAAGCGGCGAAAATCGCTGACGACTTTTCCTCGATCGAGAAGAAGAGTACCATCGAATTGATACATTGGCCCGACGACAGGCCGAATTTCCGATTTTCGATAGTGAGAGCTACATGTCCGACACCATCATCATCCGTACCTACCGTCACGACGATCTCGAAATGCTACGCGAGTTGACGATTGCCGCATTCGACGGTGCGTCGATCGATCAGGGAATCGAACGCGAATATGGCGAAATCAACGGCAAAACATGGCAATGGCGCAAAGGACGACATGTCGATGTCGATGTGAAGCGCGATCCCGACGGGGTTTTCATCGCCGAAGTTAACGGCAGAATTGTCGGCGCCATCAGTTCATGGCGCGATACCGAAGCGGGAATCGGACATATTCCGAACCTGCTGGTGATTCCGGATTATCAGGGACACGGCCTGGGGCGACGATTGATTCGGCATGTCATCGAACATTTTCACAAGCATGACCTGACCCATGCCAAGATTGAAACGCTCGCCACGAATGACGTCGGCAATCACCTCTACCCCAAACTCGGCTTTCGCGAAGTCGCTCGGCAGGTCCATTTCGTGGGACCGGTCGCCGAGATGCTTGCGGATTGAGAGGTCGGAAGTTCAGCGGGAATAGGTGACGCAAACGTCCACACTGCAAATACGAGGTTCGAGTATGAGTTCACAGGTGACGAATCGTATCCCTTTAACGTCGCTGTATAAAAGCGTCGAACAAACTGTAAAAAGCGGGCGACTCGGGACGATCGTTTCGCTGCGCGTTCTGATGTCGACAAAGAGTCGGCCTGTCGAACAACTCGCGATCTGGCTCGAATGGACAGGGAAGCTGTTTGACAGTTCGACGGGAAAGCTTTACGCCAGCCAAGACGCCGGCGGGAGGCAAATCTCGGTTCTTGCCTCGCTAGCGAGTGGCGCGACGATCTCACTGACGGCGGTGAGCTATTCTTCAGTGGATGACGAACCGGCGAACACGCTGCAGCTGTTGCTCATCGGTCAACACGGCATCGCCCGGCTGGAAGGAGGGAATGAGATCGATCCGGCGCTTGCGTCGGCGGAGAAAACATCGAATAAATGGACCGCAGCCATCGAGAAGAGCGTGCATTCGCAAGCAGCGATACACGTCGATTGATTTCAATCGATCGGTTATCGTGTGCGGCTAACTCGCCTTGAATTCACACACGAGCACGTTGCGAAATGCGGCGAGATACAATGTGTCGAGCGTATCGTTGAAGCGTGCATCGAAGATGTGGCCTGGCGCCGTGATTTGCTTGATGATCTTCTTTTCGTTGAGATCGATGAATTTCACAAAACCGCTATGATCGCCTCCGACGGCGACGAGCCATTTTCCCTCGGGATCAAACGCAAGAAACTCGACGAGCCCTTTGACTTCATCGCCGGGGAATTCGTGGGTTCGCTCGCCGGCCTTCCAATCGAAGATTTCGATGCGGGCGAGCGCTTCGAGATGGTCGACATTGTTGATCTGGCCTGTTCCCCCCGCGGCGAGCAGCGTGCCATCAGCGGAAAACGCCAGGCTGCGAATACCCCCGATCGAGTGACGACGTTGCGTCGGATCCCAGGTATACATCAGCGGTGCCTCGAGTGCCGCAAGCTGATTCCCCGTGTTCACGTCCCATACGACAATGTGGCCGACTTTATCGGCGGTTGCCAGCAATTGACCGTCGGGAGAGAACGCCGCTGCGAACAGCATCGACGGATAATGCTGCGGTGTAAGGAGCTCGTGTCCTTCGAACGTCCGGACGAGTTCGCCCGACTCGACATTCCAGAGGTGGCATTTCATGTCGTCGGCGACGCTGGTAATCAGCTTTTTGTCGGGCGACGAAGCGATCTTGCGAATCCATTTGTCGTGCGCCGGGATTTGGCGAATGATTTCGCGTGTCGTCACGTCGCGCCAGATAAGCTGACCGTCGTAAGCGCCAGTGATAAGGATATTTCCGCAAACCGCAATGCCGGTGACAAAACCAGCGTGACCTTCCATCGCGACCGCTTCGGGTTTTTCAGCAGCGATATCGAGTTCGTACGCTTTTCCATCCGAACCGCCGAAGTAAATTTTCGTCGAGCCGGCGGCCCGGTCGATGCAGAAATCAATTTCTTCGCGGCCAATCGTGTTGGCAATCTTTACTTGATTGGGATCTGCGGGCATGGATCTGGTCCCGTTGGTGCTGGTCGGTAGTCGTTCTCAAAATGCAAACGGAGCTGGCAGACACGCTGTCAGCGGTACCCTGAAGGAATCGTTATTAACATCAGGCTAATACGTCTTTAATCGGTTCGGTTCCCGAATCGACGAGCGGCATCGGACGGGCTCCGAGCATATAATGTTTTTCGTGATCGATACCGAGGGCGCTGTACACGGTGGCGTAAAATTCCGGAGCCCCGACTTCTCCGTCGGCGACGGTGTGACCGTTTTCGTCGGTCTTACCGAAGACGGTTCCCCCTTTGACGCCACTGCCGGTCAGGCTCGCCGACCACGCCGAGGCAAAGTGATCGCGTCCCAGACTGCCGTTGATGTTCGGCGTGCGGCCGAATTCACCGACGGTGATGATTAACGTGTTTTCGAGCAGTCCCCGTTCTTGCAGATCGTCGATCAGCGTCGACATCACATGGTCGAGTTCGGTGACCAGTTCGAGGTGAGTCTCGAAATTCTGGCCGTGACTATCCCACCAGGCGCGGGCGACTTTAACGAACGGTACGCCCGCTTCAATCAAGCGACGGGCCACGAGTACCTGTTCGCCGAACTGTGTCGGGCCGTATCGATCGCGCATCGACTGCGGTTCTTCGTTGATGTCGAACAGTTTTTCGCTCGCCATCAATCCTCGCACTCTCTCGTAGGCACCGATATGACTGCCGAGGCTGTTATTCTCTCTTCCGCGTGCGAAACGGGCACTAAGCAGATCGCGAAGATCGGCTCGTTCTTTGTGATCGATGTCGCTCATCTGTTCGAGCAGATGTAAATTTTCGGGCATCATTCCTTTGTCGAGAAACATCGGGGCATATCGCGAACCGAGATAACCGGGCCCTCCCTTGTGGCGTCCTTCCGTCGACGTATACATCGAAACGTAATCGGGAACATGACTGTCGGCACGGCCGAGTTCTTTCGCAAGCACGGCTCCGATATCGGGATAGACCAGTCCTGGTTCGGGCGTGTGACCCGTTTCCATCAGGACCGTTCCGCCGCCGTGATCGGCATTGCGGGTGTTGAGCGAACGGATGATCGCCGTGTGCTGTTGCCGCTGGGCCAGTTGTGGCATCAGTTCTGAGATGCGAATTCCCTCGACGTTGGTGTCGATGGCACGAAACGGCCCCCCCGTCGGTCGCCCCGGTTTGGGATCCCATGTTTCGAGCTGACTGGCACCGCCGGCGAGCCAGAGCAGTATCACCCGTTTTTCCTGTTTCTTGAGTTCATTCGCAAGCACGGTGTGCTTCAAACTGTCGAACCGCATGTTGCTGGCAAATGCCGACAGCCCGAGGGCGGCGGTGCCGATAAAACCACGACGGCTGAGAGAGGAATGAGTCGAAGGCATGTAAGGACTCCGGGGGATGGTGTTGATGACGTCTTGTCTCTTCTTATGCAGGGAAAAGGAAATTTAATAGTTAAATCGAAACTCGCTTCCAGCCAACAGCGCCCACAATAATTGTTGCCATGCAAACGTGGGACGCTCGGCTCGGGCGTTGAGAAATTCCTGATATTGGGCTGTTTCATCGGCCTCTGGTTGCCGGCTTAACACGGCGAGCGAGGCTTTGGGAATCTGCTGTGTCGGATCGGTGAGCGTTAAAATGTAGGTCAGCAGCCGGTCTCCTCCTTCGGCGAGAAACTCGTTCTGCACCTGCGGCCCGTTGCTGAATAAGAGCGACTCGGTAATGCTCACCTGAAAGTTCTCACCCGGTACATCGATCTGACCGGCGAACCCTTGCGACTGATTTTCGAGATCCCGGCGACGGTTCACCCATACCGCGTCGTCTTGCACCTGTTGGGCAATCTGTTCGGGGTTGAACGTTGCCAATCGTAGTGATAGCGAATACTGCATCGGCGTTAACGCTCGCACCGAGCCGACGGCGAACAGGCTGTCGGTCGGCTTTTCGGCCGATGAATTCCAGCGGCTCGAACGGGCATAGGTCTGGCTGAGAACAATGCCACGGATCATTCGTTTTAGTTCGTAGTCGTGATCCCGCATATCCCGCGCCAGCCAGCGGAGCAATTGCGGATGGCTCGCTGGATTGCCCGAGTGCATTTGATCGACGGGATTGACGAGTCCCATCCCTAGTAATCTCTCCCACAGGCGGTTAACGATCGATTTCGAAAAATACTCGGCTCCTTCGGGCTGCAACGCGAGATCGACCAGTTGTTCCCGCGCGCTGAACAGAGCCGGAGTCGGAGGAGTCTCGCTTTCGTCCATCGCCTTGCGACGTTCGTCGGTCGCTTTCTTTTCGGCCTCGGTCGGTTCGGGTAATGGCGGAGGAACGTCGGCAAGTTGACCGGTGAGAAACATCATTCGGGCCCGCTTGTCTTCCCCGGCGGTCGTTTTAAACGAGACTGGTTCGAACTCTCGCTCGGCCAGAAAATTCTTTTTTGTCAGCCATGTTCCGCGAAAGAACTGCGACATGCCGAAGTAATGATCCTGCTTCCAGTCGTCGACGAGCGGATGATCGTGACACTTCGCACAATTGATGCTGACGCCGAAGAAGATTTTACTGGTGTCGTTGGTGAGATCGTCGATGTCTCCTGCCCGCTTTTTGAGAAAGACGAGTGCCGCTTTTTTATCCTCCTGGCTGTCACGGCTGAGCATCATCTCGGCGAAGAGCCGATCCCACGGTCGATTTTGCTGAAACGCCTGCAGCAGATATTCGCGAAACGCCCCATCCTGCTGATCGGGAGGAAGCAACATCAACGAGAATTCGTTGCGCTGATGATAGACGAAATCAGGACTGGCAAGCAGGTGGTCGACCAGAGCGACACGCTTTGCGGGGTCGGTATTGGCGACAAATTGTTCGACTTCGCTCGTCAGCGGAATTCGCCCCGCCAGATCGAGCGTGACCCGACGGATAAAGTTGTAATCGTCGACCAGCGGGGCCGGGTTCACGCCCCCCTTTTGAATTTTCGCATCAATATAATGATCGATGACCTCTTCAATCCCGCATTTCCCATTTGACTTCCCGAACTTTGGCACGCGATTTGCGCCAAGCCCTTCAAAACAAGG
>JAQCEJ010000045.1 GCA_027618475.1 Planctomycetota bacterium | reverse complement strand
CCCACCCCCCGCCCCGACTGAAATCCACTCGCCGATTACAATTCCCGCATGCCGTCCGCGGTTCACAATCTGCTCGACCTTGCCGGCGCACTGCGCCGGGGGGATGAGTTTGCGCGCGTCGCGGCCGAACTCAATGCGGGCAACAGCGGAACCGTCGAAGGGGCGTGGGGATCGTCAGCTGCACTCGCGGCGGCGGCTCTCGTTCAAGATGTGCCGGGAACGCATCTGTTCGTGATGCCCCGGCTCGCCGACGTCGATGAATTCGCCCTCGATATCAGCAATTTTCTCGGTGAAATGCCCGAGATTTTTCCGGCGTGGGAAACCTTGCCGCAAGACCGGCTCGTCTCGGACGTCATCTTCGGCAGCCGTTTGCGGATTTTGCGATTGCTCGCGACCGACGAACCACCGCGAGCGATCGTCACATCGATCGCGGCGCTGCTGCAACCAGTCCCCAGCCGAGCCGATCGAGACGACGGCACCCGTGTCTTGCGCAAGGGGGAAGTGATCAACCTCGACGATCTGTTGCGCTGGTTCGTCGAGCGCGGCTGCCAGCGCGTCGGCGGGCTCGAACTCCCCGGCGAATTTTCGGTACATGGCGGAATCATCGATATCTTTCCTCCCGACGCGACCGACCCGCTGCGCCTCGAATTTTTCGGCGACGAACTCGAATCGATTCGCACATTCGACATCGAAACGCAGCGCAAGATCGAAGAACTCGATGATGCGACCATCGTGCTCGTCACCCCCCCCGTCCCGATCGACAAGTTGCAGCAAAGCCGGTTCTCGGCACCGATCAAGCGCGAACGGCAGGCGCCCGAAATCGATGAAAAGTACGAGCATCTGCTCGAAGCGATTCCGAAATCATCGTGCATCACGCTGCTCAACCTTCCCGATATCGCCGATGAAGCGAAGAATTATCTTTCGCGGCTCCGCGATCGCCGCGGGTTGTTCTCGCTCGAAGCGACGTTCGAAAAGGTGACGAAATTTCCCACGGTCAATCTCGCGCCGCTCGCGGCCGACAGCCTCGAAACGACCTGCCGGCTGAAGATCGAATCGATCGAACGTTTTACCGGGCCGAAAAGCGAAGTTTTGTCAGAATTCGCGTCCATCATCGGCCGCGACGAACGCGTGCTCATCGCGTGTCATAACGCCGGCGAAAAAGAGCGGCTCGGTGAACTGCTCGCCGAGAAATCGCTGACGATCGGCACCGGGGTCGAACTGTGCGAAGGACACGTCTCGCACGGTTTTCGCATGGTCGACGAGAAACTGGTCGTCATCAGCGATCACGAATTGTTCGGACGGACGGAAATCCGCCGCACCGCCCGCCGCAAACACGAAAGCCGGCCGATCGACGACTTTCTCGATCTCAAACCGGGCGATATCGTGGTGCATATTTCGCACGGCATCGCGAAGTATCACGGCATGGAGGTGATCGATAAAGAGGGGCAGCTCGAAGAACATCTGATTCTCGAATTTCGCGATCAGGTCAAAGTCTATGTCCCCGTTTCGCTCATTCACCTCGTGCAGAAATACATCGGCTCGGGAAAGGTCTCGCCCGAACTGTCGAAGCTCGGCGGCACCGGCTGGAATCGCAAGAAAGAAAAAGTCGCCGAAGCGGTAATGGACATGGCGAGCGACATGATCCGCCTGCAAGCCGAGCGCGCATCGAAACCGGGGATTTCGTTTCCCGCCGACAGCCATTGGCAGAACGAGTTCGAGGCGTCGTTTCCCTATACGCCGACAAGCGATCAGGTCTCGGCGGTCTCCGACGTCAAACACGACATGGAAAGCCCGCGACCGATGGACCGCCTGATCTGCGGCGACGTCGGTTACGGCAAAACCGAAGTCGCGATTCGCGCGGCGTTCAAGGCGGTCGACGCGGGAAAACAAGTCGCCGTACTCGTACCGACGACGGTGCTCGCCGAGCAGCATTATCGCACGTTTCGCGACCGCATGGCCGAATATCCGGTATCGGTCGAAGTCCTCTCGCGGTTTCGCACCAAAGGGGAACAGAAAAAAATCCTTGAGGACATGGAAGCGGGAGCCGTCGATCTCGTTATCGGCACGCACCGCATCGTACAGGAAGATGTCAAATTCAAAGACCTCGGCCTGCTGCTGATCGACGAAGAGCAGCGCTTCGGCGTCGCCGCGAAAGAAAAACTCAAACAACTGCGGCTCGAAGTCGACGTGCTGACGCTCTCGGCGACGCCGATTCCGCGAACGCTGCACATGTCGCTGCTCGGCATTCGCGACATTTCAAACTTGCTCACGCCGCCGCAAGACCGCATCGCCGTCGAGACGCGAATCACGCGGTTTGATCCCGAGATGATTCGGCAAGCGGTCGTGCGCGAACTTAATCGCAACGGGCAGATTTATTTCGTGCACAATCGCGTTTACAACATTCAGATGATCGCCGACCGATTGCAGCAGATTGTCCCCGAGGCGAGAATCGGCATCGGCCACGGCCAGATGAACGAACACGAACTCGAAAACGTCATGCTCGATTTCGTCGCCGCGCGCATCGACATTCTCGTCTGCACGACTATCATTGAAAGCGGGCTCGATATTCCGAATGCGAATACGATTTTCATCCATCAGGCCGAGAATTACGGGCTCGCCGATCTGCACCAGTTGCGCGGCCGTGTGGGGCGTTACAAACACCGGGCGTATTGTTATCTGCTGATTCCCGAAGGAAAGAGCCTGACGCCGATCGCCGCGAAACGGTTGAAATCGATCGAAGAATTCAGCGAACTTGGGGCGGGGTTCAAAATCGCGATGCGAGATCTCGAAATTCGCGGTGCGGGAAACATTCTCGGAACCGAACAGAGCGGACACATTTCGGCCGTCGGTTACGAATTGTACTGCCAATTGCTCGAAAACTCGGTCCGCAAGCTGAAGAATCAGCCGCTGCGCGAACATCGGCACGTCGCCGTGCATCTGCCGGGTAAGGCGTATTTTCCTGACGATTACATTCCCGCCGGTCGCCAGAAAATCGACCTGTACCGACGGGTCTCTTCCACGGCGACGCAGGACGAGCTGAACGATTTTATGAACGAACTCCGCGACCGGTTTGGTCCGCCGCCGGAGGTGGTGTTGCGATTATTGGCGATCAAGGAATTGCAACTGCTCGCGCAATCGTGGCAGATCGACGACATGCATCTCGAAGAGGGTTATCTCGTCTTCGGCTATCGCAGCGGTTCGCGCATTCGCGAACTGTCGCTGTGCAGCCGGACTCCCGTTCGCGTCGTCGATACAAGACAGGCGATGGTGCCGTTGCCGAAAATCGAACTGAGCGACGACGGATTGATCGCGTTCGTGAAATCGATCTTGCAATCGACACCCGAGTTGCCCAAACCGACCATCGACCCGACGCAACCGAAGCCAAAACGAACAAGAACAATGAACCGTAACACCGAGATGACACCGAGACCCAACGTTCGTTAATGGAGAATTGACAATGGACAACGAATAATGAAGGGGTCCAACGTCGTCGGTTTTCTGTTTTTTATTGTCCATTATCAATTATCAATTTTCCATTATTAAACTTATGCATTTTTCATACACCGTTGATGCCGTTGATCGTTCGTCTCTGGGGCGGGTGGGTCGTTTGACGACTCCTCACGGCGTGGTCGATACGCCGGCGTTTATGCCGGTGGGAACGCTGGCGACGGTCAAAGGTCTGCTCCCCGAACAGCTGCGCGAAGCCGGGGCGCAGATGGTGCTTTCGAATACGTATCACCTCGCGCTACGACCGGGGGCCGACGTCGTGGCGGAGATGGGGGGCTTGCACAACTTCATGGCGTGGGACGGGCCGATCCTCACCGACAGCGGCGGGTTTCAGGTCTTCAGCCTCTCGCGACTGACGCGGCTCGACGATCATCACGTCGTCTTCCGCTCGCACATCGACGGGAAGTTATTCGAACTCTCGCCGGAAACGGCGGTTAAAATTCAAGAACAGCTCGGTGCCGATTGCATCATGTGTCTCGACGAATGCCCGCCTCACGATGTCGACCCCGCCCGATTGATGCACGCCGTCGAACGAACGACCGCCTGGGCGCGCCGTTGCCGCGATGCACAAAAGCGGGACGATCAAATGCTGTTCGGCATTGTGCAAGGAGGGACATCCGAACGGCATCGCGTGCATTCGGCCAAGGGATTGTTGGAACTCGACTTCAAAGGCTACGCCGTCGGGGGGTTAAGCGTCGGGGAAGCCCCCTCGCTGATGTACGACACGCTCGATTACACCGTTCCGCTGTTGCCCGCCGACAAGCCGCGCTATCTGATGGGGGTCGGTCGTCCCGAAGACATTTTGCAGGCCGTTTCGCGCGGCGTCGATCTGTTCGACTGCGTGATGCCGACGCGCAACGGGCGAAATGCGATGGCATTTACGACGGCCGGGCCGGTTCGGTTGCGAAACAGCCAGTATCAACGCGACGGCCGGCCGTTGGATGAGACATGCGAATGTCCCGTCTGCCGGACGTACAGCCGGGCTTATTTAAGACATTTGTTCATAGCAGGAGAGATGCTGGGGCCGATTCTGGTGTCGTGGCACAACATTTCGCACTATCAGACGTTGCTGAAACAGCTTCGCGAGGCGATTCGCGAGGGGCGCGGCGGGGAGTTCGTGACGGGTCAACTTGCTCCAAATGCCGGGTCTCACTAATATATCCGTTTCGTTTCATGGCGATTGAGTGGGCAAACATCCCCAAAACGGGTGTACGGAAGCCGATCTCCGACTCGCAAGGCTTGTCTCGCGTTGTGCGCACGATCGCCGCGGAAAAATTGATATTTACTCGAAGAACCACAATGAGTTAAAGCTCGTTGTCAAAGGCCTTAACCATCGACGGACACGGCGTCTGTTCAAAGGATAACACATGTGGGATTGGGGATTGTTTTTGAATCTGTTGGCTGCCGATCCGCCTCCCGCCGGAAATCCTCCGGTCGGCCCGTCGATTATCGATATGATGTATCCCCTGATGATGATTG
The DNA here is from genome assembly GCA_027618475.1 of Planctomycetota bacterium. Taxonomy (GTDB): domain Bacteria; phylum Planctomycetota; class Planctomycetia; order Planctomycetales; family Planctomycetaceae; genus JAQCEJ01. Next base: position 35,528 of record JAQCEJ010000045.1, on the reverse strand, counting down.
TCGCGCTGTGGTATTTTCTGATTCTCAGACCGCAAAGTCGCGATCGCAAACGCCGGGATGAATTGCTCAATTCGCTGAAGAAGAATGATCCGGTGGTGACGATCGGCGGGATTCTGGGAACGGTCGCCAACATCAGTGCCGATGGCAAGGAAGTGACGCTGAAAGTCGACGACAACACGCGCATTCGCGTGCAGCGTCGCAGCATCGAATCGGTCTTGAAAGAGCCAGAAAAACCCACCGCTGAAAAATAGACATCAAACTGCAATTGATGAATTTTTCACCGATGAAATACAATTCGCACGGAAACAGAAAACGGTATTGAAGAGTTTGATTCGAGAATCGTCTCGAATCGTGTAGGGTCGAAACCAAAGGATCGATTTTTTATGTTGAACTTGTCATTTTCCCCATGGGCATTGCTGGCTCAAGACGGTTCCGCCGCGGCAGGTGCAGCAGTAGAGCAAGTTGCCCAGACCGCTTCATCGTCGGGAACGTTGTTGCTGGTGTTCGCCCTGCTGGTGTTTGTGGTGCCGTTCATTTTGGGAACGCTGGTCGCCAAGATGCTGAAGCTGAAGGACGTCGCTGGTCGTCTCACGCTGGTGTTCTTCGCCTTGTTTATGGGCGCGACCCCGATGATGTATCAGGTCGCCAAAGGAAACAGTTGGAAAGACTGTTTCAGCCTCGGCATCGATCTGGCGGGGGGAACCAACCTCGTCTATCAACTCGACGCCGAAGAAGCAAAACGGCTCGATAAACCGATCGACGGCCAATTGATTCAGAACATGGTTGGCGCGATTATCCGCCGTATCAATCCGTCGGGGACCGAAGAAGTCACCGTGCGGCAGGTCGGGATGGACCGCATCGAAGTCATTATTCCCGGTGACGATCCCGAACTGGTGCAGCAGAAGAAAAACGCAATGACGCGGCTCGGGAGTCTGGAATTCTCCATCGTGGCCAATCAGAAGCGGCATGCACGCATCATTTCTGCGGCTCAGGATGTTGCCGACGACGTCCGTGAAGACGGCCGCGTGGTCGCGAGTTGGAAACGGGTGGCAGGAGAAGAAATTCAATCGGGCGAAGGACGGCTGGCAACACGTCCCATTATGCGGGATGGTGAACAAGTCGGTCAGGAAGTCCTGGTGATCGTCGAACCCAATGAAGACCGTCGCATTACCGGGCGTTACCTGACACGGGCGTATCCGACTCAAGACGAAAACGGAGCCCCTGCGGTCGGTTTTACTTTCAATCAGCGTGGCGGATTTTTGTTTCAGGCGTTGACGAGCGCCAATCGGCCCGACGCAGAAGAGTTTTTCACGCACCTTGCGATTTTACTCGACAACGAAGTTCACTCGGCGCCGCGTATTCAGACGACGATCAGCGATCAGGGGCAAATCTCGGGTCGCTTCACGCAGGATGAAATTACCGAACTCATTAACGTTCTCAACGCCGGGGCGCTGGAGGTTCCATTCACAAAGAACCCCGTGACCAACAAGCCCGAGCCGATCAGCGAAAACACGATCAGCCCGACGCTGGGTGTCGACGTGCAACAGAAAGGCATTTTTGCGATAGCCGTTTCCGGTATTGCCGTTTTGTTTTTCATGATGTTCTATTATCGCACCGCCGGTCTTATTTCTGACTTGTGTCTGCTGATGAATCTTGTGCTCATTCTCGGAACGATGGCTCTCATTGCCGCAACGTTCACTCTGCCGGGATTGGCCGGTCTCGTGCTGACGATCGGTATGGCCGTCGATGCCAACGTGCTGATTTACGAGCGTATGCGGGAAGAACAGTCGCGGGGATCAAGCTTGCGCATGACGATTCAGAATGGTTTCGGCAAAGCGCTTTCGGCGATCATCGACTCGAACATCACCACGCTGATTACCGCCGTCATTCTGTATCTGATCGGAACCGATCAGGTCAAAGGCTTCGCGGTCACGTTGTTTATCGGCATCGTGATGACATTGTTCTCGGTGCTGGTCTTCGGGCGGCTGCTGTTCGAAATCGGTGAACGCAAACGCTGGATCACGCAGTTGAATTTCACAGCGCTTATTGGTGAAACGAAATTCGATTTTCTCTCGAAGCAGAAACTGTTTGTCGCGGTCTCGATACTGTTGATACTCGCCGGGTTCGCCGGTCTGGGAGCCCGCGGCCAGGAAAACCTCGACATCGATTTCAGCGGCGGGACGATGGTCACCTTCGAACTCGAAGAATCGGCCAATTTTGACGATGTCCGCAGTCATATCGTCAATGCCATGGGTATGAACATTTCACTCGAACGGCTGGTCATCGAAGGGGAAGCCGGAGAAGGAAAGTCGATCGAACGTTATCGGTTGCGAACCACCGAACAAAACGTGACCCTCGTCCGCGAACAGGTAGTCGATGCATTCAAAGATGGACAATTTCATCTGCGACGTGTGACGATGACGTACAGCGAACCGACGGCGGTCGCCGGTGACGATGCCCCCGCGAAGTTTGTTGGCGGGCACCGCACGACGATCGATCTCAGTTCTCCGGTGAAGATCGTGACGCTGACCGATCAATTGTCCGAGGCGATCACCCGGTTGTCCCAATCTGAAGGGGGAGCCGTGTATGACGAACCCTCATCGTTATTCGAAGTGATCGGCCTGGAAGAGGGCAAACCGGCAGCAACGGGAGCCGGTTCGGCGACTTCGGCATTCAAACAGGTTCAAGTGACCGCGATTCAAGATTTGAAAGAGGCCGACTTCCAGTCGTCGCTGAAATCGATGCAAGACGATATGGCATCGACGCCGCTGTTCGATGAAGTGAACAGCTTCGCCAGTTCGATCGCCGACGAAATGAAAGAATCGGCCTTGCTCGCGATGGTCGCAAGCGGTTTGGCCGTCGTGGCGTATTTGTGGTTCCGCTTCTCGCGGGCGACGTTCGGTATCGCCGCCATCGTCGCGGTCTTTCACGACGTGCTGGTGGTGATGGGGATGATCGCCTTAGGATCGTACCTCGGAGGTACAACCGTCGGTCAGGCACTGGGATTCACCGATTTCAAATTCAACATGACGATCGTCGCGGCTTTGATGACGATCATCGGGTATTCGCTCAACGACACCATCGTGATTTTCGACCGTATCCGCGAAGTGCGCGGCAAGAACCCGGCTTTGACGGCCGATATGATCAACCTGAGTGTCAATCAGACATTGTCGCGAACGATTCTTACCTCGGTGACGACGACCATCGTGGTCATTATTCTGTACGTCTTCGGCGGCGAAGGAATTCACGGTTTCGCCTATGCGATGCTCGTCGGCATGGTCGCCGGTACTTACAGTACCGTCTTCATTGCCAACCCCGTCTTGCTGTGGTTGATGAACCGTCCCGGCAGCGCGACGGCGATGGCAGGTGCTCCCAAAGCCAGAACGAAAGAAGGTCCGGGCAATGCCGCCGTTTCGGCGCAGTAGTGTTCGGGTCTGTTGCGGTTAAGATTATTCCGCGTGTTTCCACAGCACGATTCGGATGTCTTCACCCGTCGCCGATTTGCGGAGAACTTTCAACACGAGCGTGCTGCGATGCGCGTTCGTCTCTAACGCCTGTGTAAAGTCGGCGTGCGACGTGACCGGCAGACCGGCGACTTCAAGCAGGACGTCGCCCGGCTGTACGCGATCGGCCAGCGTACTCGTTCGCGGAATCTGCGTAATCATCAGGCCCGTCGATAACGAGCGGAACCCAAGTTGATCGGCGATCTCGGCGTCGAGTCGTTCGACGGTCAAGCCCATCGATTCAACTTTCAAACCCATCGATTCGGCCGGTATGGCCTGATCGCGACGATACGATGCCGAACGTTGTTCGAGTTCATCGCGGTCGCCGAGAACGACTTCAATCGAGACCTTTTTCCCTTCACGCCAGACCTGCAGTCGTACTTGTTTGTCGATGGGTGTCAGGCTGACGAGATTGATGAGGTGATTTTCGTCGAGCACTTCGGTGCCGTCGAACAACATGATCACATCGTTGATTCTCAAATCGGATCGCGAGGCGGGGGTCTGCTGATACACTTCGGTCACACGGGCACCGCGAATACGGTCGAGCCGGAGTTTTGTCGCCGTCTCGGGAGAGAATTCGGGATCGAGTTTCACCCCCAGATAAGCACGAGTGACTTTCCCGTCGCTTAAGAGTTGTTCGACGACGCGCCGGGCGAGATGGCTGGGAATGCTGAAACCGATGCCGTCGTTTCCGCCGCTGTTCGAAGCAATCGCCGTGTTGATGCCGATGACCTCTCCATTCAGGTCGACAAGCGGACCGCCGCTGTTGCCCGGGTTGATGGCGGCGTCGGTCTGCAGAAAATCCTGATTTAGAACTTCGGTTCCTTCACCGAGTTTCAAACTACGGCGTCCTTTGGCACTGATAATCCCGAAGGTCACCGACTGGCTCAATCCGAACGGACTCCCCAGTGCCAGCACGACGTGCCCGATATCGAGGTTCTGGCTATCGCCCCAGTTGGAGGTGGGAAGATCGTCGGCTTCGACTTTGAGTACGGCGAGATCGGTGGCTTTATCGGTCCAGATGCGCGTCGGATGCAGCACGCGCCCATCGTACAAATGAATGGCCACATGGGACAATTTCGCATCGGAGATGACATGGCGGTTCGTGACGACGTACACACCGGGAACGCGATCGTTTCCCATAAGCACGCCCGAGCCGGTTTCCTCGACGGTACCTCCTTGAACGGCTCGTTTGCTTTGCAGATGCACAACGCTGGGGGTGACGTGCTTTGCGACTTTTGCGAGCAGGCGACTGCTTTCGTGCAGCGGGCCGGTTCCATGCAAATCGGAACTCGACCGTGCCAGCTGCTCATCGAGAGCAAGAGCCGGGGCGGGTCCGAAGCTTCCTTCTTTAGTCATCCAGGTTGCGCAACCAAACCCCAATAGCAATCCGCTCAACAAAACGAGAACGGGAAATCGGTTGTTCATCGTGGTGATCCTGACGTATCTCGGGAAACAGCCTGACGCGGCGGATGGTGATAGAAACGAAAAATGTGACGGTTTCACACTCAACGGAATTGTTATGTGGAGTCGAGTTTCAGAGGACGGATCGTTCATACGAACCGCGCTCTTTGTCTCGTATCGAAGTGACGTTCAGTGTCAGCTGAAATCAACATCGATATCGCTGATTGAGATGTCCCGTTCGTTGAACCGGCCTTCGAATTCGAAAGCCGACTCCCAGTCGGCATCATCTTCAAGGCCTTGAGCGCGTCGTTCTTCGAGACGTTGGGCACAGGCAACGCACTGCAGCGAATAGGGAAGTGCGGTCAGTCGAGCAATCGGAATGGACCCGCCGCAGCCCTCACATTTTCCGTAATTTCCTTCGCGAATCAGTTCAATGGCGCGTTCGATTTGCCGGAGTTCTCGGCTTTCAAGCGCTGCGAGCTGCGAATGCAATTCGGCCTGCACGCCGTCGTTGGCTTCGTCACCGACGTCTCCGCCACTGGTTTTTGCAGGTTCCGACAAACCCATTTCGTCGGCCAATGTTTGTCGCAGTGCCTCGCGTTTCGCAAGCAAACGCTGGTGCAATCTGAGTAGTGCATCTTTACGGGTCATAGGACGTGGTCCTCAACTCTGTCGTGCGGTGTTCAGTTAAACCTGATTCATATTTCGGGTCAACACGGATTGATCAACCGAATGATGGTCTGAAATCCAAAGTCCAGAGAGTGATGAAACGGTCTGAGGTCAAAATATTTTTCGAGCATTACAGCCAACTATAGCTTGAGTTTTTTTCGTTGCCGAAGAAAACCTCGGTTTTGTCGGTCGGGAGTCGCCGCGACGTCGCCGACGTTGTTTTCTGGAAACATTTCTCAGTTTTGATGATGAAAACCGACCGATTCATCCCACTGCACTAGCCGTTGCCACGCTTTCCGTTGTGAACAAATGACCTGTTGAGTGTGGCTTTGACGAACGGCAACACTCATTTTACGCCTTCCGAGGTCAGCGTGTGGGGATCTGCTCTGTGCCGCGATGTGATAAATATCCACAACAGTTTATATAATAACAGGTTACATTAATTCGTTCTGGTGGGATCCCCCCTTCTGTTTCGAACTCGAATCTCTGTGAAGAGAGGCAAACCGCAGTCATCGACGTCCTTTTCGAAATGCTCATGGGTTTTTTGACAGGCTTCTCTCGGAAACATCGACGCAGGCGAACGATTGTTCGCAGTCATTCCCCACCCGATTGCGCGAGAAACGACAGAGAACATGGCTCAATTCGATTGCACCCGATCTTACTCAATTCTGCACAGATGGCGTTTGCAGAGAATTTGATGATCCTGATTGTTTTAACGCCCGTTGCGCTTGTGCGGCACATCGTAATTTCACATGGTGTGTAGAACTGGTTTCATAACCCGGTTGGCGATAGAAGAATGGTCAAATGGCCCTGAAAAACCGTCGTCCAGAGGGTTATTAAACGGCTTGTAGATAGTATGGAGCCCGATTCTCGTACGGCCATGTCCACACGACAGAACGGAAGTATGATGAACTCAGCCAACAGTGACAGGCGTTTCAGTAAGCTTCTGCTGGTGATCGGCCCAGGACTGATCGTCGCCGCGACAGGAGTCGGGGCCGGAGATCTGGCCACGGGAGCACTCACCGGCAGTAAACTGGGACTGATCGCGCTTTGGGCGGTTGCGCTTGGCGCACTGCTGAAATTCGTGCTCAACGAAGGGTTGGCTCGCTATCAACTTGTCAGCGGTCAGACGGTGCTCGAAGCCGCGATTCAAAAGGGTGGCCGGCCTTTACGCGTGTTCTTCCTCTTCTATCTGTCGTGCTGGACGTTTCTGACAGCCTTAGCGTTGATGAGTGCCTGCGGCGTGGTGGCGCACGCTCTCTTTCCGCTCGTCAATCCCGATGTCGATCGAATTATCTACGGTCTGCTTCACAGTTTCATCGCGCTGGTGCTTGTCCATCGGGGGGGGTTCGAATCGTTCGAGAAAGTGATGAGTCTGTTCGTCGGAGTCATGTTCGTCTCCACGGTTGGGACGGCGATCGCTCTAAGGCCCGATTGGGGTCAGTTCTTGCAGGGACTCTTCTCGCCGACGTTTCTGAGTCTCGATAACGATGGCCGGCAATGGACGATCGGTGTGATCGGCGGCGTCGGCGGGACGGTGACGCTGCTCTGCTATGGTTACTGGATTCGCGAAGTCGGACGCAAGGGCCCGGAATCAATTTCCAGTTGTCGTGCCGATCTGGCCGCGGGGTATTTCATGACCGCACTCTTCGGCATGGCGATGATTCTTATCGGCAGCCGTATTACTGTTGAAGGGGGAGGATCACGGCTGGTCGTAAAACTCGGAGAACAACTGCAAGCAGCGTTTGGTCCCTCCGGGGTCTATGTGAAGTGGGCATTTCTTGTCGGGGCCTGGAGTGCGGTCTTCAGCAGCATGTTGGGTGTCTGGCAGAGTGCACCATACCTCTTTGTCGATGCCCTCAAGACCGGTTCGGCTGAAAATCTTCCCCCCGAGCAAATTCGTCAGGTCTCGGGATACCGGCACTTCCTGTGGTTGCTGGCGACGATCCCCGGCGTGGGATTGTGGGTTGCATTTTCGCGCGTGCAGAAGGCATATGCTCTCTTCGGTGCCGCGTTTTTACCATTGTTGGCGTTCTTGCTGCTGTATTTGAATCTGCAGTCGAAGGAGATCGAAAACCGGTATCGCAATCGCTGGTGGAGCAATCTCATTCTCGTTGCGATCCTCGCCTTCTTCGCGTTTTCGAGCTGGTTGGAAATCATGGGAGGATGACGTTCGAAGCATGACATTCGCGGCTTGATGGCCGTTTTTACCATGAGCACCTATTCCTGTTGTCTCGTGAATTTGGAGTGAACCGTTTCGATCATGGGGCGTCCATTTCGGACTGCACGTTGCTGACGAACGCCGTTCGAGTTGCTATGATTTCCGATCTTGCGAGGTCACAGCGGCTTCATTCATCCTGGGTCTCCAATCTCCGATACAATAAGGAATGTCTTGTGGATTCTCGGAAAACTCGTGTACTGGCACTGATTCTCGCCGGTGGAAAAGGGGTTCGTCTCGAACCGCTGACGCGCGATCGGGCGAAACCGGCCGTCCCGTTCGGTGGCATTTACCGCATCATCGACTTTACCCTGTCGAACTGCATCAACAGCGGTCTGCGGAAAATACTGGTGCTCACGCAGTACAAGGCGGCGAGTCTCGATCGTCATATCAACCTCGGCTGGCGATTTTTGTGCCGCGAACTCGATGAATTCATCGATGTCTTACCGCCGCAGCAGCGGATCGACGAACACTGGTATCAAGGGACGGCCGATGCCGTCTATCAGAACATTTATACGATTGAAAAAACACGGCCGGAATACGTCATCATTCTTTCGGGCGATCACATCTACAAGATGGATTATTCCGAAATGATCGACGACCACATCGCGTCAGGAGCCGATGCGACCATCGGCTGCATTCCCGTCGACCTGCACGAAGGAACGCAGTTCGGCGTGATTCAGATCGACGAAGATCGGCGAGTGATTCGCTTCGACGAGAAGCCGACCGAGCCGTTTTCGATACCGAACGACCCCATGCGCTGCATGGCGTCGATGGGCATTTACGTATTCGGGGCGAATTTTCTGTTCGATCAACTCTGCCGTGACGCGACGAAGAACGACAGCAAACACGATTTCGGCAAGAACATCATACCCTCGTTGCTCGACACGCATTTGGTTCGGGCCTTTCCCTTTCGGGATAAGAACACGGGGGACAGCCGGTATTGGCGCGACGTCGGTACGCTCGATGCCTACTACGAAGCCAACATGGATCTGATTGCGGTCAAGCCGCAGCTCAACCTGTACGATGGGTCGTGGGAAATTCGGACGTATCAACCGTCGTTTCCACCGCCGAAGTTCGTGTTTGCCCAGGCCGCAGCCCCCGAGCCCCGCGTCGGCGTGGCACTCGATAGCGTGATTTCATCGGGATGCATCATCTCGGGGGGGCGAGTCGAACGGTCGATTCTCTCGCCGAATGTCCGCGTCAACAGTTGGGCGAACGTGCAGGATTCGATTTTGTTCGAGGGAGTCGACATCGGCCGGCATGCGAAGGTGCGACGGGCGATTATCGATAAAGGAGTGCATCTCCCCGAGGGAGTTCAGGTCGGGTATAACCTCGACGAAGACCGCGCAAACGGCTTCACCGTCACCGATTCGGGTATCGTCGTCATCGGTCAGATTGACGGGTTCGCCGAAAACGACGCGCGGTTGTCGTGAGCAAGAAATCGTGACGCTCGAATTCTCACAAGAGCTGTTTGAGGTTGCACGACAGGCCGCCGGCGGCGGGGACGTACATGGTGCTGGCGTAGTCCATCACCATGCGGTCGGCATTAAACCGCCAACCGAGTGTGCGGACGGCCCGTTTCATCCGTTTGATCCATTCCTGCGGAAGGTCGTCGCGATCGCGTGTGTAATACAGCGGAATGACCTCTTCGTGCAGGACTTTGTAAAGGTTTTCGCCGTCGCGGGTGTCTTGCACATCTTGATCGACGTGCGTTCGGCCGCTGCCGATGCCGAAGCCGTTTGAGCCGTCATAGGCTTCGGCCCACCAGCCGTCGAGAATCGAGCAATTGAGGCCGCCGTTAAGCACGACCTTCTGCCCGCTCGTGCCGGAGGCTTCCAACGGACGGCGCGGATTGTTCAACCAGACGTCGACACCCTGAACGAGATGCCGTCCGAGATTGATGTCGTAATCTTCGAGCAGAACGATCTTCCCTTTGAATCGAGGTTCCTGGGTGAGTTTGTAAATGCGTTGAATGATCTGCTTGCCTTGATCGTCGGCAGGATGGGCCTTGCCGGCAAACAGAAACTGAATCGGTTGCGAGGCGTCACTCATCAATTCGGCAAACAATTCGAGGTCTCGGAGGATTAAATCGGCTCGCTTGTAGGGTGCGAAGCGGCGGGCAAATCCAATCGTCAGCGCACGAGGATCGAGGGCACCGGACATCTGTGCGATCGTCTCGGCAGATTCTCCCCTCCGTTCGGCCTGCCGGGCAATCCGGGTCCGGGCATACGCAATCAATCGGCTCTTGAGCGCATCGTGAGTTTCCCAGAGTTCGCCGGGGGTCACTTGCTCGAATCCCGCCCAGACTTCCGGTTCACCGGTGCGCAAGAACCAGTTGTTGGGAAGCACGCGGTCGTAGAGCACACGCATTTGTGCGGCGAGCCAGGTCGGCACATGCACCCCGTTCGTGATATGGCCGATAGGAATTTCTTCTTCACTCCGCCACGGCCACAAGCTGGCCCACATGCGCCGGCTGACGAAGCCGTGCAGACTGGATACGGCGTTGGTATAACGGCTGAGTTTGAATGCCAGTACGGTCATACAGAACGGTTCGTTGGGGTTTTGCGGATCGACGCGCCCCATTCCCATCAGCGAGTTATGATTCAGGCCGATTTCATCAGCCAGCGGGCCGACATGTTCTTCGAGCAGTGCCGAGTGAAAGCGATCGTGGCCTGCCGGAACCGGCGTATGTGTGGTAAAGACCCCCGACGACGATGTCTCGCGCAACGCGGCATCGAATGTCAGCCCGTCTTCTTTCATGCGGATGCGGATCACTTCGAGCGGAGCGAACGCCGAATGCCCTTCGTTCATGTGAATGACGTTGGGAAAAATGCCCATCGCATTCAGCGCTTTGACGCCGCCGATTCCCAGCATGATTTCCTGACGGATGCGCGTGCGCTGATCGCCTCCGTACAATCGCGAGGTCAGTTCGCGGTCTTCGGCGGAGTTATCGGTGACGTCGGTATCGAGTAGAAACAGCGTCGTGCGTCCGACATTGACGCGCCAAATCTGGGCGTGAATTTTGCCCGTTCGCGTCGTGACCGAGACCTGTAATCGATTCCCTTTGGCATCGACGACCGGGTGCAACGGCAGCTTCGATGCCAAAGTTCGTGTGTACGATTCCTGTTGCCAGCCGTCGAGATCGATGTGTTGCGAGAAATACCCTTCGTCGTAAAACAAGCCGATGCCGACAAGCGGCACGCCGAGGTCAGACGCACTCTTGAGATGATCGCCGGCGAGCACTCCCAAACCTCCCGAGTAAATGGGAAGGGATTCGTGAATGCCGAATTCGGCCGAGAAATAAGCGACGGGCCTTCGACCGAGAATACCGGTGTGCGTTGCACCCCAGGTCTGATCGGATTCCATATACTCCTGCCACATTCGGTACGCCAGATTGATGCGCGAATGCAACACGGAAACGTTCGCCAGTTTTTCGAGCTTTTCTGGTGTGTACTCATCGAGCAACAGCACGGGATTATGCCCGAGCTGCGTCCACCGTACGGGATCGATCTGGCGAAAGAGATTTGTGACTTCCGGCTGCCAGCTCCACCAGAAATTCTGCGACATCTCCCTCAGTTTTTCGTAGAGCGATTTTTGTTGCACCATCTCAATGACCTTCCCGTCCGTTGTACGACTTCAGCGACTTGATCTTGCCGACTGGAGATTTGATCAAACACAGGTTGCCGTCCCTTCTTGCATGACCGACAACGTGCAGTACCGACCGATTGACGGTACGCATCGTGCCTGGAAAAAGAGACGGCGACATCCATTCCAGGAAAATTACAACACGAATAAATGACGACGATGGGAAACGCGACGACTCTCAGAAAAAAGGAGAGTACGAAACGAATACCCCGGCTCAAACGGCAACACCTCCGAATGAGCGGCATGACGTGTGTCAGGGATCCCAAGTTTAAGAATAGAGAATGGAAGTGTAGCGTCAATTCGAAATGGAGTACATCCCAAAGGAAGCAAGGGAGTTGTCGCTGTATGCGTAGTCGCCCCATTTTTCTCGTGTTTTCTGTCTTAACATCGCGTGCGTGTCAGGTGATTCTGCAATGGAACATGATCACGAGATCCGGATTCGATCGGCGATCGAGTTCAGCTGTCAATTCACCATCGGCGACAATGGTCCGTCTGATCTTGACCGATTTCGACGAATGGCGTGTAATTTGCGACTTCTTGTCCACCCAGGCATTGTCGATTCGCGCGAATCGATGGTCTTCGACTTCTGGATTTACGAGGCCGATTTCCCGAGTAGAGTTAGGTGAAGCAGTTTCTATGGAAACGCGATTGAGTCTGCTGGCGATTGGTGATTGCAACACCGAGGGATGTGAAGTTCTCCCGGAGCAGTCGTCGCTGCCGACGCAATTGGCGAAGTTGCTTAGTCAGCGGGGATATGCCGTCGACGTGCAAAACTGGGGCCGCACCATGAGCACCTCGCGAGAAGGTTTCCATCGACTGCGACGAGAGCCGGTCATCGCCGACATTGCTCTGATCAATTTTGGTCTGGTCGATTCCTGGGTGACGACAATTCCGAAGTTTTACATTCCGTATTATCCCGATTCGCTCATGCGCAAGTGGGGCCGTAAACTGTTGAAGATGGCCAAGCGCCGACTGAGAAAACCGTGGCTCAGTCGTATTGTCCCGTGTGGAGAAGTCGTTCCCCTCGCGGAATTTCGCGACAACGTCGAACGAATGATCGAACGTCTTCGCGCTGTCAACCCGGCGACGAAGGTTGTCTTGTGGGGATCGGTGCCGGTGTTGCACGATCGCGACCGCAATCTCAGATTGACCGATTATAATCGCTCTCTTCGCGAACTCGCTGATAAGCACAACGCATCCTATCTCGATGTCGACGACATTGTCGCGTCATTGCCAACGGAGGCGGCGTATATCGACGCCGTTCATTTGAATGCACCGGCGTTGGCGTTGATCGCAGAAGCGATGGTCGAATGCCTTGGTTCATGGGATACCGACCAGCACAATCTCTTCCGGATGGTGGCGTGAACAGTCTTTCGTTGCAGTCTCGCGAATTCCGTCGGATCCTCGTCATTCGTCTCTCGGCATTGGGAGATGTGATGAACGTGATCCCGTTGCTCGCCGTACTGAAATCGCGGTATCCGCAAGCGGAATTGACGGTGCTGACCGGTCCGTTGACCGCCGGTTTGATGTCGGACGACAGTTGCGTCGATCGTGTGATCACACACCAGCGCAATCACAACCCGTGGAACTGGACGAAAACCGCTGCGGCGTTGTGGCGAGAACAATTCGATCTCGTCGTCGATTTGCAGTCGTCACGATACAGCCGTTGGCTGGCAGGGAGTACCCGCGCCGCTGTTCGTCTCGGTACGCGAAGCGGTCCGTTTTATACACATCGCGTCAAACTCGACCTCACGGGAAAACAAACGGTTGAACTGTTTCGCGACATCTTGAAACCGATCGGCCTTCATCAGGCCCCTTTAACGAAGCGATTTCCTCAGCTCGATCGCTGTCGCGAATCGGCTGCCGCCATACTTCAGTCGCACGGGATTCTCGAAAAACCGTTTGCGGTATTGAATCCCGGCCATAGCCCGGCGTGGGTCACCAAACGCTGGCCCGAAGAGCATTGGATCAGACTCGGAAAAACGCTCGTTGCTCAACAGATCGTTCCCGTCGTTACCGGTGCCTCTTCCGATAAAGAACTGGCAGATCGGATCGCAGAGGGAATCGGTCCGCCAGGCCTTTCGTTCGCCGGCAAGACCGATTTGAATTCACTGGCCGGCGTGTTGAGTCTTGCGCGTGTGGTGATCTCAACCGACAGCGGACCAATGCATATGGCCGCGATGGTGGGGGGACCGGTGGTCGCTTTGTTCGGGCCGACACACCCCGTAACCAGCGGTCCGTTCGGTGACGGTCATCGGGTTTTGCATCGCCGATTGCCTTGCAGTTATTGCTTCAAAAAGGAGTGTCCCACACAACACGAATGTCTTGACCTGCTGTCGCCGGCTGAAGTCTGGAATGCCGTCAGCGACGTACTTTTTACTGGCGACTCACAGGTGATGTTGCCAATCGTGGACCCTGATTCGGCGAATCGAGCGGCGTAAGCGACAATTCTGCATCTCGCCATAACTCTTTCGAAAAGACGAGCGCACCGCTTTGCGAAAGATGTGTGCGGTCCCAGAAATACTGTTCGACATCCGTTGTCACCGAGGCGACTTTGTGTTCGCGATAATTCAAATGCACGAGGTGGTATTGATTGACGATCCGCTCGACCTCCTCCTTGTATTGTTCGTACGGTTCGCCGACGGTTCTGTAATTGCAAAGAGGGGTTTCGAAAAGTATCACCTGGCTTCCGGCCGCTTGAAGACGAACGATGAGGGCCTCGACAGCTGCAACCTCTTCGAGCGAGAGGGGGTTCTTACGCTTGTTCACGTTGCGGACGGTCTTCCCTCGCTCGCGCGGCGGAATCGGCTGGTCTTCGAGTGAAATATGACCCATCACATAGCGGTCGAGCTTGTCACGTTCATCGCAACCGAACGTTCGTGTCTCGTGTCGGTCAACGCCAAAGAAAAACCATTCGGGAGGGCTGCGACGCGACCACAAGGGGGTTGTCTCCCAGTGATACCATGCAGTCTCGAGCGAATCGGGGCCATACGTCTGATATTGCAGTTGATCGACCCATTCGCTGCCGATGGCATCGGCGTCATGAAACGGCCTTCGCCACGCCGCGACGGGGTCGAACGTAAGGGGATTCATTTCGAAAAGCACATATCGAGCGGTGTTGCCCGCATCGAGAAACCGATCGACTGTCAACCGCGACATTCGACCGGCAGCCCCTGGAAGCGCAAGATTGTAATACGTTCCCCCTTCCGGGAAACAACTCGGGTCGACGCCGAAGTGCGCGCGCGACATGCCGATGATGATGGCATCATAATGCCGGGCCTGCGAGATCGCTTCGAATTTGCGATGAGCCGATGTCTCTGCCAGCGGATATCTGGCGAGCCGCTGATTCGCAAACCACGACATTCCACCGATCAGCGCGAGCGACAACAGTATCGCCGGTGCGGATCTCTTCGCCGCCATGCGCCACGGTTGCCGACCTTCCGGCGGACCGAGTTCAGAACTGGAAATAGATGAATTCACTGCCGCTTTTCACTCCAAATATCAGAATTCCTGCTCCCATCAGCGAATAGATGGCGACCCGTCGCACGAACGACCAACGGTGCACATACAATTCGTCGCCGTACGCTTCCTGCAGGATGTGCAACATCAACAAAGGAACAATCAGCAGGAATCCTGCCAGGAATTGCCAGAACATCAGCGAACCGCCGAGCGAAAATCGCGAGGCGAGTGTGGCGATGTCGCTGAGTTGATTCACGCGAAACAACAGCCAGCCGAAGCAGACCAATTGAAAGAATCCGACGGTCTTCAACACACGCAGCGGCGTCCATGATTTGGAGGTGCGGTCATCGATCGACACGCGCCCACACATCATGCGGTGTCCGACGAGCAACACTCCCTGAAACATACCCCATGCGACAAAATGCCAAGCCGCACCGTGCCACAAGCCGCCGAGAAACATCGTGAGGCAAAGATTGCGATACGTCTGAAGCGAGCCGTTCCGGCTCCCGCCGAGCGGAATATACAAGTAATCGCGGAGCCACGTGGAGAGGCTGATATGCCAGCGGCTCCAGAATTCCTGGGGATTGGAGGCGAAATACGGCATGCGAAAGTTCTGCATCAACTCGAACCCGAACAGCCGCGACGTCCCACGGGCGATGTCGCTATACCCGCTGAAATCTCCGTAGATTTGCCACGCGAATGCCCACACGCCGAACACGAGATCCCACCCCCGAGCCGATTCGGGCGAATCGAACACGATCTGCACCAGACGGCCTAAGTTGTCGGCAATCACGACCTTTTTGAAAAGGCCGAGAAAGATCAGCCAGCAACCTGACGTGATATTCTCAACGGTGACATCACGAGGGTTCGTAACGCGGGGCAAAAGCGTCGTCGCCCGTTCGATCGGGCCGGCAACCAGTTGCGGAAAGAACGCCACATACAACGAAAAATCGACCAGCGATCGCGTCGCCTTCAAATCGCGGCGGTAGACATCGATCGTGTAACTCATCGATTGAAACGTATAAAACGAAATACCGACCGGCAGCGTGATCTGCAAAAACACAGAATCGGCCGACAAATCGAGCCCCGCCGTCTGTAACATCGTCACCAGACTCTCGGCGAAGAAGCCGTAATACTTGAAGACGAAGAGCACCCCCAGGTTGCTGACCATGCTCAGCCACAACCAGAGTTTTCGCCGCCGCTCGTGGGTTGCATTTTCAATCTGGAGTGCCGCGATGTAATCGATGAGGGTCGTCAGCACGATGAGCATCAGGAACTTTTCGTTCCAGCGTCCGTAAAACCAGTAACTCGCCCCCAACAGGAACACGTTCTGTGCCCGATGCTTGAGCTGTGAATAGATCACCAGCACAATCAGCAGAAACCAGACGAATTCAAATGAATTGAAAACCATGTCGCGATCAACGTCCTTGTCTTTGTGCTTTCTCACTCAGAGTGAAGACGGCCGCAGGCCGGAATTGGATCACCATTTGATATGTAAAACGCTTCGTCCCGATCGCGTTTAATCCATCCGGAAGAGATAATCCGCCGGATGATCATAAGCACCGATCGATTGAAATCCCTTCCCTTCGACGTTCACATAGGCGCGATAGCCCCTGTCGACGAGAAACGAAAACGCTTCGCCGGCGTCGTAACCGAGCCGCTGCGTGTAGTCGTTTTCGAGTTCACAATAGATCGTCGGTTTGTACTTTTCGATGGTGGCCGTGGCCCCTTGCAGAACCAGCAATTCGGCCCCTTCGACGTCGCATTTGATGAAGTCGAGTCGCTCGACGCCGTTGTCGCGGACGTAATCGTCCAACCTCATGGTGGACACCGATTCGCGAACGAAATCACGTCTCGTCTCGTCGCCGAAATGCGATAATGCAACACCCATCCGTCCCGAGGATTTCACAGGAATCGAAATGTCCAACGCGCCGTTCCGCTCGGTCAGCGCCAGTTTTTCGACAACAGAGTTGGAATAATACCGCATCACCAGCGACAAGATCGAATGCGTGTAGGCGACCGGTTCAAAGCAGTAAACCTGGCAGCTTTTATCGTGGATACGGCAAAATTCCTTGGCAAACGAGCCCGCATTGGCGCCGATATCGAACACCACGGCATGAGGAGGAATAAACTCTGCCAGCTGCAAGACCCGCGCCCTTTCCTTGCGGCGGTAAAACGACTTGACGCATAACGCCACCCAATTGAGTTGCTGGCCGATGCGGTTATGAACCAGTTCGCTTGAAAGTTCCATCGTCACGTTTCCCTTGGGGATGACAGCTTCGAACGCAATTTAGGCGGCGTGACGGAGTTCATCGTGTTCGGTTTCGAATGTGATCGACTGCTGATCGTTGCTCTGATTCAGCGGTATGCGCATCAGAATGTTGTTTCGCAACAGCGGGTTTTTTGACAGTCGCGAGTTACGGTACAGTTGCCACGGTTTAACCACTCCGCCGCGACACATAATGATTTCGCCCGGCGACATCCCTGCTTCGGTCACAACGTGCGCGAGCGTATACGGCGTGAACCAGAAGAAGTGATCGGAGTTGATGTTCTCTTTCCGGCGGCGGATAAATCGCAGATTTTCGTATGCGAAGGCATTGGGGACCGTGATGATCAATTCACGCGCGCAGTGTCGATATTTTTCGTACATTCGCGTCAGAAAATCGACCGGGTTGCCGATGTGTTCCAGCACTTCGGCCAGAAGCAGCACATCCCAGTTGCGATTGAGAATCTCGCCGGGGATGTCTCCGACGGCGTTGGCAACCGTCAACTCGTCAAAGCCGAGTTCGGTGCGCATGAATTCGATTCCCTCGGCGTTTAAGTCGATGCCGTGACAACAGGCCGAGACTTCGACCAGCAATTGATGCAGCCATTTTCGTTTGAGCATTTTGCTGCGGATGGATCCGATATCGTGATCGACGCAGCCGACGTGCAAGATCTGTTTCCCACGGCAAATATCGAGCAACCAGTCGACACGAGAGCGGTAACGATGGTCGTCACCGTCAAAATCGAATTTGACTTCGAGGTGCGACGAGAACCGGCGTCCCGACAAGAACGGCTGACAGTCGGCGGAAAGTTTCATAACGGGCCTTTTACCTTCATCGTCAAGCAAGAATGTTTGAACTCAGTTTGTGGAATGAATTCCTCGTCAGTGTTCACGCGGCGCGTAACGTTGCGTGATACGTTTGTTCGATACGTTGAATCATGTAATCTTGAGTCAGTTCGGCTGCGGCTTTATTCCAGATGGGTTCGCAGATCGACCGGGTTTCTGTCGGATGATTGAGGACACAGGCGATCCGCCGGCCCAACGCCGCCGCGTCTTCGGTGGAAACAAGCAATTCGTCGGGGAGCCATTCTTCGGCACCGGGGACGCGCGTCGATACAACCACGCTTCGTTGATGCAGCCCCTCGACCATCACATACGGAAATCCTTCTCGACGCGACGAAATCGCCAGCAAATCGATCTGTGTTAACAGTGCAGCGACGTCGGTGCGAAAGCCAAGAAACCGCACGCGGTCGGCGATTTCGAGTCGCGACGCTTGGTCTTCGAGCGCCGCGCGTTCGGGTCCGTCGCCGACGAGCCAGAGTTCGCAGCCGTCGTTCTCGGCACAGACCTGTTTCCAGGCGTCGAGCAGAATATCAAACCCTTTGACGGGAACCATCCGTCCGACCGATAGAACCACCCGATTCGACGTCGCTTGTCGAAGCGTGCGTGCAGAGGTGTCGTCGACCCGCGCCATCTCGTCGCGCGAAATGCCGTTGTAAATCACATCGATGTGCGGATGCGACACCCGCGAACCGACGCCGCGACTGACGGCGATCACGCGGTCGAACGTGCCAAACATTTTGGCATTGCGCTTGAGTCCGTGTACTGTGGCGACTTTGTGACAGGCGAGGCCCCACGCTCCCCAGTTCGTCATCGCGGCCGCTTTGTTGGCATGCGCGTGAATCACATCGGGACGGTGCTTTTTGAAAGCCTGGCGCAGCCGCCAGAGAACGCCCGGATGGATGCGACCGGAATCGAGTGGCACCGGCTCGAAGATCACGCGGGCATCGAGTTGCTCACGTAGAAATTCGGGGGCGATCACAATCACGCGATGTCGCTCGGAGAGCCGGCCGCTGATTTCGATCACATGTTTTTCGAGTCCCCCTGTTCCCGGTGGACTCGCCAGCACCTGACAGATCGTCAGCCCGTCTTTCGATGTCGGTAAGGGAATGGTCGCATCATTGAACGTCATGCGGCGATCTCCTCGTTTGTAAGAGATCGTGCGGATTGACGCCCTGTCAGATCGGCATAAAGGCTTAACGTGCGATCGAGCATCGTCTGCAAGTGAAACTCCGGAGGAATCGCCGCCGGGTCCATCGCTTCGTTCAGCCGTTGCAGCGTCGTCGCCAATAATGTCTCTTCGTCGCCGAGCGGAACCGTTCCGTGTCGATACAATCGATCGAGAATCTCACCGACGCCGCCGTGAGCATAGCCGATCACCGGGCGACCGATGGCGAGGGCTTCGAGAACGGTTCGTCCGAAGGATTCGGGCTTGTTCGAGAGTGAGAAGACCGCATCGCTGACGGCGTAAATCTCGCGTATATCGCTGCGCTGCCCCGTGAATGTGACATCCTCTTCCAAGCCGAGCTGCGTGACGGTTTCTCTCAGCTCACGGGCATAAGCCATTCGATGGGGATCGTCGCCACCGACGATAAGGCCATGCACCGGCGAGCCATTCGCAATAAGCGAAGCGATCAGCCGCAGGAAGTCGGCGTGCCCTTTCCGCCGCGTGATTCGGCCGGGAAGTGTCAACACGTGTTTGCCCACAAGTCGTGGGTATTCGCGGTACCATTCGTCAAGCCACGCCTGCGTAGGCCGATAACCGCGCGGAAATTCGAGCGGGTCGATGCCGCGAGAGATCAGGTGAATGTGATCGGGGGATACCGCTCCCGGGTAATTCCTGGCAATGTAGCGTTCGATCGTCTTTGAGACGGCGATCACCGCTTCGCTGCGAACCATTATGCGGCTGTAACGGTTCGCCGAATACAGGCCGTGAACGGTCGTCACGAATCGTGGTCGATGGCGTTTGGGCATCGTCCGCCAGGCGAGCCAGGTGATCCACGCCGGCAATCGCGACCGTGCATGGACGATGTCGGCATCGAGATCTCGCAACAGATTCTTGAGCGGACGGACGTATTTGAGCGTCAACAGCGATTTACGGCCGATATCCCACGGGATATGCATGCTTCCGGCGGCAGTCAATTCATTGACCAGTCGTCCCGATGCCGAAACGACGTACGAATGATGACCCCGGCGGACAAGTTCGGCGGCGACCTCCAGCGTCCCACGCTCGACTCCTCCGCCATCGAGAGCAGGCAACACCTGCACGACGGTCAGCGGTTTGTTCGTCAGCATCCTTGCTGTATCCTGATGGCACAAGCACTCTAGTCTGTGCAGAAACTATGCACGTTCGCTCGTGCTTATTGAGATCGGACTGTCTTAAACCCTCTCCTTCTGGGAGAGGGGAGGGTGAGGGTGCCTTTATCTTCCTCTTCAAAGACACCTTCATCCGGCCTGCGGCCACCTTCTCCCCGAGGGAGAAGGATTAAATGCGGTCGAGCCGAAAATCGGGTGTCTTTCAAAACGTTCACTACGGGCTAATCGTGGAATCAAAAAAGCAGCGAACAGTATGAAAATACAGCAGTTAGGTCAATCCCGAAAGATCGTCTCCAGCCGATGCCGGTAAGTATGTTCGGCTACAGCCCTTCGGCGAGCGTTTTCACCGAGTTTTTGTCGGAGACCGGAGTCGTTCAGCAGCCGGCGGGCCTGTTCGATCATCTCATCGGCGGTTCGAAATGTGATGATTTCTCGCTCGGGAACGAATAATTTGTCCAGTCCCGGTCGCTCTTCGACGAGTTGTGCGATGCCGTAGCCGGCGCACTCGAATGTCCGCATGTTCGTTCCTTCCCGCACGACGTTGGCATGCAGGTTGAGCGAAACCTTCGAGCGGGCATAGATCGTCCCCATCCCCTCGCGCGAGACCGATTTCTGAAACGACAACGGATGCCGCCAGGCGAGCGGGTGCTTCAGCCAGTAGTTCCCAACGATGAGCGAACGAAAATTCGCATCGAACAACGATGGAAGATAGGTGTCTCGCTTCACATCGCGGTTGCCGATGAAGCAGACGTCGTAGCGTGCCGGTTGCGGCTGAGCAGGGGAGTGAATCTGCGGATCGAACGCGAACGGGAGTACGCCGGTGACGCGGTCGTCGCCGATGCGTTGTGCGAGATCGCTACGATAACCGGGGTCGGAGAGAAAGATTTTCGAGTACGACTTCGCGGCCTCGGGTTCGAGCTGTGCCGAGTCGGTCATCCAGAGGATGTTTCGCTCGGGATGTTTCAAGGCGCCCGGCGGACCAAACGCATTGATGAAGAGCACGTGTTCGCAGTCGGCGGCGTTAATGCGATCGAGCAGCCGATCGCGCCAGCCCGATTTATCGCGCAGATAGGCGATGTGTTCGCGCCAACAGTCCGGATACGTCGGCCACCAGCCAACATCACCGGCGAATTTTTCCTTCAGTGCGGAGAAGACATAATGCGCAAGTCCTCCCCGCCATGGTTTTGCAACGAGCACAACTCGTGGGGGAGTGGGCATGGATTCTTTTAAGTGCGATTGTCACCTGCCAGCGCGAACTCAACAGACTCCGGTCCGTTCACTTGCTCCGACCATCGAGCAATTCGATCGACACGAGCCGTCCTCCTTTGTCATAGTCCATAATCATGCCCGGTCGCGGTTCGTCGCTCTCGGCAATTTTGCCTTTGCGAAAAATGATCGACAAAGTATCGGTTTCTTTATCGTAGATGACTTTCATCACTGTTCCGGTTTGCTTAAAGCACAACAGCTATCGATAAATTAATGTAATGGAATTGTCTATCGCTAAAATCGTCTTTATGATCGTATCAAAGTATTAGATGTCGGAGTTCGAGTCGGAAAGACAAGAAATGATTACGAAACCGTTTAAACGTATAATACGCCCCATTCAGCTTTCGCCAATCAAATACTCCGAAGGAGGCACGGATCCATATTTCGTCGACGACGAATATGCTGCCGATCGTATATCTTTGACTCGCGCTTATCACATTTTAGAGCAAGATCTTAGGCATCTCTTCGAATATGTTGAGCCGGACGATGGTAACTTGAATACATATTCGCATCGCCTTTACGAATTGCTGTTACGAGCAAGTACCGAATTTGAAACAAATTGCAAATCAATACTTCTTGACAACCAATACCAGAAAAAAGGCCGTCTGGATATCACAGATTATCATAAGGTGAATACGTGCAGTCGAATGTCAGAGTATGAGATTGTTATTTCAATCTGGCGAAGTGGCCCGAAAGTATTTAAGCCCTTTGAAGAATGGTCTGTTGGGCATTCACTTTCCTGGTACCAAGCCTACAACGATGTAAAACACAATCGAACCATAGAATTCTCAAAGGCAAACCTGAATCACGTCATCTCGGCAGTAAGTGCGGTGCTCGCACTTCTTTTTTCCCAGTTTTACTATAAATGCTTCAGCCCTCGCGGTGATACCAGAATGTATATCGGCGCGCCGTGGTACACCAGCACAGATACTATTTTCGCGATCAAAGGCCCCACCGCTTGGACCTCAGCTGAATGTTATAAATTCGACTGGAGTAGCTTACAGAACAACACTGATCGATTCGATACTTTTTTCTGAAGTAGAATTATACTCCATCTCACTCATCCGTCACACATCCCTCGCTCGCGCTCTTTACGTTCTTGATGTATTTGTACAACGTCCCGCGCGTGAATTTGTAATCCGGAGCTTTCCAGGCCGCTTTCCGCTTCGCGAGGTCGTCGTCCGAGAGGGACACGTCGATGCGGTTGGCGACGGCGTCGAGGGTGATCGAATCGCCGGTCTTGACCAGGGCGATCGTGCCGCCGGCCTGCGCTTCGGGGGTGACGTGTCCCACGATGAATCCATGCGAACCGCCGGAGAAGCGGCCGTCGGTGATGAGCGCCACGTCGCTGCCGAGCCCTGCCCCCATAATCGCCGACGTCGGCGTGAGCATCTCGGGCATCCCCGGTCCTCCCTTAGGGCCTTCGTAACGGATGATGATGACGTCACCCTTCTGAATTTCCTTGTTTTCGAGCCCTTTGAGCATTTCCTCTTCGCCGTCGTACACGCGCGCCGGGCCGGTGAACTTGAGCCCTTCTTTGCCGGTAATCTTGGCGACCGCTCCGTCGGGACAGAAATTCCCCCGCATAATACGGATGTGACCGCTCTCCTTAATCGGCTTCTCGATCGTGTGAATGATCTGCTGACCTTCGGCGAGACCATTCAAGTCTTTGAGATTCTCGGCAATCGTTTTGCCGGTAACCGTCATGCATGAACCGTCGATGAATCCTTTTTCGAGCAGGTACTTCATCACCGCCGGCGTGCCGCCGACGTTGTGCAGGTCTTCCATCACATACTTGCCGCTCGGCTTGAGATCGGCGATGAACGGCACACGATCGCTCACCTTCTGGAAATCGTCGATCGTCAGCGGCACGTCGACCGCACGGGCCATCGCGATCAAATGCAGCACGGCGTTGGTCGATCCCCCGAGCGCCATCACAACAACCATCGCATTCTCAAACGCCGTTCGCGTCATGATGTCGCGCGGCTTGAGATCGAGTTCGAGCAACTTGAGCACCGCCGCACCGGCGGCGACGCACTCGGCTTTCTTGAGCGGGTCTTCAGCGGGAATCGACGAACTGTAAGGCAGGCTCATCCCCATTGCTTCGATCGCCGACGACATGGTGTTGGCGGTGTACATACCGCCGCACGCCCCGGCACCGGGAATACTGCAACGGATGATCTCTTGCCGTTCTTCGTCGGGGAGTTTGCCGGCGAGATATTCGCCGTAGGCTTGAAACGCCGAGACGACGTCGAGTTTGGGATGTCGCGACGTGCAGCCGGCCCGAATCGTGCCGCCGTAAACCATGAGCGAAGGTCGGTTCAAGCGACCCATTGCGATCAGGCAGCCGGGCATGTTCTTGTCACAGCCGGGGATGGTGATCAGCCCGTCGTACCATTGGGCTCCCATCACCGTTTCGATTGAGTCGGCGATCAAATCGCGAGACTGGAGCGAGTAACACATCCCTTCGGTTCCCATCGAGATGCCGTCGCTCACGCCGATGGTGTTGAACCGCATGCCGACGAGCCCCGCCTTCGTCACCCCTTCTTTAGCCTTATCGGCGAGGTCATTGAGGTGCATGTTGCACGAGTTACCTTCGTACCAGACCGAAGCGATACCGACCTGCGCCTTGTTCATGTCTTCTTCGGTAAGCCCCGTGCCATACAACATAGCCTGCGAAGCCCCCTGCGACCGGGGTTGCGTAATGCGGGAAGAAATCTTATTCAGCGGAGCGTTCATCGTGAGGGAACCTGATTGCAAAAAGTGGGTTTTGGTGGAGAGTGAAAGGGAAGATTATAACCGGAGAGCAAGCAAAAAGGTACGAAAAGGGGGGACAGGATTGGGGGGGCGGGGGTTCGGGAGGTCGCGCGAAGAGTGGTTTATGTCATCAATTGTACGAAATCGCCAGTATCGCTTCTTCTCCTTGTTCGATGCGGCGAAAATTGACGAATGCCACAGACTGAATCAGTGCATCGAAAATTTCCGGGCACCGCATCCTGAACTGCTCAACCCGATCGATACAAAGTACCACGAAATCTCCCTGAGGTACGGTCACCACACTCATCCCCGCCGCAGAATCGTCGAGATATGTCATGCAATCGTTCCAGGCATCCATATTTCGCCCGTAAAACTTAGGAAAACCTAACACCTCAGCAAAATGAGCATGAAAGGATTCCCAGTCCACGATTAGGTCGCCATCGATACGAATGTGAATTGGAATGGTGATCTGGTTCCTCAAGACATGCCTTTGCACGACACGATTCGACATCGAAGTTGATACAGCAAGACTTCGAGCTGCGGTACGATGTCAAGATTTCACGCGACCAGATGCGACCTTGGCAACTCGCGCCGGTCGTTGTTTGGGCTTGGCGATCGGACGCCCAGACTTCAAGGCTCGTTCGCGAGCCTCTTGAACATAGGCATGAATATCGCCGGAGTGATCTGCCAGCAGTTGCCGGCGTGCGGCATAGATTTCTTCAAGTATCGGATTCGTCGTCATCGTTCATACTTC
Organism: Planctomycetota bacterium; assembly: GCA_027618475.1. Taxonomy (GTDB): domain Bacteria; phylum Planctomycetota; class Planctomycetia; order Planctomycetales; family Planctomycetaceae; genus JAQCEJ01. The sequence continues at coordinate 10,428 of JAQCEJ010000045.1, read as the reverse complement.
CCAAAAATTCGACCGGAGTGCAGATCAGCAACCTTGGCAAGCCGAGATCTTCAAGCAGATCATACACCCGCGGCAGGGTGTGCGCATTGGCGATATGTCGGCAGTTCTGCGTCAATAAATATTCTACACCCCCGACCGCTGCTGATGCTACATGTAATGCATCGATTCGAGCTGACGGTGGCATAAGCGCTTTCTGAATAATTTCGTCGGCAATATGTTCAACCCTATCATCGGGCAGCAGCAGCGGAATATCGGCGAGCAGGGCGAGTCGGTCAGCGGCGGCATCGGGATCACCTAACGTGGCCTCGTCAATGACGAACTGCGATGTCACCAACGAATAGTTCGGAGCTTGATGTCGAAACCAAAGCTGCGCCTGGGTTTGAAGAACCAAAACGGCAGGATCGTTGCTCGGCCATGCCGTCGCGTGGCTGATGACCGACGTCTCAATGTAAACGGTTTCGCGCTCTGGCATGGCGTTAGCGAATGTTAGAGTTCCTGGCTCGGTCAACCCAATTGATGGAGTATATCTGCTTTGATTTCGTCCCAAGGGACAACTGCGGCATTTTCATCGTCGCCAACAACATTGTCAATCGCGATCATTTACCGCGTAATCGCTCGACTGTAGTCGGTCGTGCGCTTCTTCGCCGTCGAGCAGAACCAATAGACCGGATAGAGCGTAAGCACAAGCACGACGGCGAGGCTGATCGACCAGGTGAGCAACGTCGCCGCCGCTGCCGGCTTCGCGGGAACGGCGTGTGCGGCCCGATACCAGATGAGGAACCCCAACGCATCAACGATCAACAGCGCCAGCCAGAAGAAACCCTGAAGGCAACCGACAGGTGTGCTGTGAGCGAAATGGTGGCGGTGCATCGTATTCTTCAATAGGTAGTAGTTGTTATCAGCTAGTCCTGCGTCCGAATCCACTCTCCATTATGCGATCTCAACCCCTTCGGCGTCGTCACGGGTTCTTCGAACGTTCCGTCCCCTTTGCCTAGCGCGACCGACATGCTCTTTTCGCGGTAGTTGGCGGTGACGAAATCCTGATGGCTGTCGGCGTTGATGTCGGCGACGTCGATGCCGTAGTTGCCCGAACTCGTCTTGTAATCGACGCGGGGGGCGAAGGTGCCGTCGCCGTTGTTGAGAAAGACCGAGGCGAAATCTTCGGTCCAGTGGGCGATCACAAAATCGACATCGCCGTCGTTGTCAAAATCTCCGGTGCCGAGGAAGGCGCCGTTGAGGCCGGCATCGTATTGCACATCTTGCTGAAACGTGCCGTCGCCGTTTCCAAGAAAGACCGAAACCGTCGACGTGCCGAGATTGGCCGAGATCAGGTCGAGATGTTCGTCGCCGTTCACGTTGGCGATTCTCACATCGTTAACCGCATGGCTGCGCACGTTGGGAATCGGCGTCGCCGAAACGCTCAGATTGACAAGCGGTTTGCCGTCGTCGAAAATGTCTTCGCCGGGATTGATGAAATACGTCACTTTGGTGTCGTGTTCGTTGGGGACGACGATATCGATATAGCCGTCGTTATTAAGATCGCCGACGTCGATGTAATACGCCGAACGGCCGGCGTCGGATTCGATCGCCTCGCCGAATTGGAACCCACCAAGTCCGCGACGAATAGAAAGCCGGCCCATGTTGATATCGCCGTCGTAACCCGAACCGCGTGCGGTATAAAGCAGATCGAGCACGCCATCGTTGTCGAGATCGGAGAACGCGACTCCTTTCGCTTCGCTCGGTGTCGCGTACTCGACTTGTTTCTCGAAGATTCCTTTTCCTCTGTTTTTCGCGACGATGATGCGTCCCGGACGCGAAATGCCTCGGCCGCCGACGCCGAAGACGAGATCGAGCAGTCCGTCGTCATCGATATCCGCCGCCGCGAGGTTATGGATCTGCGGTTCGGACCAGGCGTCATCGTCGGTAAAAAACCGGCGATTTTCATCCGAGAAGTTATTCATCGAAAGGGGGGTGAAATTTCCCTGGCCATCCCCTTCATCGACCGTCACCATGCCGACCATGTGATAACCGAGCACGATATCGATGAGCCCGTCGCCGGTGAAATCGTCGGCGAGCACTTTGTAAGGTCCGCCGCGATAGCCATCGAGCCGGCTTTTCGTCTGAGGTTGTGCCGTCACGTCGCCGGTGATGCTACCGAGGACGACGACCGACAGAATCGTCAGCAGGTGTTGGTGGTGTGTCATTTGATTCCAATACGGCTGACAGGTTTCCGACCATGGCATTTATCCCAGCAGATCACAAGGGTGCCCGGTGCGGCTGACTTTGGGGAGAATCCGAGGCTGATAGATGGTTGTGTAGCCCTTCGCTTTCCGATGTTCGTCGAGCGCCTCCTGGCTCTCCCAATGTTCGCAAATGACGAACGTCTTGGGATCGTGTTTTGAATGGTACAACTCAAACCGGGCACAACCCGGTTCCTGACGCGACAGATTACCGTGTTCGGTCAACAGGTTCGTTATTTCCGGAACATCCTGTTCGTCGCTTACGGTCAAGATGATATTCATATAAAGCATAATCGTTCCTTCCAAAAGGGGGGATTGGTAAGGAATCAACATACCAGACCGCTCGATGGGGGAAAAGTTTACGTCGGAATTCAACACAACCAGTTCCACGGAATCCAAAAGGATTTCGTTTGACACCGCAGGGAATTGACCTATGCTTTTAGCACGCGGGTCGCGGTCGATCGCTACGATTGCCGTTGATTCTCTTCGCACCGAATCATCATTTCGACTTTACCGGCATGGCAAGGAAAGCTAGGAGCTTTGAGGGGACCTTGCCATGCCGTTGATTTTTCTTTGGTCGACGATCAGTCGGTTTGATCGGTTTGCCGATTCTGTTCCCAGGGCCCGGTCTTTGTGAAGTTGCCTTCGACGATCGTCTTCTCGCCAAACTCGAACGTCCATCCCCCCTGGGGAATGATGTGATTATCAGTAAAACGGTTGGCATATTCGCCCATCGTCTTCACATGGCAACTGATAAGACTCGATGCAATTTGCACGCCGGTCGTTTCTTCCAGTCGAATAGTGCCATAGAAGAAACAGCAGTTATTGATCGCCATACCGTTGTCGACCGCCCGGGCCCACAATGCGTAGCGGGCATTATGATTGAGCAGACAATTCGAGATCGAACCGTGAGAACCGTTCTCTTTGTCGACGATCATCAGCCCGTCGATGTTCCCGCAGAAATTCGATACGCTGATGTTCGTGTTTCCCGCGTGAATTGTGCAGCCGACGGCATTCTTCGTGGCGTTCAGGTGTGTCGCGGTGATGTACTCTCCCCGGGTGTCGAACAGAATGCCCGTGTGATTCCCAACGGCGACCAGTCGATCGATCCGGCCGCCGTCAGAAAACGTCGCTTGTGCGAGATCGGTATAGCTGAAGCGAAACCCAGCACCTGAAAAGTTGCGGGCCGTGACGCCGACCACTTCGAATCCCCAGCAACCAGTCGTCGACAGACCCGATTGACCGGCGTCTTCACGTTTCTGCCATTCACCAGTGGCCTCCCCGTCGAGAACGACATCGCGCAGCACCCATTCGCTGGTATTGGCAACGTTAAAGATGCGATCCGCCGTCTGATTTCTGCGGATGACCGTTGCTTTGCCCTGGCCGACAATCGTGACTCCTTCCGGAATCGAAATGTCGCCGAAACGAAAGTAACCGGCGCCAATGCGGACAACTCCCGGACCTTGCGCAAGTGCGTGACGTAATGCTGACGAATCATCGCAGTCGGTGTCGCAGCCGTCGGGATGACATCCATCGTCGTTGGTGAAGTCGTTCAAGTATCGCTCACCCGGCAGCCTCTCCGCGGCGTCGACGGCGACCACCGCCAAACCAAAGATCAATGCGGTAACTAAAAGGGATGCAATTGGTCGCATGTCAAACTCGCTCACGTAAGAGAAAAAAGATGTCGGGTCGATTTCAGTATGATGGCCACTATCTCACCAGAGTCGCCGACGAATCACAAGCAGATCGGTGCAATTAGGGAAGATGCGTTAGATGTAATGATTGTGGTGAATGTCTTTAAAAATCCGATATTGCCGGTTTTCGGCTGATTGGGCAGGGGGATGCGTTCCGATAAGTGAAAGTGAGATATGACAAATCGATTCTGCGCGCATTCAACATCAGGACGATCAATTGATGCAACATCACATCCGGTGGGGAGTTAACATCGATGGAAGCGAACAGTTTCAACGTCTCGCCTTGTACGCCGTCGTAAGCCTCGGCATAGCGATCTGGGCTGCTCTCCTTCTGCAGTGGCGCGGGGATGAGTTCAACGGTGCGACCGCTTTGCATGCCTCGACGTCGTGGAAATTGACGTCGATCGTCATCGGCGAGGCGGGAAACAAGGCGTGCATCAATGGATGCTGGGTCGGCGTTGGTGACAAACATCCGGGGAATGTCTTCCCCTTCGAAGTCGTGAGCATCGATCGCCATCAGGTGGTATTAAATCATCGCAACGGGGAGTTCGCGCTGCGGATTCACGATCGTCCTGTTCAGTGGGATATGTTTGAGGTCACTCGGTAATGATGCCGACCAAGCCGTTACAAGTCGCTTTCTGGTCGCTGCTGACGGGGTTCGTTTCGATCCTGGTGTTGAGCACTTTGCAGATCGACACCAGGCCGATGACGATAATCGCCGGCAATCGAACGAATGGCGCCATCGAAAATTCGATCGCGTCGTCGGAAACTGACCGGGGAGTTCGACCTCAACCGGCGTCTGTCGGCATCGAGTCCCCCCCTCCCCCCGATTCGTCGAGCCTCGTCTCCGTCGGACAGAGTGGCATGACCTCCCATGAAATGACGTGGACCAACACCTCGCACCGCCACGACCACATTGTCCGAGATCCCGATCCCGCGGCGAGCCCCACTGATCAACACGCAAACGCGCCGAACAACGATGATGAAGCCTTGATTGAAATCGGGACGATCGTGATCCCAAGCCTGACGTCGAATCGCACGTCAGCCGCAGCACAGCAATCGGATCAACAGATTCAGCAATTCGCAGGCCGCGATCAACGCATCGCCGATCTGGAGCAACGTCTGGATCGTCTGCAGGAAAAATTAGACCATCTGCTGACCACACAGGCCGAACATCAGACGGTCGAACTCGAATCGATGACGCAGCTGGTCGATCAGTTACAAAAAGATCGCGAGATTCATCGACTGCGGCAACAGCTTGACGAACTGCAGCGCGAACAACGTCAACTCACTTCCGCTGCCGAATCGAACCCGCCATCAACGGTAGACGATGCGAGAGATCATGAATCTGCGCAAACGGCACAACGTGACGATGCTTCGGTGACTATCGAGCCTCCGCGCGTCTCGGCGTCACCACCGAAAAAAGAAGGCTGGACGGCCGTTGCACCGTTTGATCACGAAGAACAACAAAAGTCCGGAAATCAAATTCCCGCCACCCCACAGAGCCCGACGTCGCGCCATTCGGGTGATGTCCCCCTTCCTCGTGAAACGGTGGCCGGCGTTCCTAGGGCAACCTCACCGATTGTCATTCCCGAGACCACTTCCGAAAATGAACTGGAGATTCCTGTTCCGCCTCCCGAAGATGTCGATCCCCGTTCGTTCGACGTGGAGGATGTCCCCTTCCGCGTCAACAGCGGCGACTTACCGAACTTCAAATTGCCGCCGGAATCACGTGAAACCTCGAACCAGCCTGAAATCGAACGCCAACCGCAATCGCGTACAGAACCTCCCGGCGGCAAACGTCGCAACGATCGATTGCACACCACCGAAGAGCGAGACTATACCGCTCCTCCCGATACCACGACGCCGCATCCGGCACAGAGTGAAAGCACAAGTTCGCGAACGACGGTTGTGCCGAAACACCCGGCCAGTCTGGCAAATACGAATATCGAGCCGAGTACCATCGCCCATCACCGGCCATCCCCAAGAACGTCTCTGATCGTTGACGCCGTGGTGTTCAACGTTCGGATGCAAAACCCACAACGGGCAGGAATCGAATGGGATCGACTACGGACCGACGGAGGGCGAATGTTGGTCGACTTCGCTCCCACCACCGTTCGCAATATCGAAGAAACCGGATTGGCGCTAGGTGCACTGCAAGGGGATATTTCCACATTGCAATCGCGATTGGCCGCAATCGCAGATGTCGAGATCGTTTCGAAGCAGCAGTTGACATTGAACGAACAGAACGTTGAATTCATCCATCTCAACAGCAAAGCATTTGCGTCCGATGCCGATGCATCGGCGAACGATCCCGCTACGAACGCCGGCTATCAGTTGAGGATTCAATCTCACGCCGTCGAAAACGATCGGAAGCGGCTCCTCTTGAGCTTGATCGATCCCTCCGATCCCGCCGACATATCGTTGTCGGGAGATGCCATTGTTGCAGATGGTGAAACGCTGGTGATCGGAGGAATGATTTTCGAAGAAGTGGTCGACCTCCCGGCGGAAGAATCGCGGTCGAGGAAGTTGCCGTTTCTAGGACGTAAGAAACTGGAGAAAAAGCAAAGTCGCATACAGACCGAACAAGTGATCGTTCTCACGTTCGCGTCCGAAATTTCAACCGCTTCGTCCACCGCCGAACAGGTGAACTCTTCGGCGTTAAAGCGTCCTGCCGCAACGCGGGCATTGGCACACCATCGTCCTGCGGAGGCAACATCCCCCGAGGAGATTCAGCGACTCAAACGGTTAGAAAATCTTGCCGTGCGCGAGTACGAACTGGCGGCTCAGTTCTATGAAAAGAGCTTGTATGGACCGGCGATCCGGCATGTGCAACTCTCGCTCGAACTCAATCCGGACAATCCCCGTGCCCGTAAGCTCGCCGATCAACTCGCGGCGAAGCACGAATATTGAGATTGACCGACCGCACCTATCGCGTTTTGAACTCGCGGGCTTTTCCCTGTTCGCCGATTTGCACGGTGTACGATTTACCGTCCGGCGCAACCGAGAGTTTCACGTGAACTCCCTCGCAATCAGCCGTTGTCGCCGTATTCGCGATGTACTCGGGAGGGGTCTGTTCATCGTCGCCGAGTTTGACGTTGCGATGTAATTGATAAGAGGCGAGCAGCGACTTGACCTGCTTGAGCGTCGCCAACACGTCGGGATGCCCTCCCTTTTCGGGTCCGTTGCACATCACCGTCACGCGCGGGTCGATCGCTTTGACGAGAACCGGATTGTTGCTCGATTCGAGCCCGTGATGTGTCACCATAAAAACATCAACGTGACCGATCGGGTTGTTCGGCATAACGAGTTTCGCTTCGATGTTCCACGTCAGATCGCCGCAGCACAGAAACTTAAAGTCGCCGAACTTCAGCAGCAGGCTGACGCTGGCCGCGTTGTCCGAAGAATCTTCGGGGGCCGGTTGATGTTCTTCGGCAAACGGATTCGGTTCTCCGTCGTTCGCGATCACCTGTCGGCTGGCGGTAACGACCGTCGCCGTCAAGGGGGTCTTTCCCGATGTCAGCGGAACCTGGTCCCCCGGCACAACCGCTTGTGAATTATTCTGCGATGCCCGGCGATAGTCGCCGACGCGATCGACAAAGTCGGGATCTTCCTGTAATTCTGCCGGTATGCCGCGGTCCCAGAAATTCTTGATCTTGATCTCAGACGCCAGCGCCGCGTGATTGCCGTAATGATCGCGATGCCAATGCGAAACGACGGCATGATCGAGATGCTTGAGCGAAGCGACATCGCGAACCACGTTCAAGATCCGGTCTTTATCTCGCCCTCCAAAATCGGGATATCCCGAATCGATCAACATCGATTCCCCGGCAGGAGTCACAATCAGTGTGGCGGCTCCTCCTTCGACGTCTATAAAGTAGATGTCGAGACGATGATCTTTTTCACCGGCAGAGAGCAGCGCCGAACAAACCACCCATTGAAAAACAGCGACGCCGAGAATCGTCGATCGCAACATGACGCGCGACAGAGTTGAGAATCGTTTCATGGAATTTCCTCGATGAAGAATGCAGAGTCGACGTATCAGACACTATCTTTTCGGAAGGTATTATCTTTCCACGATTGCAGCCGTCTTTCAAGGGCTGAAAGCAGCGAGGTGCCTCCGTTCAATGGTGGTCCCCCTGTTTTTCGGCCCAAAGGGCCAGAAATTCGTCCAGCCCGGTCCGCAGGGCCGGGGATAAGGCCACACGTAAACTCTCTATAGGCCCAACGGGCCGACAGTTCGTCCATATTCTTAGCTCGTCACCGATCGCAAATGGAATGGCCGGCCCGTTGGGCCTTCAAAACATGCCTACACACCACATGGACCAGGCCCTTGCGGACCTGGCTATAGGAATGGCTGGCCCTTCGGGCCGAGTGACCACCACCATTTAATGGATGCGCCCAGAGCAGCGAGGCAAACATCCGATGAACAATCGGCGTCGTTGCCGAGAACTTGCCGTGGGCTTTTGAATCTGTTTCGTGCCGTTCTCAGGATTCTCTGCGGCCTGTGGATGCGATAAGATGTTCGCTGTGGCCTTAATCATATGCGAACAGGAATGCCATCATGCTGTGGAAAACTTGTGCAAGCCTCGCCCTGTTGATTCTCGTCGGGTGTTCGTCATCGAACGACACCGAGATACCGGCACCGACGGCGAATCCACCATCAGATCGGGCCGTCACATCGAGCGACGCTGTTTCACCAGACGATTCGAAGTCGACACCCGAAGTCCGAAAGGTGGAAGTTCCTTCGGCGGACGGGGTGGCGATCCGATACGAAGTTCACGGCGAGAAGAAAAGCGACCGGCCGACGCTGGTCTTCGTTCATGGATGGTGCTGCAACCGCACATTCTGGCTGCCGCAGTTGAGTCACTTTGCAAAAGAGTATCAGGTTGTCGCCGTCGATCTGGCGGGACATGGAGAGTCAGCAGGCGGACGCGAGACGTGGACGATGGAAGCATTCGGCCGCGACGTCGCCGCTGTCGTCAACGATGTCGGTGCCGAACGGGTGGTGCTGATCGGGCACTCGATGGGGGGCCCGGTCATTCTCGAAGCGGCTGCGATTCTGAGTGAAAAAGTCGTCGGGTTGATTCCCGTAGATGCGTTTACCGATCCCAACGAAGAGTACTCCGAAGGGCAGATGGCAGAGTTCCGAAAGCCGTTCGAAGACGATTTTCCGACCGCCATGCACGATGCCCTTCATCACGAGCACGATTTCTTCTCCGACGCGACGAGCGACGCTCTCAAAGAACGAATCACGATGACCATGACCTCCGCACCGCCGAACATGGGGATTGGTGCGTTTCAAGGCATGCTCGACTTTGCGAACGAACGCCAGCGGCCGCTGATGAAGCAGACCAAAGGTCTGTTCGTCTGCATCAACGCCAAACGGAATGAGGAAAAAGTCGCCGACGGCAAACAGCACGCCCCGCAGTTCGACGTCATCACCCTGCCGGCCGCCGGTCATTTTCTGATGATGGAACACCCGCAGGCATTTAACGCACTGCTCGGGAAGACGCTCTCGCAGATAAAGAGCGAGCCGGACGCTGCAAGTTTGTAACGAAACGCACGGCACGAAAACGTGATGCGAGCGTTCGGCTGATATTGCCGACCGATGACGTTACGAATGATGCCCTTCACCCTCCGTCACTTTTTTGCCAACCGTCTCACGCGCTCCCCGGCAAGGCGATGGCGCTTTGGACAACAACCGACAGATCGCCGTTCACGTGCAATTTGCAGTGAACATTTAATCTGAAAAAAAAAATTGGATCCTTCCGAGAATAACGGTTGTCAGACCCGTTTCACTGTTTTAGAGTGGCATATAGTACTAATTGGGCGATTTGGGAGGAACGTTTTGTTCTCTCGCCCAGCAGATCGGTTCGACTTCACTTTCGTGAGTAAACACGGATCAGGGGGTAACACCATGCGGGCTTTGAAACTTGGTTTATTATGCGTGACGGTGCTGGTCGCCACGGTGGCACAGGTGCAGGCGGGGATAATCAACGGCGGATTTGAAACGGGAGACCTGACGGGCTGGAGCACGTCGGGGGCGGATTTTGCTGATACCTCCACCGTCACGCCACACACTGGAAACTTCAGTTTCAGAGGGTATGACAATAGCGGTTTTGCGACCTTGTCTCAGAGTTTCTCGACGTTGCCCGCTGCGGTATACCAGCTTGATTTTTGGTCGTTCACAAGCGTTTCGGATCCCGGCAACATCCTCCGGTATCAGATCGATGCCGATCCAATTATCACGGTCCTGCAAACGCCATTCTATGCGCTCACGACCGATTCGTTTACTGCCAGCGGAGCGACCACAACGCTCAGCTTTTACTTCGAGACTGATCCCGGCACAGGCACTAGGTTTATCGACGACGTTTCGGTCACCCAGCTATCCGCCGTCCCCGAACCCTCAACCGTCGTCCTGCTGCTCACCGGCGGCGTCAGCCTCATCGGATACGGCTGGCGACGCAAGAAGAAACTCGCCGCGTAAACAC
>JAQCEJ010000175.1 GCA_027618475.1 Planctomycetota bacterium | reverse complement strand
AATGCGAAAGATCAGAAAACTGGTCGGCAGCGCGCGGAACAGCTCGTCGTCGTTCAGTTCCTGCGGCGCACCAAATCCGGGATCGAGTAGAAAATTCTGCCCCCCGGCGGGAAGACGACCGCTCGGGCGATGATAATGCCGGGCGACGTCAATCCGCAGCGGTATGTCGCGCATCGCTTTCGGGAGTTTCTTGCGGACCCGCTTTTCGACCAGCGTCGGTTCGGTGAAGATCGATGTCTGTTCGGCGAGTCCCGAATGAAAATTGATCGTCCGTTCGCAAGCCATTTTCCAGCGGATGTTTCGTGCCAGCAGATCTTTCCACAGTTCTCCCAACCGGCGTTTTTCGGGATCCTTGCTGTCGGGCCAGCGCTGCACGTCGACCAGAAACGTCGTCTCGGTCAAACGGCGGTAAGCGTCGAGGTGGTCGAGTGGATTCCCCGGAAACAGATGCGGCATCGTCTCGGCGAAGATTTCTTCCATCGCCAGGTCGAGCGATCGGACGGTGCGATGAAAGTAAATCGTGCGGAACAGATTGGCCCGGGTCTCGATGAAATTGATCAGCGCCGGCAGGCCGCGAAGATGAATCGTCAACCCGTTCGGCGTGAAGAACGAATAATGCAGTAACCGCGACATGTCGAAGGCCTTCGTATTGTATCCGGTCATGTAGGCATCGCGGAGAACGAAGTCCATGTTGTCGACGGTGTAGATGCCGCTGAAGAGGGCACGCAGCTTGCGCAACCAGTCGGGTTGGCCCTCTTCTTTGGGGGAATTCATCTGCGGACGGCGGATCAGCCATGCGATCTGAGCCGGTTCGATTTCTTCCAGCGGCTGCAACTCCCCCTGCGGATTACGGCGAATGCGGCGGAGGAGATCTCCCAACTCGCGCTCGATGATCACGCCGCCGATATCTTCGTGCGTCACGCCGAACTGGTCGAGGTAATGATCGTCGAAAAAATGCCCGAACGGGCCGTGGCCGACGTCGTGCAACAACGCCGCCATCCGGACCAGACTTTCGACATAGGGACGGGAGGGGACGTTGGGGCAGACATCCTTCAGCGATTCGTACCAATGGGAAATCGCCGCTGACGCGAGATGCATGGCACCGAGTATATGTTGAAACCGCATATGCTCGGCGGAGGGAAAGACCCACCAGGCGGTCTGCAGCTGATGGATAAACCGCATCCGCTGCACCCACGGATGATCGATAATCGCCTGTTCCGATACCTCTCCCTCGGGTAAGCCCGCCGGTGATATGAACGGAATATACCCGTGAATCGGGTCGTGCGAGAGACTTTCGAGGCTGAAGTCCCGGACCATACTTGATGACTCTCCTTGTTTGTCCGTTTGGGGCTATCGGGTTGTTTGTCCGTTTGGGGCTATCGGGGGAGACAGAAACATCGAAGGGGGAGCGAAATCGCGGCGAACACCATTCCTGAGGATGTCCCCTCCTTCCCGGTTCTTCGGCTCCGTCTTGATTGAACACGACCTGCCGCTTGTGTCCGGCGAAACGCCGCTATATTATCCGGATTATCTCCGCTCTGAATAGTCGATATGAACACAGAAGAGCATTTTTCATCGAGTCCTTCGTGGGAAGGAACCCTTTACCCGGAATGGACTCACCGGATTTTCCGTCTGGAAGGGGCACTCCAACTCCTGGGAGTCGCTTTCGTCGTCGCACGCTTCGGCGTTGGGGAGGTTCCCGACAGTCCCGCCGACACGTTGCTCCCGTGGCTGATCGGCGGATTGGCGATTATGATCGGGGTGACCGCCGGGCTGATGGTCCGTTACCTCTGGAGCCGCCGTCGCGAATCGTTTCTCCGAGAAAATCGGCAGTTTGCGCTGTTTAGTGCGCTGTGGATCGTCGGATGTGGCGTGATCGTCGTCTCGATGGGGATACAGCACGGATTTTCGTCCGAGTCGCTGCCGCTGGCGGGGCTGACGATGTGGACCGACGCCATGATCATGACGCGGGGTCTGGTCGCCTTCGTGAATCTTGTCAAACGGATTTCGGCGAAGGGGTATCATCCCACATTGATCATTGTCCTCTCGTTCGTGATTCTCGTCGGTATCGGCACGGCCTTGCTGATGATGCCTCGTTCGCGCGTGCAAATCGAAGAAACGCCCGGTGTCGATCGGGCGACGTTTCGTACCGCCATTTTCACGGCGACGAGCGCGAGCTGCGTCACCGGGCTGGTCGTCGTGCATACGGGAAACTACTGGACGACATTCGGGCACGTCGTCATCATGGGGTTGATGCAGATCGGCGGGCTGGGAATCATGACCTTTGGTGTGATTTTCGCCATTGCCGCGGGACGCAAGCTCGAGATCCGTGAAGCGGCGACGTTTCAAAATCTGTTGGAGTCCGATCGCATGCGCGACGTGCCGCGGATGATCGGGGTGATTGCCATCGTCACCTTCGGCACCGAACTGATCGGCGCGCTGCTGCTGATGTCGTTATGGCCCGAACTTCCGTTGGCCGAACGGCTGTTTCAGGGGGTGTTTCATTCGGTCAGTGCCTTCTGCAATGCCGGGTTTTCGCTGACGACGAACAGTTTTGTCGGCATGGCCGATCGCTGGCAGGTCTGGTGCGTGATGTCGGCGCTGATCATCGTGGGGGGGCTGGGATTCGCCGTCAATTACAACCTGATCGTGGTGCTGTGGTCGCGAAAGGGGGAAATCCGGCAGCATCCGTTGCTCGATCTTCCGCGCGACCGACGCCGGTTGACGCTGTCTTCAAAGATCGTTCTGCGAATGACTTTAGTGCTGCTGGCCGCCGGTATGCTTGGAATGTTCCTGCTTGAAGCGAGCGCGCCCGATGAGTTGGTTACGTTGGGAAGAACATCCGGCGACCGACTGGCGAATGTCTGGTTTCAATCGGTCACCTGCCGGACGGCGGGGTTTAATACAGTTGAATTCTCAGAATTGCATCCCGCCACGAAGCTCTTCTCGATCATGCTGATGTTTATCGGTGCCTCCCCCGGCTCGACCGGAGGGGGAGTCAAGACGACGACGTTTCTGCTGACGATACTCGCGCTCTGGTCGCTGCTGCAGGGACGCGATCGGGTTGAATATCGTGGTCGAACCATTCCCTCCATCCAGGTGAATCGCGCATTGACGATTGTTGCCCTCTCTCTCGGACTGGTGATGATCTTTACGCTGTTTATTACCCTGTTCGAAAACCAGCCGATGTTGTTTCTCGATCATATGTTCGAAGTCACCAGCGCGTTCGGCACGGTGGGATTGTCGACCGGTATCACCCCGCAGCTTTCGACGCCGTCACAATTTGTGATCATTCTGACGATGTTTATCGGCCGTGTCGGCCCGCTTACCTTGCTCATTGCGATGGCCGGCCGGGCCGCTTCACCACGATATGAGTTCCCGGAAGAAAAAATTGCACTGGGATGAATGTCGTCGAACGGCATGACATAAGAATGGATATTTGCCTTTTTCTGACGCTCTGAATCATGATGAATTAGTTCATGTGTTTCGTGCCGTTCGTGGTCCCAAACAAAACAATTGATATCATTTAACGATCATAAAGCCGCTAAGAAGACTTGCCGCTAATAAACACAAAAAGCGCAAAAGGGAGAGATGCTTTCGCCGAGGATGCGTCTTCCATTTGCATCCTTTTTCATTTTTGCGACTTTTGCGTATTTTTGCGGCCAATCTGTTTTTCTCTTCGGCCTGGCCCTTCGGTTAACAAATGACAATAGTTGAGGAGTTTCCGCCGTGCATAAAGTCGCCGTGATTGGGTTAGGTCGATTCGGCATGTCGTTGGCCAAACGATTGGGGGCCAGCGGCGTGCAGGTCGTCGCCATCGACGACGATCCCGAACTGGTCGACGAAATCAAGGGAGACGTCGACGTCGCCGTTCGGCTCGATGCGACCGACGAACACGCCATCAAAAGCCAGAACATCGATCAGGTCGACGTCTGTGTGATCGCCATCGGAGACAACTTCGAAGCGGCTCTTCTTTCGACGGTGTTGGCCCGCCAGCTCGGCATCAAACGGGTGATCTGCCGTGCGCAGACGGCGACGCACGCCGAGATTTTTCGGCAGATCGGTGCGGATGAAGTCATCCAACCCGAAACGCAGGCGGGGGAAGAACTCGCGCGGCAAATCGCCAACCCGCGATTCGAAGATTTCATCACCCTCGCCGACGGTTACACGCTGATCGAGTTTTCGGCTCCCACCGAATTCCACGGCAAGACGTTGCTCGAATTGCGCCTGCGGACTCGGTTTCAGGTCAATCTCGTGGCGATCAAACGGCCGAAGCCGCTCGAAGACGAAAAAGCCGAACGCCAGTACGATGTCATCAGTGTTCCTGAACCGGACGACACAATTCATCCCGACGATGTGTTGTTGATCGTCGGCAGCGACGAAGCGCTGGCGCGGTTGCCGCAGGAGTGATGAAGGACGTGGAAGAGAATCCTAACCGCAAAAAACGTTATCCACTTGCGGTCTGAAGGCTTCGATAAAGAAGGGATTGGCCGCGAAAAAACGCAAAAAACACAAAAGGGAGAGCGACTTTCGCTGGACTCATCGCCCACTCGCATTCCCTGTTTTTTGTGACTTTTACGTTTTTTCGCGGCCATTCTCCTTCGTGTCTCTCGATGACTTCCGTCGGCTAAAGAGTTACAAAAATTTTTAAAACGGAAAGGCGTGGGGGATCACATCATCTCCGTACTCCGTATTGATTTCTATTCGTTTTTGAACTTATTCATCGCAAGTTGATGACTCTACGCTTCGACATTCCAATCGAGCGACCGTCGTACCGCTTCTTTCCAACGACTCAGCCGTTTGTCGCGTTCGACGTGACTCATGACCGGAGTGAACTCTCGATCGAGGATCCAATTCTTCGTGATATCTTCCAGGTCCGTCCAGACGCCGGCGGCGAGACCGGCGAGGTAGGCGGCTCCCAGCGCTGTGGTCTCTTGCACCAGCGGGCGCTGGACGACGACGTCGAGCATGTCGGCCTGGAATTGCATGAGTAATGAATTCGCCGTCCCGCCGCCGTCGACTTTGAGCGTTTTCAGCGGAGCCTTCGCCTCGGCTTGCATCAGGTCGAGCAGTTCTCGCGTCTGATAGGCGATCGCTTCGAGCGTGGCCCGCGCGAGATGACCGCGCGTCGTGCCCCGCGTCAGACCGAAGATGGCGCCGCGGGCTTCGGGGTTCCAATACGGCGCACCAAGCCCCACGAACGCCGGGACAAAATAGACACCGTCGGTATCGGCGACCGTTTGGGCCAGCGTTTCGATCTCGGAGGCGCGGTCGAAAAACTGCAAGCCATCGCGCAGCCACTGCACTGCCGCCCCGGCGACGAAGACGGCCCCTTCGAGGCAATAGGTTGTCTTGCCGTTCACGGTCCAGCCGACGGTTGTGAGCAGCCCTTTGTCGGTCAGCACCGGCGTATCGCCGGTCGACATCAACAGAAAACAACCGGTGCCGTAGGTGTTCTTCGCCATACCGGGCGAAAAGCACGCCTGTCCGAACGTTGCTGCCTGTTGATCGCCAACGAGTGAACCGACGGGGATCGCCTCACCAAACCACTGCGGATCGGTCACGCCATAGATCTCGCTCGTGGGGCGTACCTCGGGCAACATCCCCCGCGGGATGTCGAGCAGTTTGAGCAGATCGTCATCCCAGTCGAGCTGATGCAGATTGAACAGCATCGTCCGGCTGGCATTGCTGACGTCGGTGATGTGATATTTGCCTCCGGAGAGCCGCCACATCAGAAACGAATCGACGGTGCCGAACAGAATTTTTCCCTGCTCGGCCTGCGTGCGCAGCGACGGTTGCGTTTCGAGCAGATAGCGAATCTTTGTGCCGGAAAAGTACGGGTCGATCACCAGTCCCGTTTTTTGGCGGATCGTCTCGGCGTAGCCGTCGCGGGTCAGTCGTTCGCAGAGCGGTGTGGTGATGCGGCTCTGCCAGACTATGGCATTCGCAACCGGTTTTCCTGAGTCGCGATCCCACAGAATCGTCGTCTCGCGCTGATTGCTGACACCAATCGCGGCGATCTCGCCGGGACCAAGTCGGGCGATTTTCAATGCCTGCCTGGCAACACCGAGTTGTGAAGACCAGATCGCCTCGGGATCGTGCTCGACGTGCCCGGGTTGCGGATAGATCTGCGGATATTCCTGCTGAGCCTGCGCCACGACCCTCCCCTGCCGATCAAACACAATCGCCCGGCTGGAGGTCGTTCCCTGGTCGAGGGATAAGACGTGTTGAGGTGACATGGTTGGGGGTGTCCCACAGGGGGAATTCAGAAAACCAAAGCCAGTTCTGTCCGCAGATTTACACAGAAAAGCGCAGATGGAAATGCAAAAAAATCAAAGCAAAAATACCTAATTCGTCAGCGAATGAATTTGTGTTGTAATTCGTCTTCATCTGCGTTCATCTGCGTAAATCTGCGGACAAAATCGTATTCTCACTTCACGGCGTGAAATCGCTCTTGTTATCGACACCGCAGCAGAACTGGGCAATGAGTTCGGCGGCGTTGTGCAGATCGTCGAGGGAGATCACTTCGACCGGGCTGTGCATGTAACGGTTGGGGATCGCCACGATGCCGGTTGCCATGCCGCCGCGGCTGATTTGCATGGTGTTCGCGTCGTTTCCCGCCGGCTTCGAGATGCCGTTGACCTGAAACGGGATTTTCTGATCGCTGCCGAGTTGCGACAGTTGTTCGAAAATGCGCGGATTGACGTTCGGCCCACGATAAACAACGGGGCCTTGTCCCATCTTGACGGTACCATATTCTTTCTCGCTGACAGTCGGACAATCGGTCGCGTGGGTGACATCGACTGCGATGCCGAGATGCGCTTCGAGTGAAAAGGCGCTGGTCATCGCTCCCCGCAAACCAATTTCTTCCTGCACCGTCGAAACGGCGATCACACAGGCGTTGGGGTTTGCCTGCGCGGCTCGCTGGGCTGCCGTCATCACCACCCAGACGCCGACGCGGTTATCCATCCCCGGTGCGGCGGCGAGACCGTTTCGCAATTCGCGATAACCGAGTTCGAACGTCACCGGGTCGCCGATCGAAACGAGTTCTTTCGCTTCGTTGCCGTTCGCTGCTCCGATGTCGATCCACAGGTCTTTCATCTCGGGAACTTTTTTTCGCTCTTCGGGGGTTAAGAGATGAATCGCCTTGCGGCCGATAATCCCCTGCACGGGTCCGTTTTTCGTCCAGATTTGCATATTCTGGCCGATGAGCATCTGAATGTCCCAGCCCCCGATCGGGTCGACCCAGATATATCCGTCGCCGTCGATGTGCTTGACCATCAGACCGATCTGATCGCAATGCCCGGCGAGCATAATGCGAGGCGAACCGTGAGGATTCACGATCGCCATCACATTGCCGTGCCAGTCGGTTTTGACTTCATCGGCGAACGGTACTGCAAATTCGCGGACGACGTTTTGAATCGGTCGTTCGTACCCCGAAGGTCCGGGACTCGTTAACAGTGCTTTGAGAAATTTCAGGCCGGATTCGTCCATGATGTGCTCCTGTGAGTATTGGCAAGTCAGATGCAATACGACAGTTATAGCCGATCAGCCGACGCATGTTGAGAGTAAATGGGGGTTGGAGGTTGGAGGTTGGGGGTTGGGG
>JAQCEJ010000174.1 GCA_027618475.1 Planctomycetota bacterium | reverse complement strand
CGTCTCTGAATCGGCAATATCATCGTTAATCGGCGCGCATGAGACCGATTATACGCTTCGTGGGGATTCTAACGATCGCGTGCATGGAAATTGATGCGCCGCACTGCGGAATCGATATCGGACGATAACGGCCAATGGTCGATGTAATATCCACGCCATGTCGTTAACCCTCGTGGAAGAAATCATTTTCTTTCGACGAGGGCGTTCTGCGTTTTCCCTACTTGTCACCCCCTCGGCAGAGACTGTACGATAAATACTCGAAGCCGTTGCCGTCGCCACCGGTGATGCCGGGAAACCCTTCATTCGTCCGGGAGAACCACTCCGTGCAAGCTAAGAAAGCTCTTTCACTCGCCTCGCTGGTCGCGGCTGTTCCCGCCGGACTTTTGACGTATTTTCTTGTGATGGTGATTCTCAAATCGTCCGAGAAGATGCCGCCGGTGATGTTGTTTGCCGTCGTGCCGCTGACGCTGCTCTCTTGTGCCGCGCTGCTGTTCATTCCGGTCGCCGCCCTCGTTTTCGGCGGACGAAAATCGGCTCGGCGAGAATCGGCCGTCGCATCGGAAGACACCGAAGCCTCCGCCGTTTCGACGACGACGGAAACCGCTGAAGATGCGATCGAAGGCGAACTCGAAGACGCCGAAGCGGCCCTGTCGGACGAAACGATGGAAATCGAAGAGGCCGAGATGGCCGAAGACTTCGACGACTTCGAGACGTTCGACGATCTCGACGACGACAAATGAGTGTCATTCGTCTGAGTTCCGAAGGGAGAAGCTGTCCGCAGATTTTCGCAGATGTACACAGATAAAAAGACAAAATGATCTCTGTGAATCTCGCGGTCTCGCCGGTGGATGTCCCTCTGAATCTGCGTTTCATCTGCGATAATCTGCGGACAATACGCCTTTCTTTCCCTCTGCGGACCATCCTCTTCTCAACTGCTCGCACTGCTGTAATTTCTGAGCGACCAGAGGAAGATCGTGCGCGACGCGACCAGGCCGATCGCCGTCGCAGCGATACTGACGGCTGTGATCCAATTCGGTTCGAGCGTTTTACTCAGCAGAATGCGCGCGGGGACGGTGACGACGAGTAGAATCGGGATCACGTATCCGAACAACGCTCGAATCACTTCGCCGGTCGGCGTGCCACTGTAGATGCTCATCGGATAACGGGCGAAGACCGTGAGATAAAACCAGAAATCGTATAAGCCCTGATTGCGCACGAACCAGACGCTGGTGCTCGCGAGGATCAGCATCAGACTGTAAAAGAACGTCACTCCCAATGTGATCAAGAGCAGATACATCAAGACCTGTTCAGCCGAGATCGGTCGTCCTAACGTGACGAGCGAATAACCGAGCAGCCCCAGCGAGAACAGAACCTGGTTCATCATCGCAAAGTCGATCTTCTCGAACGATACGAGAAACTGCGTATCGAGCGGCTTGAGCAACACGAAATCGAGATTCCCCGTCCGTATCTGCTCGCTGAAGTTCGCGCAGTTCGGCATGAAGATCGTTTCGACCAGCGCGTTGATCAGCGAACCGGTCGCCATGAAGGCGAAATACTCTTCGCGGTTCCAATCTTTAATCGAGACGATATTGCGATAGATGATCTCGAACAGCACGATCTGCGTCGTAAACCAGAACAGCCGGGTAATGACCGTGATCAGGAAATTGCTGCGAAACATCATCTCCCGGACAAGAGAAATCCGGCAGAGCGTTTTGAAAACTTGCAGATAGTGCAGCAGCGTCGAAGGAATCATGACGTTGAATTGGATCGTTGGAAATTTGACTTTTTAAGTGGCGCTGTAATTAACCCTCTCCCCTTCGGGAGAGGGGAGGGTGAGGGTGTTTTTCGTCTTTACCCGGGCTTTCGACATGTGATTTATGATCGTGTTTCAAAGGGACCCTCATCCGGCCTGCGGCCACCTTCTCCCAGAGGGAGAAGGCTTTACAGCCTCCGCTACACCAACTCGACACCGCCGTCACCGGCCACGATTTCACCGATCACGTACGGCGTTTTTTCGCCATCCGTCAACACCTCGCGAATGGCATCGGCTTGATCCGCGGCAACGACGAGCACCATCCCCACCCCGAGATTGAAGACATGTTCCATCTCGGTCTCTTCGATGTTGCCGCATTGTTGAACCCAGGGGAAGACCGACGGAACCGTCCAACTCCCTCGGCGAATGACGGCCCGGGCTGTCTGCGGAATGATCCGTTCCAAATTCCCGGCGAGTCCCCCGCCGGTGATGTGTGCGATCCCATGCACGGCGGGCCAGAGATTTTTGGCCTGGCGAATCGATGTGATGGCGTCGACATAAATCTGCGTCGGCGTCAGCAAGATCTCGCCGACGGTTTGATCGAATTCGGAGATCGTCTGATCGATTTCCAATCCCGCGATGTCGAACACCGCTTTGCGTACGAGACTGAACCCATTTGAGTGCAATCCGCTCGAAGGAAGGCCCAGCACAACATCCCCCGGTCGAATCGCCTCGCCGGTAATCATCTGCGTGCGCTCGACGACTCCGACCGAAAACCCGGCGAGGTCGAAATCGCCCGGTTGATACAACCCCGGCATGATCGCCGTTTCGCCGCCGAGCAGTGCCGATTGAGCCAGCTGACATCCCGCCGCTACCCCGCTGACGAGTTGCGGGACGAGCACGGGATCGTCTTTGCCGAGTGCGAGGTAATCGAGAAAAAACAACGGCTCGGCACCGATGCAGAGACAATCGTTAACGCACATCGCGACGAGATCGATGCCGATGGTGTCGAATTTCTGTGCTGCGGAGGCGACTTTGATTTTTGTCCCGACGCCGTCGGTTCCCGAAACGAGCACCGGGTCGTCGTATCGAATTTGCCCGTTCATCAACCGAAACAACCCAGCGAATCCCCCGGGGAGATCGATAACGCGCGAGGAGTGCGTCCGCCGCATCACGTCAGGCAATTTTTCCATGGCCTGATCGTACAATTCGAGATTTACTCCCGCAGAAGCATACGTCGCCGGGGTGTTTTTCGACACAATGACCTCGCGCAGTGACTGCCTGTTGGTTTCCGTTCCACTCAAGGCGTAGGATAGCAGGTGCGTGAGTCGCGAGACAAGGAAGCGATTCTCCGGCAACCCTGGCAAGTTCTAACGACAGTTTGGGTTCTGTAGGGCTGCTTCTCTGGAATCGTCAATAACTCCCGGTGCAAAATGCAACAAATTCGCACGATTTCGGGTAGACGAAAAAGTAATGCTCCCAAGCCTCTTCAAGGCAACGGCGTTCGACTTGACGCTTCAATTTTCAACGTTGCTTCTTCTTTGGTATGACCGCCGCCTCGCGCGGGGCTGGAGCACCGCGCAATAGTCCCTCGGTACTCAAATCTTCGTCGATGCCGGGCCAATGGATGCCGTAGCCGCCCCCTGCGACGTGCCAGTTTTTTCGCTCGGCCGCGGTCGCGTTATACAAGCGGGGATACCACGCGAGGGGAACGGTAATCGTCCGCCCGTCTCGCAAGGCGACGCTGAGCGTGTCTTTCGTGAACTTCACATCGGAGACCCGCTCGTCAGCCGTCAGAGCCAAAATACCCATTCCATGCCTCCACAAATTCTGCTTGATGTTGAATGACCAGATTCTGTAGTTTTCGCAATTCTTTGGCGGCAAAGCCAAAATTTCGCGCGAGTCCAACGGGCTGTAACCAATACTTCGCTGATAACTCGTCTCGGTCTACGTGGACATGCACTGGTTCGTTGGGTTCGTGGCTGTAGAAATAGAAGCGATACGGCCCAATGCGCAGGATGGTTGGCATGTACTATCCATCTCTCAACAGATTCCGCTGCAATTTCTTGATCCTCACTCACAGGATCACTTCTACCAGAACAGAACTTCACTCGCAAGGTTTTTGTGCGATCGAAAACGGTGCAACACATTCCGCCCGCATCGCCCCCTCACTCGTCAAAACTCCGTAACCATTCCTGGGCGTCCAGCACTTCGAGTTGTGCGAAGTATTCCTCACCGATTTCCGCATCCTCGCCGGTACCGAGCAGCAGATCGAACATGTATTCCGCCAGCACACTGGCGATGCAATGGATCGCATCGTGGCGGTCGAGCCCTTCGCTCATCAGGCGGTGGAGCGTTTTCTCCACGGGGCGTTCATCGCCCATCGCGATCTGGTTTTCGACGGCGACGTGGATCGCCGCGTGGATTTCCGCATTCGGTAACTTGATGCGGCTTTTGCGGTGATATTGTTTCACCAACCGCGTCTGTTCGTCTTCGTCCAGCGCCAGCCAGGCTTGTGGATCAATCGGCTTGTCGGGGTCGTAGCTTTTCATCACTCGCCAGCCTTACTACGTTTCAATGATTATCGTTTCTTCCCCTTCGCCGCTCGCGCGGCGTTCTCCTGCATTCGGCGTTTCACAATTCTCGCCACCAGATTGTACGGGATCGGCCGATCGATCGGAAACTTGATCGTCCCTTTTCCACCCCCGTACGCTTTCAACTCGGCGTCGAGTTTCGTATCGCCGCGCGGGCGCGGATAGACGGCGACGTGCGATTTCCACGCGGCGAAATAGATAAGCGGGCCATTCAATTTGAACGCCGGGATCTTGTAACTGATCGACTCTTCGGCTGTCGGCGCAGCCTTACGGATCGTCGCACGCAGTGTCTTCAAAATCGTCTGCACATCAGCAGGGAAACCGGCGATGTAGTCGTCGACGGCTTGCGGAGAGGAAGTGGCGTTTTTCATGTTGGGGTTAATGGTAGTGAGATACGGGCTAGCGCTCCGCTTTGCGTCGCGGCTAACCTTGGAAAATCGTACGACGACTACTTCGTCGCCGCTTCAAACTCCCGCATCACCTCCACCAACCGGTCGACCCCTGCCGTCGGAAACGCGTTATAAATACTCGCTCTCATGCCGCCGACGCTGCGGTGGCCTTTTAAGCCGTCGAGGCCGGCTTGGGTCGCTTTTGCGATGAATTTCTTGTCGAGGTCTTCGTTGCCGGTGACGAAGGTGACGTTCATCTGCGAGCGGCTGTCGGGACTCGCCGTCGCGCGGAAGAGCCGGCTCGTTTCGAGATATTTATAAAGCCGGCCGGCTTTCTCTTCGTTGTGTTTCGCGAGCGCGGCGAGGCCTCCTTGATCTTTGATCCATTGGAAGACCTGTCCCATGATGTAGATGCCGAACGTCGGCGGCGTGTTGTACATCGATTCGTTCTTCGCATGCGTGCGGTATTGCAGCATCGTCGGGAGATCCTTCGCGGCACGCTCGACGAGATCTTTGCGAATGATCACCAGCGTCACGCCGCTCGGGCCGAGATTTTTCTGGGCACCGGCGTAAATAATGCCGTGCTTCTTCACGTCGATCGGCCGGCTGAAAATATCGCTGCTGGCATCGCAGACGAGAAACGCATCCGCGGGGATTTCCGGCTCGCTCCGAAACTGCGTCCCGAAGATCGTGTTGTTCGAGGTGTAATGCACGTAGACCGGTTTGTCGCTGTAGTTCGCCGCCGTCGGAATCTGCGAGTAGTTGGACTCCTTCCCGGTGCAGGCGGTGTGGGCGATGCCGAACCGCTTGCATTCCTCGACCGCCTTTTCGGACCACGCACCGGTAACCCAGTAATCAGCGGTGGTCTCCGGAGTGAGAAAACTCATGGGGATCATAAAGAACTGCGACGAGGCTCCCCCTTGCAGAAAGAGGACTTCATAATCGTCGGGAATATTGCCGAGTTCACGACAAAGGGCGACGGTTTGCTCGTAGACTTTCAGAAACGCCTTGCCGCGATGCGAATGTTCGAGAATGCCGATGCCGGTGCCGTCGAGCGAGAGCAGATCTTCGCGCGCCTGCATGAGGACCGATTCCGGCAGAACGGCGGGACCGGCTGAGAAATTAAATTGTCGTGAAACCATCGTATCGTCGCTTTCTAAAGAGGAGGTTTTATCGCCGTCATAATCGGTCGAGTGGTCGATCGTCAATGGTATCGGGGCATCGGGTTAACCGCGACGTGAACGGCTTCCGCAGTGGATCACTGGCCGTTCTCCGTCCGTCCGAACCGTAATAGCACTTGACCTTGCACACGTCATCCGAGAGGATAAGAGCATACGCGAATTGCAACCGGTCCCCTATTTTCTCCGACCGATCTTCGAGAAAGGTAAGTCTCATGGCACACTTCACTCGTCGTCAGTTCCTCGGAACGTCGCTGACTGCTTCCGGAGCGATGCTGACGCTTGGACCTCGACCCTCCTTCGGCAAAGTTCTCGGGGCGAACGACCGCGTTCGCGTCGCGATCGCCGGACTCCACGGCCGCGGCCGGGCCCACATGGCCGAACTCGCCAAGATGAAAGACGTCGAGATCGTTTATCTGATCGATCCCGACGAACGAACCTACGCCGAGGCGGTCAAGTATGTCAAAGATATCGCCGGGAACACGCCCCAAACGGTGAAGGATGTCAAAACGGTTCTCGATGACGATTCGATCGATGCCATTACCGTAGCGACCCCCAACCACTGGCATTCGCTGATGACGATCTGGGCCTGTCAGGCGGGCAAAGATGTCTACGTCGAAAAACCGTGCAGTCACAACGTTCACGAAGGACGCATCGCCGTCGAAACCGCCCGCAAGTACGACCGCATCGTCCAGCACGGCACGCAAAGCCGCAGCGACAATCGCTGGGCACGAATCACCGCCGCCGCCCGCTCAGGGACCTATGGCCCGCTCCGCGTAGCACGTGGACTCTGCTACAAACGGCGCGGCAGCATCGGCTTCAAAAAACCGGCGACGCCTCCCGCCGAACTCGATTTCAACCTCTGGCTCGGACCCGCTCCCGACCAGCCGTATCACGAAAACCTCGTGCATTACAACTGGCACTGGTTCTGGGACACCGGCAACGGCGACATCGGCAACCAGGGGGTCCATCAGTTCGACATCGCCCGCTGGGGGATCAAAGACGGAACCCTCCCCACAAAAGTCATCAGCCTCGGCGGACGCTTCGGCTACGAAGACCAGGGGGAAACCGCCAACACGCAGCTCACCATCTGCGATTTCGGCGAGACGAAACTGATCTTCGAAGTCCGTGGACTCGTCGCCAGCAACACGATTACCGACATGTTTCATTTCGACGACGGAACAATTCGTGACGACGGCAAGTTCTATAAGAAGGGAAGCGACACAGGCGAACCGATCGTCGACGTCGACTACCATATGGGCCCCGGCGACGGCAACTTCGGCAACTTTATCGCCGCCGTCAAATCGCGAAAGAAGGAAGACCTCAACGCCGAGATTCTCGAAGGACACTACTCGAGTGCCCTCGGACATCTCGCGAATGTCTCGTACCGTCTCGGAAAACAGGTTCCGTTCAACAAGAACACCGAAATCTTCGGCAACGACGAAGCAGCCTCCGAAACGATGGCGGCGATGCTCGATCACTTGCGGACGGAGAACAACCTCCAGCTCGACGACATGAACTACCAGCTCGGCCGTCTGCTGACAATCGACCCGGTGACCGAGACCTGCATCGACGACGACGAAGCAAATCAGCTGTTGACCCGCGAATACCGCAACGGCTTCGAAGTCCCGACCGAGGTGGTGTAATTCGTTTGGTTCGCCGGCGGCTAAGGCCAAGCGTGCCCCATCATCGCGCCTGGCGACCCTCTCCCCCACAGGGA
>JAQCEJ010000173.1 GCA_027618475.1 Planctomycetota bacterium | reverse complement strand
GGCGACTGTTCGCGGCCATTCTCGACCGTATTGCGCGGCTGGCGATTCCGCCGCCGTTGGTCACGTGACATGACTCGGGAGCGGATCAAAGAGTTAAACACGAGGTTCCTCACGGAGGCGCTCTGCGCAGAACCCGAGAGAGACGCTGAAAAACAACTCGACGGGGACCGATTCACGGTCTCCAGCAGCGGGTAGAAGAGAAAATGGAGAAAAATCACCACGCGTTAGACACGGGGGGGGCGCGATGTTAAGCTGGGGAGCGATTTAGGCCTGGAGCGGTTCCAGGCTCAAGCCATATGGGAAATGTCGGCTAACGCTTCGCATGATCTGTGTCAACTAATTCAATTACTCGTTCATTTTTTAACTCGTCCCTCTGTTAAGGAGTCGTCTATCATGCGGCATCTAAAACATCGACGCCGGGGTTTCACGTTGATCGAACTCCTGGTGGTGATCGCCATCATCGCCGTGCTGATCGCATTACTTTTGCCTGCAGTACAGCAAGCACGAGAAGCGGCCCGCCGTACGCAATGTCGTAACAATATCAAGCAGTTGGGCCTGGCCTTACACAACTATCTCGACACCCATAAGGTGTTTCCTCCCGGCGTGATCTGGAATTCTCCCACCAGCCTGTTTACCGGCCCTCGCACACCCATGCTGGTGTTTTTGTTGCCCTATATCGATCAATCGAATACTTATAATCTTGTCAATTTCAGCGTCGCCGGAATTCTGTGGTATGGAAACAATACCGCCGCCACAGGAGCCTCGGTTCCGATGCTGCTTTGTCCCAGCGATGGCCTCGGCGGGACACACAAGGCCGGGTCGGGTACCCAGCAATTATTCATGACGAACTACAGCGCTGTATTCAGTGGCAATCAATTAAGTGACATGAATACAACGAATATTTCACTCAAAGCCGTCTTTCGTCCGAATGCCTCGACACCGATTCGCGACATCAACGACGGCACCAGCAATACGATGTTAATGGCCGAAAGCTTGACCGGCACCCCCGCCGACCTCCGGGGGAGTGCCTGGTCCGACCAGCCCGCCGGCGCTTTTTTCTTCACGGAACTCGGGCCGAACAGTCCCCTCCCTGATCGGTGTTACCCCTGCTGCAACTGGTGCGATCAGCAGACGACAGGTGGCCGACCGCTCGATAATCTCCCTTCGACCAATGGAGATGGTTCAACCACCGACTCTGCGGCGGCGCGCAGCCGTCACGAAGGAGGTGTTCACATCGTATTGGCTGACGGTGCTGTTCGCTTCGCCAGCGAAAGCATGAGCATCAACATCTGGCGTGGTCTATCGACGGTACGCGGAAGCGAAATTCTCGGAGAATTTTGACAGGTATCGATATTTTCTTCGCGGAACTATTGTGATTCGTTCTCTCTTTTCGACGGGAGAGATTCAGCATCTGTAGGACTCTCTGCAAGCCGTTTCATAACCTTCTGGACGCCGGAAGTTTCTGGGCGATTCGAACGCAAATTTCGTCGCCAACCGGGTGATGAAACCAGTTCTAACCATTCAACGACTCCTATCTCTCTGAAGGGCTTCCATGTTATCACGATGCCATCGCCTGATATATTTCGCCTGCTTTGTCCTCCCCCTGTTCGCTCTGACAGGTTGCGGCAAATCGGATCTGGATCGTGCCAATGTCTCAGGACAGGTCTCATTCGACGGCAAGCCGATAGAAGTAGGAACGATTGCCTTCGTACCCACAGGTGATACAAAAGGTCCGGTTTCGGGTGGTCGTATCGAAAATGGCACTTACACGCTGACTGGCGCTCAAGGAGCGGTTATCGGCAGCCATAAAGTCGAAATTACGGGGACACGAAAAACAGGAGAAAAAATCCCCGCCGTTCCCCCTGCCACCGGTGAAATGGAATTGACCGAACAATTCATTCCGGAAAAATACAACAAGCAAACGACACTCACCGCCGATATTGTCGCCGGTACCAACGAAAAAGACTTCGAACTCTCGGCGAACTGAATATTCGGGCTATCTCGTCCTTGCCCGCATGGTATATTGGAGGGTCTCGCCCGAGAGAACACCGATCGATTCGCAGCATGTTACGTCCCGGCGACGAGCTTTACTCGCGATCACTTCTCAGAATGTCGTTCTGGAGAGACGATGAATTTCACGGGATCAAATCTCTCGCGCCGCGAATGGATGAGGATCGGAGGGATTCCCATTCTGGGGCTCGGTCTGTCGCAATTGCTGGCTCGAACCCACGCGGCAGAATCGTCCCTTGCTCCCGGAAGCGTCGACGACCCGACATTCGGGCAGGCGAAAAATGTGATTTATCTGTTTCTCTCCGGCGGACCGTCGCAGTACGAAACATTCGACCCCAAGCCCGAAGCACCGGCGGAAATCCGCGGCACGTTTCAACCGATTTCGACGAATGTTCCCGGGATCAACATCTGCGAACTGTTGCCCCGAACGGCTTGCATCGCCGATAAACTGGCAATCGTCCGTTCGTTCGCGACCGATGACAACAATCACGAATCGGGGGGATACTGGGTTCATACCGGGCATAAGTACGTTGGACCCAACATGCGGGCACTCGCCCCGACCGACTGGCCGACGCTCGGTTCGATTGTGAAGATGCTCAGACCGGCGAACGAAGGGCCTTTCAGTTCGGTGATGCTGCCCGAACCGATTGTCGCCAATCCCAACGTCTTTCTGCCCGGTCAGAACGCCGGATTTCTTGGTCCGCGCTGGGATCCCGAAATTTTTCGCTGCGACCCCGCCGCCTCCAACTTCAAGATCGACGGTTTCAGCTTACCCGACGACGTTTCAGGGTTGCGATTATCGTCGCGCGAATCTCTCCTGGCTGAATTCGACGCCGCGACGCGATTGGCGGCGACTTCGACCGTCGTCAGCGAATACGACCGCTTACAGCAGGACGCGCTAAGCATTCTCGTATCGGGATCGGCACGACATGCCTTCGCGCTCGAAGAAGAACCCGACGAACTTCGCGACCGTTACGGCCGCGGCAAATGGGGGCAATCGGTGCTGCTGGCCCGTCGGCTGATCGAAGCCGGCGTGCGGATGGTCTTCGTCAACTGGCCGCGCGAGCCGGGCGATCTGAGTGCGAACAATCCGCTGTGGGACACCCACGCCCAGAATGATGTGCGGATGAAAGATGTCCTCTGTCCGCAGTTCGATCTCGGTTTCACCGCGCTCGTCGAAGACCTCGACACGCGGGGACTTCTCGACGAAACGCTCGTCGTCGCCGTCGGCGAGATGGGCCGTACGCCGAAATTCAACGGCGCCGGAGGTCGCGATCACTGGGGCCACGTCTTCAACTTCGTGATGGCGGGAGCCGGCATCCGCACCGCACAAGCATACGGGGCGAGCGATCGCAACGGCGCCTATCCCCTCGAAAATCGCGTGCAGCCGCAAGACCTAACAGCGACCATGCTGCATCTGCTGGGGGTCGGTCACGAAGCCTTTTTCCCCGACAAAACCGGACGCCCGCTACGGGCCACCGAAGGAGAACCGATCACCGGGATTATCGGAAACAGCCCGGCGACCGAGGCCCGTACCGTTCCTGGGGGGAGCATTCAACCGATCCCCCGTCACTCAAACGACGCGCTGGTGAATCTCGATTTCGAAGAGCCTGCGTTGCTGGATGTGAGCGAGTCCACTCCCGGCTGGCGCGCGACACCACGGCATACGTTCGCGAAGGGAGATGAATTCGGCGTCATTCTTGCGAAAGTCGCCGACGTCCGCTCGCGCAGCGGGACGCATCATGCCGCGATCGGTTACGGTCTCGCCACCGGCAACGGTGCCGGCAAGATTCCACAAGGGACGCGCGGCATTCTCGTGCAGGACATCCAGAATCCGCGTCCGGGCCAGTTCACGTTTTCGATTCATTCCTCGGGCGGGGCATACGATCGTCCCGACTATTACCGCGATGTCTGGTGTCAGAACTTCACCTGCCGACTGGTGCTGTTCGGATACGCCAACGCTAACCACGACATCCACCAGATCGTCGAATACGCCTCGACGACGTTCGAACCTCCGTTCGCCGGGTCTCTGTCCGCCGACTATCGTAAGTATTCGGTTTCCGCTCGCCTGGAGAGTCAGAACGGCGGCAGCAATCAACTCAGTCATGGTATCGGCGTCGCCGTCATCGTCGAAAAGACCTCACACGGTACGCTCGATGTTCCCACCGGCGGTCCGCTCAGCCAAGGTCTGATCCGCCTCGACGACGCCGAATTGGTATTCGAAGCGTAACACTAGTCGAGCAATGTTTGGCGAGAAAACTTACCAGTTTACGGGCTCGTACTGAGTGTCGCGATCGTCTCGTCATCAATCGCCCCGTCATACAGCCGTACGTCGGCCATCGAGCCGGTGAAATAATTTTGGGCGCCGAAACCGATGAGCAGCGGCATGTCGTTGCTCAAGTCGAAGGCATCGCCGTCGCGAAGTTCGCTCGTCGACGAGAGTTTGCCATTGACGTACAACTTGAGATGTCGTCCGTCGCGCACGCCGACGAGGTGCGTCCATTCTCCGCCGATGTCGTGTTCGTGGCTGACGACCTGTCCCGCTTGAATCGAATAGACGCGCCCCATCGATTCATCGACCGGAGCATCGAGGGCTCGTCCCTGACATGAACCGGTGCAGCCGAACAATCGCCCCTGAAACATCGTCAGACAGGTCAAACGCAACCACGTCGGATAGGTGTTGACTTCCCAGTCGGGGCGGTCGGCGAGATGGCCGAGCAGCGTCCAGTCGCCATCTTTTTCGTAGCGATAGAACTCGGCTTTCGGAATGACCCCCGCATAGAGCTTGCCGTTATAGACGGTGAGTGCGTTGATTTCGTTGCAGAGTCGCTCTCCTTCGGGCAAACCGAGCCGGCCGGTGATCGTCCAGTCTTTCTCACCGGCATGTCGCAGCACATAACCTTGAGGCCAGGTGCCGAGATAAATTTGTCCGCCGACGACCTGCGACGAGTGAATCTGGTTGATTTCGTGCGGGTCGTTGCCGATCATTTTCCACGACTGTTCGCCGAGATATTCGTAGACGTTGCCATGCGTCGAGACGATCAGTTTCCCCCCGAACGGGAGGAAACATTCGAAATTACGCCCGTCGGGGGCGCCGCAGTCGTGCCATTGTTCGCCGTCGTAGCGATAAGCATGACCCCCGCCATGACTGTCGATACCGGCGTAGAGATCTCCGTCGAAACTGGCCATCGTGAGCACGCGCGACCCTGTGCCGATCTGTCCCAGATCGCGCCATTCGGTTCCTCCTTCGTAGACGAAAACGCGTGACGGCGCGGCGGCGGGCAAATCTTTCAGACCCCCTCGCGCCTGCTCCCAGTCCCAGATTCCCGTCCCGGCGTAAATCTTTCCTTTGTGAACGACCATCGCCTGAATCGAGTAATGGTTCTCGTCATCGCTGATCCGTCCGCAATCGACCCATTCCTGCCCCCCGGCGTAACGAAACATCTTTGCCTTGTCTTCGGTTTTGTCGGCGTCGGCGATGCCGCAGTAGAGTTCACCGTTATGCACCAGCATACACGAGACGAGAGAATTCGACGGCCACGGTTTGCCGCGGTCGTCCCATTCGCCGAGGTACCCGTCGTCGATGCCGAAATGAACATGCCGGGTATCGCACATGCCGTTATAAGAGGGAGCACTCCCCGCGATATGAAAGTTGATACCACGCCGTTTCTCGGGATCGAACTTGCTGAGAAGATCTCCCATCGTATTCCGCAGCGGCGTTTCGCACTTCACGTTGAGCGCGATCGAAAAATCGCGCTGACCCAGGTCAAGCGCATCGGCATCGGGAATCGTAATCAGACTGTCGCGCCCGTTGAACACGGCTCCTTCGGTTCCCGAAAACTCAATGTTGGCGGCCTCGCCATGTGCCGAGCCGACCGCGTCGCGGGCATTTTTCGCGAGTGGCCAATGCGAGATCAACCTGGCAGGTTCGCCGGCATTAACGGCGGTGGAGAATGCGATCGCCAAAAGACAGGCCATTGCAGAGGAACGCATCACGTCTGAAAACCGCGGGTCGAAGCGATTGGTATTCATGGTTGGTTCTCCTCATGCCGGAATGAATGTCCGAAAGAAACGGAAATTGCCGCAGACATCGGTCAATGTCACCGATGCGATTTCTGAGTCTCGCCAATGCCATACAGATGCGAATCGGTGCGGTAGAACATCACTTCGCCTGAAATCGCAGGGGAGGCGGTTATGCGTTCTTCGAGTTCGTTTTTGGCGATCAGTTTGAATGATTTTCCCGCGTTGATGACGAAGGTGGTGCCGTCGTTGTTGCTGGCGTAGATCTTGCCGTCCCCCGCGACGGGAGACGAGTTGCAATCACCGCCGAGCCGTTCGCGGTAGTTCTCTTTCCCAGTTTTCGCATCGAGGCAGACGAGTACGCCGTTGTCCATCAGCGCGTAAACCGACCCGCGATAATACAACAGAGACGGTTCGACCGGTCCCGGTTTTTCGCTGATCCACATCGGCTTCGGAGGTTTACCGTTCGCCTGCAATCGAATCGCATGAATCGGACTCTGACGCCACAACTGCAAATAGACGACGCCGTCGTGAAACACGGGGCTCGAAATGATCTCGCCGTTGAACGGCCCTTCTCCCTCGCCATAGACCCACAGTTGTTCGTGCGTCACGGCATCGAAGGCGGTCAATTTGTTCTTTCCCGGTACGAGAATGTCGGACTGCCCGTCGTGCGCAACGAGCAACGGCGTGGCATGAGCTGTCCCGATCGGCCGGTCTTTCTTCCAGCGAATTTCACCCGATTCGGGATCCAATCCAATCAGAAAACAGGGCCCCGTGTGATGATCCCACGGAAAGAGCACACCCTCTTCCAGCACAAGCGGACTCGGCGAATACCCCCACGCCATCTTCGGGTCGCCGAACGCGGGAATGTAACGGTTGACCCATTGCAGTTCGCCGTCGTGTGAATAGCGGGCGATTTCGGCATTGCCAAACGCGACGTAGAGGGCGTCGTCGGTGACGGCCGGCGTGTTGACGGCGAGGTTCGATTTTTCATGCGTCCGCTGATCGACCCCCAACCCGAAATCATGCCGCCAGAGTTCGGCGCCGGTGTTGCGATCGTAACAGAGCGTCAGCAGCGATTTTTTCTTCTCTGCCGTTTCGTCGGAGAGCTCGACTTCGGTTGTGATAAACAGACGATCGTCGAAGACAACCGGTGAACTCGTCCCCCAGCCGGGAAGCGTCACCGACCAGCGGAGATTTTCGGTCGTGCTCCACGACGTCGGCAACGTTCGACCATCAGCCACACCATCGGCATGCGGCCCGCGCCACTTCGGCCAGTTGGTGTTTTGCGAGACCGGCCTGTTTGTTCGAAGACTTCGCGACGTCGTTTTCTCCGAGGGAAACGCCGACGAAAGCAACACCAGCAGCAGACAAACAGCCCCGACGACGGCAAGTGGTTTCATCGGTTCGACTCGACAAAAGAGGTGACGAACGAGAAACCAGCATTATGCCAGCTCCCATTGCAACATGCCACATCAGGGGGTTGATCGTCACCCGAGCGGCGGGGTTTATCCCCGTCGTGCTTCTCTGAATTGAATCGCGCCGGTCTCGCTGGGGCTGAGGCGTGCGAAGGGACATCTTACCGGGGGAGAACGGCGGGGATAAACCCAGTATTGTTCGGCACGAAATTTGCGCCCTAGCTTTAGGGTTGTCAATTTCTGCCAAT
>JAQCEJ010000044.1 GCA_027618475.1 Planctomycetota bacterium | reverse complement strand
GCATTCTGAAACAACGATGCACGAGAGCGCAACGGCGAGGGGTAAAGGACTGAAATTTCTCGGTTTTTCGGGGCCTGGCGCAACTCACTCCGTTTGGGTGACGAGGCAGTCTCTCGGATCGGTTGCGCGAGACCGATCGATGGGCCTCGCGGGGGCTCTTCAGGAGGACAAGAACAATGCTGCTATTCATTCACTTTCTCGGCATAGACCTGCGACCCTCCGACATAGGTCTTGTGGACGGTGATCTCCCGAATGCGTTCCTCGGGGCATGTCAGCAGATCGTCGTTCAGAATGGCGAAGTCGGCGAGCTTGCCGACTTCCAGCGATCCTTTGTGCTGTTCTTCGAATGTGAGATACGCATTATTGATCGTGTACAATCTCAAGGCCTGTTCGCGGGAGAGGCATTGCTCGGGATGAAACACATGATCGAGCCGGCGAGGTTCGCGGGTGATTGTGATCCACATCGCCAGGAAGGGATTGTACGGATTCACCGAACGGAGGCTGCCGATTTTTTGCATATGGTCAGACCCTCCCCCGCAGAAAACGCCGGCGTCGAACATCGACTTGTACGGCTGAAAGTAAGCCAGCCGGTCGCTGCCGAATTGACGTTCGAGCGTGGCGCCGTCGAGCCAGAGCCAGGCGGGCTGCAAATCGGCGACGACACCGATTTTTTTCATCTGCGCGATCGCCTCGGCCGACATGAAATTGCAATGCGTGATGCAGGGACGCAGATCGCGCACGGGGAGCGTTTCGTTAATCGCCGTGTAAGCGTCGATGAGAGCATGGACGGCTCCGTCGCCGACGGAATGAGCCGTGAACTGCAA
Source organism: Planctomycetota bacterium (assembly GCA_027618475.1). GTDB lineage: Bacteria > Planctomycetota > Planctomycetia > Planctomycetales > Planctomycetaceae > JAQCEJ01. The sequence continues at coordinate 40,688 of JAQCEJ010000044.1, read as the reverse complement.
ATCGTGTTCAAGAGCGTAGCGGGCCATGTGTTCGAGTTTATCGGAGGGGATGAAACGAATTCCCCGATACTCGGGATCGCGGATCGAGTAGATGTCGCTGACCCCCCACGGCTCTCTCATGTACGCACTGCCGGTGAGCATGCCTCCGTCCAGAAATGCTTTGATTCCCCGCACCCAGAGCCAGCGATCTTCGGCGTGCAGCGGGTGATCGGCCGCTTTCTGGATTTGCTTTTCGATCTCTTCGATGGGGGCCGAACCCGAAACGGTGTACGACATGAAGACCCGGCAGGTCAATTCACCGCGGTCGAACAATTCTTTGTAGAGTGCGATCGCACCTTCTCCGGCACCACGGTCGGCGATACTGGTGAGCCCCACCGAATTGTAATCGGCGAGCAGCAATCGCAGTCTCTCGCGACGTTCGTCGTTATTGGGAGAGCGTTCGTTCGATTTCGTTTTGACATACCCCGAGGCATTACGGAGGATGCCGGTCGGCTCGCCGCTTTCGTCGCGTTCGATCAGACCGGTCGAACCTTCGGGGAGTGTGAAATTCTTATCGATGCCGCTGAGTTCGAGAGCGAGCGAATTGAGAGCGCAATCGGGGCCGGTGCGAAACATCACCGGATTCTTCGGCGCGACCCGATCGAGTTCGTTTCGCGTCGGATACCGTTGATCGCGCAAGCGGGTGATGAAAACCTGGCTGAGGATGATCCAGTCCCCCTCCTGCACTTGTGTCGTGCGATAGGCGATATGCTGCAGGACATCGGCAATCGTATCCATCTCGGGGATCGGATGATCGAACTCGTACAGCGATGCTCCCGTCGCGTGAACGTGCGAGTCGATCAGACCAGGGATGACGCATTTCCCTTCGGCGTCGACGAGGATTGTCTCCGGCCCTTTGAGTTTGAGAATCTCATCGTTCGTTCCCACCGCAGAAATGCGGTCTCCCGTGACCGCAAATGCTTCGACGATCGAGAACTCGTGATCGACAGTGACGACCTTGCCGTGATGCAGAATCAAGTCAGGAGAAGCGGCAGAGACTGTCGAGGAAATCAGCAGAAGGGTCAGGACAAGCAAGGTGCGCGGCATGAAACGTTCTCCGAGAGTCGACTTACTTTTTTGCGGATAGATCGGGAAAGGCATTCGCATGCTCTAATGTATCACCGAGGAGGCACTGTTGCACCTGCAGACGCTGGAACAAGGTCCGTTTGCATTCGTCATGAGTCGAATTGGCAGACGAAGTCGGTATCGCACAGAAGAACAACAGAATCGAGTATTCGGTCATCACGCATTTCGAGACCGGTAACGTGTAAATGGAAAGCGATCGAAAAGCAGGTCTCCTGTCATTCGCGTCGTTAAAAATCACGCACGCGAGGTTTTCGTGAACCTGGCCGTGCACGCCTGACCGGTTCGTTGGCCTCCTGATAAAGCCGGAAGAACGAATACCCAAGCCAAGTGACACAACCGAGAAAAACCCATACGGCAAAGTAATGAGAGTTTCCTTCGAGCCGCGACGATTTTCTTTCGCCCGGCAGGTACTGAACTGCGACGAGCGGTTCGGTGATCGTCCTCTTCAGCGGGACCGTATCGCGTTCTCTCCAGTTCGTGTTGTTTTCGTCGTCGAATGCGTATTCGACGACACGTACTGTTTTTTTCCGGCCCCGGCGACTGAGTTCCTGATGTTCGTACGTCCGCGTGACGACAGCGGCAACGGTTTTTCCCCAGACGAGGTATTTGAATTCACGATACGAATAATACGCCGAAACTAAAAATGCGACCCCGGCTATCAGGAGCCACTTGAGTTTGAGAGCTTCTGACTCTGTCTCTTCGTCGTAATTGGCCATGCGTCTCAACGGTGATCCGAAGAGCATCTCTTTCATTCCCGACTATTGAAGCGATCCCTTGAGTTGAAACTCGTTTTGCGTCAGAGTTCTTACAAGCAGTTTCATAACCCTCTGGACTTTGAGTTTTTCAGGACAATTTGGACGATCATTACGTCGCCAACCGGGTTATGAAACCAGTTCTAGTCGCGAGTACCGTCATTGATTTTGGGTTCGATTATATTTCATCGATCGACGTATTCCATCGTCAAGTTCATTTTCGTCTGATTGTTGTGGAGAAGTCACTTTGGTTCATCGTTCGAAACGACGCGTGCTGGTTTCGGAATCGATTTGCGGCGGAGGATGCGAAGCACGCCATCCCTCGGACTCACTCTTTCGGGAAGGGAAGGCGATGCTGTCGGCCATTCTGGCCGATTTCAGCCGTGTTTCTGACTTGGAAATCTGGACCACATGGGATAGACGATGGGGAACTCCTCGTTTCGATGGCGTAAACGTGATTCCCGTCAGCGGACCGGAGGAAGAACGAAGTGCCTGGGAACGCTTGATTGGTGATCTATCCGATGTATTGGTGATCGCACCGGAGTCGCACGGCATACTCGCCGCGCGTGCCGAGTTTTTCGAAAGTCGCGGATGCCGGTTACTCGGGCCTTCTGCCGAGGCGATTCGACTGTGTAGCGACAAATGGGAAACATTTCGATTCCTAAGGTTGCTACGACTACCGACGATCGAAACGCAACCACTTTCTCGCTACCGGTTGGCTGCGTTCGATGAGATGGACATGAATTGTGAGAATGGTTGTGTACTTAAACCGCGAGACGGTGCCGGCTCGCAGGGGATGCATCGAGTTGATTTCGCCGACGCAATTGAAGCGTATCGTACATTGCTGGATACGCATCGGAATTCTGACGTAGAATATCTCTTGCAGCCTTACATCGCCGGGATGTCATTGTCGTGTTCGGCGTTATTTTACTCACAAGAGGAATGCGACATATTTCCGATAGGCCGACAGTACATCAATGTCGAGAAGGAATTCGCTTATGAAGGGGGAGAGCTTCCGGTCGAACCGGCGCTGGCTGCCGATGTGCAGGCATCGATTTGTCGAATGATACGCACGGTTTGTCGAAATGTTCCCGGCCTCAGGGGGTATGTCGGGTTTGATTTGATCCTTCCCTTTCAACAACCGAACGATCCGTTAATCGTCGAAATCAATCCGCGGCTGACGACGAGTTATCTCGGTTATCGACAACTCACAGCTACCAATCTTGCGGAGCGGATGCTCGAACGCGATGATCGGCTGGAATCGTTATTCTGGGATTGCGGTAAGACGATACGGTTCAGACCTGAAGCGGGTTTATAAGGTGAAGTCAGAAACATGACCATTGTCGGCCTCGACATCGGTGGGGCAAACCTCAAATCGAGCGATTCGTACGGAAACTCGCGGATTCGGGCGTTTCCGTTATGGAAGCATCCGCACGAATTGGCGCACAACCTTCGCGGGATAATTGAGATCAATAGTATCGACGGTTTGGCCGTCACGATGACGGGTGAACTCGCTGATTGCTTTCGCACGAAGTCGGAAGGAGTCGATTGCATTCTCGGAGCGGTGGAGGAAGTGGCATGCGGCAAGCCGGTGATGGTCTGGCAGACCGCAGGTGAGTTCGTCTCACCAGATGTCGCTCGCGATTCACCCGAGTTGGTCGCAGCGGCGAACTGGCATCTGCTGGCCACATTCGCGGGTCGGTTTGTTGCTGAAGGGAACGGGTTGCTTATCGATATTGGTTCGACGACCACCGATGTAATACCACTGTGCGATGGATTGCCGAATTCACATGGACGAACCGATCGCGAACGATTGTCGTCGGGCGAACTTGTCTACAGTGGAGTCAAGAGGACTCCACTGTGTGCGATCGGGCGTGACGTACGACTGGGAGAATCGACAGTTGGTCTGGCGGCCGAAGTGTTTGCGACGATGCACGATGTCTATATTTGGCGCAACGACGTAGCACAGGATGAGGCCGACTGTGAAACGGCGAACGGCCGACCGGCGACGCGCGATGAAGCAGCCGAGCGGTTGGCGCGAATGATTTGCTGCGATTGCACGGAGGTGAGCAATGACGAACTCGACGAAATGTGCCGTCAGTTGGCGCAACGTCAATACGAACAAATAGAAGGTGCCGTATCAGCGGTTGTTTCCCGTAGCAGTATTCCTCCGCGCGTGGTTCTTGTTTCGGGAAGCGGTGAATTTCTGGCGTTGCGTATCGCTCGGAATCACGCCGATCTCCGTCAGGCAGAGGTCATTTCGCTTACAAGTGCATTCGGTGCGTCGATTTCATCGGCGGCGTGTGCTTTTGCCGCAGCATCGCTGCTGAAAGAGCGCAATGGACTGTTCAGAAAATAGTGAATTCTCTCTGATTTGCGCGATCACAGCAATTCGCGAGTTTCCATGTTTTTCGTGTTGAGGGTCGCCGAAACAACCCAATTTGGCAAATTATTCCGGCTTGGAAAACTTTAACGACGCAGGAGTCGTCGTATCGACACAATTTGTCGTAATCATCTGAATTTAAACAAGAATCGCTCTGAATACGATCTGGATTATACGCCGATGAATAAAAAGACCAATCCGTTCGCAACGCATCTCATGCGATTTGTTTGCTGTATTTCGGTTCCGATAGGGTGAAAGTATCAACATGACAACACCGCAATTCGTGCTTTCTGCCGACGGTTTGATAGCGTCGCAGAATACGCCCGAGAATCAGGAAGTTGCCCGTCGTGTGATCGCGTGCGTCGAGGCCTGTGAGGGGATTTCAACCGAAGAACTGGAGAGTGGCATCATTCGGGATATGCGCCAGATTCTCAATCAGGTGATTCCATTGCTGGAAGAGCGAAACGAGTTGATTTCGTCGCAGAATCACGAATCGTCTCCTCAATAACACCTGCCCGCTACCCATTTCGGGCTACAACTGACCCGACGCTTTGCTTGCGGTATTATCTCGTCTCGATGTTTCCGCTGATCTTGACCTTTAGTTTTCCCGAGCTCTTGTGTCCCAGGGGGAGATTGATCTTGAGGAACAGGATACCGTCCATTTTCGGGGAATAGTCGGTCGCGGAACTGACAAGAAAGATTTCGGTCTTCTTGTCTTTGTCCACAACCATGCCGATCAGTGCTCCTAAAGGAACTCCTTCGGCGAGGTCGGTAATCGGATCGCGATTCGAGAAGCCTGTCGCGTCGAGATTGAGATTTGTCACGAGGCGATAAGAGCCCGACGCCTGAAAGCGAACGGTCTGATTTTTATAGACCTGACCAATCGGGTTTCCCCAGCCTTTCGACGCGTCGATTTCAACCTCGGCGTTATTCGCGCTCAGTAACTCTTCGTCGAGTGTTTTGATCTTATCCTTCAGGCCCGGGAGATCGTCTTTCAGTTTAACGATCGTTTCCAGTACTTGTTTCGACTTTTCGAGCAGTCCGGCATCTTCGTAGTCGCGTGCCAGTTTTACCGAATCGCGAATGAAACTCTCCTGCACTTCTTCGGCGCGAATGTCGATCGCCTTTACCGACGCTTTGTCGTCCTTCTTCGATTTGCTGTTTTTGGTCTGCCCCTGCGCCTGGCTCGACGGCTCCTCCCTGACCATCATTCCGCCGCTGGCGAGCAGTAGTAATACGCCTACTCCGTACAGCGTTCGCATTTTGATTGTCATTGCGTCTCCTTTTTGTCGGTGGGAGCAGTATCATTCACGCTGAGTCCACTCTATCTTAAATGGTATGTGGTCGTTGAAGCAATGGGCATTCTCATAATGGCCCGTTGGGTTGGTTTCGCTACTTGAGTTTGGTTACGATATGTAGATGTACGACGTGTCGTCGCGTCCATGGCACACAACTTGATCCCCCCTGTTTTTTCTGGAGATATTCCATGCAACTCAAACGCAAAGAGAGGGCACTCACCCTCGGCTTCCTCGCCATTGTGTCCGGCGTCATGGCGGCATTTTCCCCTGGTATTTATGCCGACGAACCGAGTAAAGAGTTGAAGGCGGGAATTATCGGTCTCGATACGTCACACGCCATCGCATTCACCAGCATGCTCAATGCCGCTGAAGTTCCTGAAGAACTGGCCGGTTGTCGCATCGTTGCGGCATATCCCAAGGGGAGTCCCGATATCGAATCGAGTACGATTCGTGTACCGGGCTACATCGAGCAGGTCGTAAAGATGGATGTCGAGATCGTCGATTCAATTGATGCACTGCTGGAAAAGGTGGATGTCGTGTTTCTCGAAACCAACGACGGTCGGCCGCACCTCGAACAACTCATTCCCGTACTTAAAGCAGGAAAGCCGTGCTTTATTGACAAGCCGGTCGCCGGTAGCCTGACCGATGCGGTCGCCATTTACGAGTTGGCCCGAAAGTACAACGTGCCAATCTTCACATCGTCTTCGCTTCGCTATTACGAAGGAACGCAAGACGTTCGTCACGGTAAAGTCGGTAAAGTGCAGCACGCCGAGACGTACAGTCCGGCCAGTCTCGAACCGACGCATCCCGATTTGTTCTGGTATGGCATTCATGGTGTCGAACTCCTGTTCACGACGATGGGGACCGGCTGTCTCACGGCCACTCGCACCATCAGCAACGAAGATATGGATGAGGTCACCGGTGTCTGGGCGAACGATCGCAGTGGCGTTTTCCGCGGCTATCGCAAGGGTGGTCCCGGAGGATACGGCGGCACAGCTACAGGAACCGGCGGCGAAGCCACATTCGGTTCGAAGGGCAGCTATAAAGAACTTCTCGTCGAAATTGTCAAGTTCTTCCGCACGGGCGTCGCCCCGGTGAGCGAAGAAGAATCACTTGAAATTTATGCCTTTATGGAAGCGGCTGATGAAAGCAAACGTCAGGGGGGAAAACCGATTACCCTGGCCAGCGTCATGGAAAAAGCCCATGCCGAAGCCGAAAGCCGCATCGCCGACAATGCCCCCGCCGACAACGCTCTCACATCTTATGAACAAGCCAAGGGTTGGAAATTGTTGTTCGACGGCGAATCGCTTGATGGGTGGAAATGCAACAACGGAAAAGAGATTGCGGCGTCCATCGAGCAGCATTCGATCGTTCCATACCAGTCGGGAGGGTATCTCGTCATTCACGAAGATCAGTTCGCCGATTTTGTGTTTCGCTGCGACGTGCTGATGGGGGACGACTGCAACTCCGGTGTCTTTTTTCGAATTGGCGATCCCAACGATCCCGTACAAACCGGAATCGAAGCACAAGTCTTGAGCGGCAACGGCACCGGAATGCACGACTTTGGTGCATTGTACGATCTCGTTCCGATTCGAGTGAATGCCACGCATGGTCACGGAAAATGGGATACGATGGAAATCACCTGCAAAGGCCCGATGATGAGCATCAAAGTCAACGGCGTGGAGGTCTCATCGGTGAATGCTGACGAATGGGTCGAGCCGGGTGTTCGTCCCGATGGTTCATCGAACAAATTCACTAAAGCCCTGAAAGATTTCCCCCGCAAGGGATATCTCGGCTTCCAGGACCACGGCCATAAAGTCTGGTTCAAGAACGTCAAGATACTCGAACTGACGGAATAGCAGATCCAGGAATCACCTTCCTCTGGGGCAGTCGCATCCCAGAGGAAGAGGGGGCAACAGATCGGTTCAATAGAGTTTGATCTCGCCGCCGTCGATGAAGACGCGTTTGACGTTTAGATCGCGATCGAACACAACAACGTCGGCAACCTTGTCCCGTTCGAGGCTGCCGAGTTCAGCGTCGCGACCGGCGATACGGGCAGGAGTAAGAGACGCCATCTTCACCGCTTCCCACAACGGGCAGCCGGTGTATTCGATGAATGTGCGAAGCATGTGATCCATTCCTTCGACACTCGAAGCCAAACCAAGTCCGTCGGGCATCTGACCGACACCGTTCTTTTTCATCAGTGGTTCACCCCCGTCGAGCGGGCCGATCATGTAGTTGCCATCGGGCATATCGAGCGCGCGGCTGCAATCGGTGACGAGCGCAAGCTTGTCTGATCCTTTGATTTTGAGGGCGAGTTTAAGTAATCCCGAGTCGAGATGTTTTCCGTCGGCGATCACCTCGGTTGTCAGATCGTCGAAAAACAGCGTTGCCTCAAGAACGCCTCCCTGCATGGGATACATCTGAAATTGACGCAGTCTGGTCTTGTCAGACATCGCACAAAACAGATGGTCGACGTGTCGCACGCCCCAGTCGACCGCTTCTTCCATTTGTGCAAATGTCGCCCAGGAATGACCGACATTCGTTCTCACGCCTCGTTCACGGCAAGCCAGGGCGAATTCCTTCGCCCCTTCGATTTCCGGGGCGACGGTTGCGGTGACGAGGTCGTCGGCAAATTCAAGATATTGTTCGAATTCTTCAGAAATCGCCGGGCGAATGGCTGCTCCCGGGTGAGCCCCTTTTGCCTCGTACCGAAAATAAGGTCCATAAAAGTGAGCGCCTAGGACCCTCGCTCCTGCTGGATAAGGCGACTTTCGAAACTGACGCGCCAGTTGTAATGTGGCAAGAATTTGTTCGTGCCGTGCGACGGTCGTTGTAATTGCCATTCGTGTCGTGCCATGCCGGACATGGGCCGTCAATGCATTCTGAAAGGCTTCTGTGGTCCCGTCCATAAAGTCGCCACCAAGCCCACCATGCACGTGCAGATCGACGAACCCCGGCGAGAGATAACCGTCACCGGCGTCGACAATCACTGCATCGTCAGGAACGACCGCCGCCAGATCGAGAATTTCTACAATCCGGCCATCGCGAACCAACATCGCCCCGGTGACAATGTGGTCGGGTAATACAAGTTGGCCGCGAAAAACGATGGGGGGAGGCATGGAAAAAAATCTTTGCTTCTGGCCTCCGGTCATCGACCGGGAGGGATTGTTGGACCATCGACCCTTGGCGACTCGCCAGGTGTTACAAATGAGAAAACTCACTCGGCATAAATCGCCGCCGGGGCTAACAGGCCACCGGTGCCGAGTTCATTGACCACTTCGCGCGTGCAGTACAGAGCGATCGTATTGTTCTCTTCGGGTTTGAGTGCAGAGGTGATATCGAACGTAAACGGCTGGCAGAAACCGCTCACCGATTCGGTGGTTTCCCCTTTGTCGTCCACGTAAGGAATGTGCCGGTCGTTGATATAGACTTTCACGCGGCCATCGGTCGAGCCGATCCAGAGTTTGATTTTCTTTCCAGGAGGGACGTCGAGAACTTTGACGTTCATACGATACCACGCGCTCCCCATATAGTTGTGCAAACCGAGTGACGACCATGTGTCGACGACGCAGTTGGTGCTGCGCCACGATGAATCGTCGAACTCGGGTTTGAACCAGCCGTCGGCTTCACCCTGTTTCTCTTTATCCGGCTGAAATTTCCAATTCTTCATCGGTGCGACGAGCAATGTGTGTTCGTTGCGAATTCTGGCAGCGTCAGTGTGCGTTACACCGTAAAAATAATCGGAGTATCGTACTGTCAGCGTATTTTCGCCGGTCCAGCCCATCCGCGAGAACGCAAATTGTGGTTGATACTTCTCCCCAACTTCGATCAACTTCTGTCGGTATTCCTTCACCTGTTCGTCAAGCAATTTCCAGTTCCCCTCGGCGAGGTCGCGGCGCTGTTTCATGAACATCTCGAACAATTTCAGCGATTCATTGGCCATGTCGACGCGGGTTTTTTCATCATCGGTTTGACAGGCAGCGATCCCGGCGTCCATCAATCGGCGGGCTTCGGTCATGTTTTTGAGGTTCCAGCGACGCAGATGTCCGAAACCGCAGCCGGCGTATTCGGGAGTGTCGACCCACGTCTTGTCGATGAAATTCCAGTATGCCGCCATTGGTTCGGCCGCGTGGCCATAAAACGTCGTGTTGATTTCATCGATGATCTCGGCTGGTTTTTGCGATGGATCCCATGCCATGCGAAGGCCCAGCCAATGCGCGTGCATCGATGTTTCGAAGTTGGTGATTGTCTCGGGTTGCCAATAACGGCAGGCTCCCTTCTCGTAAATATAGGGAATATCGTGTCCCCACTTCGTGATCATCGGGTTCGGCGACGAAACTTCGGCGAGGTTGTATCCGTAAAAATAGTAACTCGTTGCAGGGACGAGTTTACCCCAACCCTCGACGATGTGTCGGACCGAGGCGTTATTCGGTTCGCCGAGATCATCCATCGGTTGTGCTCGACTGAAAATGATCGGTGCAATCTGCGGAACGATGGCGGGGTGTGGTTTCTCGCGGACCGGCGGACGGGTGTAGTCGACGTACGCCAGCACGCCAAATTTCATGTCAGGATAAACCTTCGTAACCGCTTCGGCGACGCGGTTGCAGAGAACCATTAACCGGTCGGCTTTGGCGACAGTCTGCAACGCCTCGTCGAAATCACCTGCATCGTATTTGGTATCATCCGATTCGTCCCATGTCGCTCCGTCGTTCGGCGAGAGTGAAAGCGATTTCTGATCGGGATATTGCTTCATACTCTCCATGCAGCCTTTGATCACTGCCTCGGCAACGAGCGGATGCGTCCATTTGACCCAGTGATCGTGCGGTTCCCCTTTGATAATCGCGCGAATTTCGGGATGCTCTTTTCGGAATTCATCGGTGACCATGATCTCAAGAGAATGTCCTGCGGCGATTGCCATACCACCCAGCCGGTTGCGACGGCCGAAATCGTTATCGCAATACCAGAGACCTCGATAATACGTGTAAGGACCGGTCGAGACATCTTGTGATTTTAAAGTGATCGTCTTCGTTTCGGGAAGTACCTCTCCCATCGCACTCGGCATAAACCAGCGGCAGCCGAGCTGATCGAGCAGGGTATAAATGGCGTAACTGGTCGCAAGGTCCGATTCGCCGCCGAGCCCGATGGAATTGTCGTTGTCGATGACGATGCGCAATCCCTGTTCATAGGGATGTTTGTCTTGCGGCGCACCGAATTTGTCGTTGGCATATTCGCCGATGAGAATCGCCGTGCGCGTGTCGCCGGCTTGCGGCAAGCCGACTTCGACCGAGAGCGTGGCACCGGTCATCCGCTGGATGATGCCGACCATATCCTTCACCGATTCACGAAGCCGACGGCGATTGGCTTCTGCATCGAGTGTACTCCAGATATTGATCTGCTCGGGATTCGCAACGGCGTCATCCCAGATACGATCGGGGACGAAAATCGCCGCTTTTGGTTCGCCATCGACGACGAGCGAAACGTCGGCCCGGGCACTCTGCAGGGTAGTCGCAACGACGAAGAGAACAAAAAATCGAAGCCACGGTCGAGAAGCAGGATATTTCATAACGATCTTCCTTTTACCGTAAAGAATGGAATCGATCGCCTTATTATGATGAAACGATGAACGAGATCGCAATGGACTTATACAAAAGGGACGCTCGCGAGCCATTGCGAAGCACTTTTTTGTTTAGTCCCCTGTCAATGACCGCGGCAATGGGTACCCTCACCCCGACCTTCCTCAAGTGAGATAGGGAGGAGGGGTGTTATATCGTTTCGATGATTTCGTGCTCGTGCAGATAACTGTCGTCGACAGGATAATTGCGGAAGCGGATCGTGTAATGTTCTTCAAACCAGTTTTGGATGTCGTCGACGGCGGCCTCGTCGTAACTCGGGGCGACGTGCAGCAGTTTGCCTTCGAGACTCTCGCGAACTTCACCATCTTCAACGACGATCTGGCCGTTGCGAATCACGTAGCGCGGCAGTTCGAACATCAATTGTACGTCATCCTGCGGTTGATAGATCGTCACATCGCCATCGGCATCGAGGCCGAGATGTCCCTTGCGATCGAGCCCCAACAGTTTTGCGGGAGCCGCGCGTGTGATGATGGCAATCTCATTCAGCGTGTATTCACGATCGAGATCACCGAGCACACACCGCTCGCGCACTTTCGGCGGCAGACCATTGAGAACGTCGCGTCTTCGGTTTTTATCCATAAGCAACGCGATGATCGCGGGATACGCGAGGAACGAGGCTCCGTTGGGATGATCGGTCGTAAGGGCGACTCGCCAGGGGTCGTCCATCAGCAAAAACCATTCGAGACCGATCGCCCATTGCAAGGCGTGCACCAGACTTTTGTCTTTATAGGTGATCGGCACGATCCCGCAGCCGGTTTCCATTTCGGTATCAGCAGAAAACCATTTGCGTCCGGTCACTTTGTGCAGGAAATAACCAAGCGGTCCGTCGCCTGTCATCGACGTCGTTTCTCCGAACATCACCTGGCCGACGTCGATTGTGAGATTTTTGTGCGAGTTGACGTACTCCGCGAGTTTCGTGACTTCCGAGCGGAAGGAGAGCGGATCGTCGGCATCGCCGCCGTAGCTGTGAAACTGAATGTGCGTGAGATGCCCAATGTGCCCTTCGAGTGCCTGCATCGTGTCGAGCGTCGTCTGGAAATTGCCGGGCATGCCGAGATTGTTACAGTGAATATGCACCGGATGCGGCAGTTTCAACTCGCCTGCGGCCTGGGCAACCTGCTGAATGATCTGCCGTGGTGTGACGTCAAAATGTTCGACACTTTCGTCGAGACCGGTGACATTGCCGCCTCCCCCTTTCCAGACTTCGACGCCTCCGGGGTTGACGAGTTTGCAGGCATACCCTTTCGTCGCGTTTAGCAGCCAGGCAATGTACGACTTGAGCAGCTTCGGTTCACCTGCATGAATCTGCTTCATGACGTAATGGTTGTTACCCATTAAGACGTAGAAGCCTTTGTCGATGATCGGAGTGTCTTGCAATTCTTCGTGAGCGTGTCGTGCTCCCAACGGTGGAATCGCCGCATCGAATGCCGTGGTGTAACCTAATCCGGCGTACAGATAACCGGTCGCAAATGTACTAGGGACACTCCCCACCGTTCCCGAACGGGTCGTGCGAGTTCGCTTCACAACTCGTGCAATACGCTTGTCGTCGGGCATCATCTTGCGGGCGGTGTTGACCTTCGGGCCGGCGATATGACAGTGCATGTCGATTCCACCCGCCATGATCACCATGCCGGTGGCATCGATGGTTTTGTCGGGACGCGTCGCAGGATCGAGCGGCAAACCAACAATCTTGCCGTCCTGAATCCAGATGTCGCGGATTTCGCCGTTGATATTGTTTTTCGGGTCGTAAACGACCCCTTGCGATATTTTCAGAAGCGTCATGCGGATATTTTTTCGTGAGGGTATGAATTGTCGGGTGGGGTGTACGACATTTCGTCGCGCTGCCTCACCATCGGCTTCAATCCAGTATCGTGGACAGCGTGTCATATCGCCAGTCAATCGCCGCGTGAAATTTCTTCCGCTCGTCGAATTGCCTGGAATATTCCGTTCCAGGTGTATTCCGTCGCTTCGGCGGAGATTGGTAAACCAACCTCGTTTGCAGCGGCCGTGGTGACAGGACTGATGCTGACGAGACGAAATTTACCCTCCTGAAGAGCCGATAATGTTTCGTCCGCCATGATGGTGCGAAACTGCCGGGCGATCGCAGGGCTGCTGAGGGTGATCCAATCGATCGAACCGTGCGCAAGCTGTATTTGCAGTTCGTCAGGGAGCGATGCAACGTCGCGATGATTGTAAACCACTATCTCTTCGTAATCGGCTCCGGATGCTTTTAATTGCTCTGGTATAATATCCCGTCCGCGATTCGCTCGGGCCCACAATACTTTTTTGCCGCAGACGAGAGGCGACAAGGCGTCGGCAAGCGCTTCGCCGCGATACTCTGTCGGCACGAGATCGGCTCGCAGGTGATAGGCGTTCAACGTTTCTGCCGTTGCCGGTCCGATGGCGGCGAGTTGAATGCACGAAAGTTTACGGAGATCGTGACCGGTGTCGTAAAGTCGGTCAAGCAGCCCACGTACGCCGTTGGCGCTCGTGAAGATCAGCCAGTCGAATTCATTTAACCGATCGATGACGGCATCGACAGCCGCCCAGTCGTCCGGTGGCAGGATTTCGATCATCGGCATCAGAACCGGCTCGGCTCCAAGTTCCCACGCCTGTTTGATAACTTCCGACGACTGTCCTTCGGCCCGCGTAATGCCGATCCGCTTTCCGAACAACGGACGTTTTTCTACCCATTGAATCGTCGATCGTAAATCAGCGACGGCTCCGACGACGATCACCGATGGAGCATGGACGTTCGCCTCGCGAACACGGGTGGGGAGTTCTGACAGGGCCGCGGTTACCGTCTGTTGCATCGGTGTGGTTGCCTGACTGATGACCGCCGCCGCTTCCGCAGGATTGCGTCCCGCGGCGATTAGCGCATCAACAATTGCTTCCAAGCGATGAAGCCCCATATAAAAAACGAGCGTGCCGGGGAATTTGGCCAGTTCACCGTAATCGAGTGATGACTCGGGCTTGGTAGGGTCTTCGTGACCAGTAATCAGCGCGACCGCCGATGCCGATTCGCGATGCGTCAACGGAATACCGGCGTAGGCGCAGGCCGCGGTCGCCGCGGTGATGCCGGGGACGATTTCGTAAGGAATTTCCGCATCTGTCAGGGCGAGGGCTTCTTCACCGCCACGACCGAAAATCAGCGGGTCGCCTCCCTTAAGCCTGACGACGGTTTTCCCCTCGCGCGCCGCACCGATCAGGAGTTCGTGAATGGCTGACTGTTTTTTTGCGGCATCTTCATTTTTATTGGCGCGCGATGTGCGAACGAGTTCTCCCTTAGCGAATGCCAAGACGAGGGGGTGGACCAGCCCGTCATACAGCACGACATCGGCGCGCTGCAACAGTTCGTAGCCGCGCAACGTGAGCAAACCGGGATCACCCGGTCCGGCTCCAACGAGATAGACCTTGCCGACATTTGTCATATGGACCATTCAATATTGCATGTCACGGCGGAAGAAACCGACGACCGGTCATACGGGGGGAGATCGTATTCATCCAGTGTCCCGTGTGGTTGCATGACGTTCAAGTCTGACGTGGAAGTGAAAGGGGCAGAACTGTTAGGAAACTCTAGATCGCTGCCACTTGGAAATCGTCGAGGCAGTGAAGTAATTGCCGTTTTCATATATCACGATGATCAACTTTGTTAAGAATGGTATGAACCGGGAAATTCAGAGGGATTTCGATCTTGATAAGAACGTATAATGCAAATAATATTCACGTGATCTTCATCGTTTCTTAACGTTAATCGGGTGGGTGCATTTGCTGCAACACCGCCGTTTGTGGGGTGGATTCATGTCGCGTAAACTCTTTCTGGGCGTTGCCGCCGTCAGCTGTTTCGTTTACGGGGCCAGTATGGTCTGGCTCAGCGGCTACCAGTCCGGATACGATGACGGCGAGACCCGTGCCTGGGATCGCGCCCGCAATGCGTTTGTCGCTTCCCCTCCCAGCTGGGATACCGGCGACTCAGTTGCATTGCAAGATTAAGGCGTCGTTTTATTTCCGGCGTGCAAATGGGAAGTGTTCGTCGAGCGGCGAGTGTGCCAGTTCGACGAGAAATTTCGATAACCGCTCAACGATGATCGCCATCAACTTTTCTCCCTTTTCTTTGGTGGCGTCGCTGGGATTGCCCGAACCGCTGTTTGTCGTGAGCAGATGCCACGGCCGCGTTAACGAAACCCATCCTTTGTTGACCGCCTCGAATCGTGACGATGCCGTTGCTCCGTCATCCGCGAGTAGTTTTCCCGTTTTCGGATCGCATGAGACGAATTCACCGAAATATGCAAGCGCCAGAGACGTTTCCATCTCTCCGGCGTGATCATCGCGATGAATGAAAATCTCGTCATAAACGTCGCCGACCATGCGAAACCAGTCGCAGAGAAAAACGTGGACGGTCGTCTTTCCAAAAAGCTCACGCAGCACCGATTTGAAATCGTTTCCACCATGGCTGTTCAAAATCAGCAATTTCCGAATGCCGGTATTTTCCAATGATTCGACGATGTCGCGGATTACCAGTGCAAGCGTCGACGGATTGAGATTCATCGACAGCGG
The DNA here is from genome assembly GCA_027618475.1 of Planctomycetota bacterium. GTDB lineage: Bacteria > Planctomycetota > Planctomycetia > Planctomycetales > Planctomycetaceae > JAQCEJ01. The sequence goes on along the minus strand of JAQCEJ010000044.1, from coordinate 24,937 downwards.
AAAAGCCTGTTGGTTTGTCTCGGTCCCGAACGGAACCGGGGGAAGCATCACAACTTTGGCTCCGTCGCGAAAGGCGGCCTCACAAGACTGGCTGGAGATCGCTTCTGCTTCAAAAACATCAGTCCCATACGGTAAATGCAAGTTGTGAGGTTCGGTCGCACCCATCGGCAGCACCGCGACCTCGTAAGGATGTTCCTTCACATAACCGTAATTCACTTCCGACAGAATCCAGGGTCTCATGCAGCATTCTCGCAATCGTTCGGTGTTTTTTGGGCTCCAATGGGGGGAAAGGCTTTCCTAAACATTGTAACGCCGGACTACTGAAAATCCGAATGGTGCACAAGATTTGAAAGTCGCTTGTTCACAGCGGTGGATTACAACGTTAGAATGAAAACTGTGTGCCTGGGCATTATTCGTAGAATGAGGTGATTGCGTGTTGCGGGAAAAATGGGGTGGGCGATATCGTCGGCTCGAAATCACCGGTGTCGTCGCGGTTTACATCCTCTCAACGGCAAGTTTAATCGCTTTTGCCACGGACGATACCGTCAAGTCGGAAAGTGACGATGTCGTCAAAGTCCGCGAACAGCGTCTGTTCGACAGCGTGAAATATCTGGCATCAGACGAACTTGAAGGCAGGGGGGTCGGCACAAAAGGACTCGATCTCGCCGCCGAATTCATCGCCGAGCAATTTTCCAATGCGGGGCTTAATACTAAGTTATTCGGCGACAAACCGTATCAGTTTTTTCAGCGTCGCGGCAAATACGCTCTCGGTTCCAAAAATCAAATTCGTCTGATAGGGCGTGATTCGCGTATCGAACCGGAACTCGGCGAAGATTATTCCCCCCTCTCCTGGAGCCAGACCGGACAAATCGACGTCCCGTTGGCGTTTGTCGGCTACGGCATCTCCGCTCCTGAATGGAAGTACGACGATTATGCCGGAATCGATGTGAAAGGACATTGCGTGATTGTCCTCAGAAACGAACCGGAGTGGGTGCCGAAGTCGAAGAGCGATGACGACGATAAGAGTACCGACGCCGTTTCCGATCACGCTTATCTCTTTCGCAAAATCGAGAACGCCATCGACCACGGTGCGGTCGCCGTCATCTTCTGCACCGACAAGAACCACGTTGGATCCGAACTCCAAGAACGTCGTGAACGATGGGAGTCGACGATCGATCGTCTGATGATCGCCGAGTCCGCCTGGCGCGAACGAATGAAACAACAAAAGAACAAAGTATCGCCCGAAGAATGGACTTCACACCTCAAAGAACTTCAGCCGCTCATCGATGCTGTCGTGAAAGCAGGTACCGATCACCAGACGTCGGTCGATCCGTTGCTAGATTTGCAAACGAGCAGCTCGAGCTTTGCCGACCGATCGATCCCTGTTCTGCATTGCAAACGGGCGCTGGTCAATCGAATTGTGGACGCCTCGCTTTCGCGATCGCTCGACGACCTGGAACAGCACATCGTCGATTCCCACAAGCCGTCCAGTCATCTTTTCGATGATTGGAAGATTACCGGCGAGGTCTCAGTCACGTGGAACGGTTCGGAGTTAAAAAACGTTGCCGGTATGATCGGCGGCACGGGAGCGAAGTCCGATGAAACGATCATCGTGGGAGCTCATTATGATCATCTGGGGCGTGGTGGCTGGGGATCGCTTGAATTCACATCACCTAATGAGATTCACAATGGAGCCGACGACAATGCCTCGGGAACTGCCGTGCTGATGGAGGTTGCCCGGTTGCTGTCCGAACGGGCGAAAAAGCAACCGTTGCTGCGTCAGGTGCTGTTTCTTGCGTTCACGGCTGAAGAACAAGGGCTCGTCGGAAGTGAATATTACGTACGGCACCCTCTCATCCCGCTGGAAGAGACCGTCGCCATGTTAAACCTCGATATGGTCGGTCGCTTGCGGAACGATCATTTAACCGTCTACGGCACGGGAACGGCTCCCGAATTCGGTGAATACCTGTTGCCTCTCGAACGCGATTACGGTTTTCGTTTCACTCGCAAGAAAGATGGCTACGGCCCGAGCGATCACGCCTCGTTTTACAGCCGACGGGTTCCCGTCTTGCATTTTTTTACAGGGTTTCATCCGGAATATCATCGTCCCGCAGATGATTACGACAAGCTGAACATTGCCGGCATGCGGCGTATTGCCGAGATGGTTGCGGACCTTGCGATCAAGATTGCCGAGAGGGACAATCGTCCGACATACAACATAACGAGCGAATCGTTCTCGATCACCTCGTTATTGCCCTCCGGGACTGGGAGCAGACGCACCACGTCGCGGTCGAGCAACCGGGATACGGTGTATCTTGGCGTGTTTTGCGAACCGAATGCCGAAGAGAATGGCTTGAAGGTCAAACAGGTCGTCGCCGAAGGACCAGCGGAAAAAGCGGGTTTGCGGGAGGGAGACTTGATTCAACGATTGAACGATCAGCGGGTCAATTCGCATCAGGAACTCGCCAATCGTGTAAAAAAACTCAAGAGCGGCGATGAAATCTCGCTCCACGTACTTCGAGGCTCACTAGAACTCGACATCATGGTGACGTTGGAAACGCGCTGACGTGATGGAATTTGGCGAAACCCGCTTGACTGAAGTCGCGGAGTTCACGAAGTCAATATCGCGGACGCGGCATGGACTTGAATTTTATTCTTTCCGACGTCGCTGGAGTGTCTGGCCTTTGAATCTTGCGTTAAGTCCCTGCGGGGGCTAAGTTGATGAAACAGGGTCAATTCTTCAGGAGTTGGCGAGCTTCGACTTCCGACCTCTCATCCGAGTTCCGTCTATGATTCTGACTGGGAACGAAATTCAATCTCGTCTCGGCGATGACATCCAGATCGATCCGTTCGACGAACGGCAACTGAATCCCAACAGCTACAATATGCGGCTGCACAATGAGTTGCTCGTTTACGAAGAAATCGTACTGGATATGAGTCGCCCCAACAGGTATCGGCGATATACCATTCCCCCCGAAGGGCTGGTTCTTAACCCGAATCAGTTGTACCTGGGACGGACCGTTGAACGGACCGAAACGCACAATCTGGTGCCGATGCTTGAAGGGCGTTCGTCGGTCGGCAGGCTGGGGCTGTTCGTACACGTGACGGCGGGTTTCGGCGACATCGGTTTTTGTGGCCACTGGACCCTCGAAATGTTTGCCGTTCAGCCTGTGAGGATCTTCGCCGGTATCCCGATCTGTCAGATTTTCTATCACACGATCGAAGGCGAAGTGACCGAATACCAGAGCGAAAAGTATCAGCACAACCGCGATATCCAGCCGAGCATGTTGTACAAGGAATTTCAAACCCAGCGTGATTTGCAGCTGCGGTTGTCATTCGGCCAGGAGGCCCCGCAGTAGTTCCTTTGGTTCCGCTCATCTCATATCGAACCAGAAGTTCTGCTCTTCACCGGTTAATGGATGTCTCATAGCCGACGGTAGATGGCGAATCCATTATCAATTCTTTCGAGCTGGTAGTGTTGTTCGAGATAGTATTTGAGGTTGGCGTCGAACTCGATCCCCGGTTGTTGATGTAGAAAATAACGGGGGGGATGGTTCGACAGATCGTGCAACCGCTGCGACTGGGCTGCGTCATCGCTCACAAAGACGTTGTTGAAATAGCGGCTGGACGACAATCTCCCCGAACACGAGGTCACGACATCGCACACAGTGCCGTGGACATAAACGTAGTCTCCCGGTTCAGTATGGTCTCTCAGCCAGTACCCGAGTTCAACTTTGGGGTCATGGAATCCAAATTTCAGTCGGTACAGGTTCTGGCTGCACGAACTATAAGGGAAAAACATCAGATAAAGTGCAGCTGTTATCGCCATTTTCTTGAACAGACGACCTGAGTCGTCGTTGGCGACACGCAATTCGATCTGACTCATCGAGATGCCACAGATCAGAGAGAGAACCGGTAAGAGTTGCCTGAGTTGATGCCCGAAATATGCCCCCGAGCCATTCACGCCGATAAAATCGCAAATCAGCCAAATCAGCAAACAAGCCGCTGTGGGCTTCGTGCGCATCGGATTGAGAATGAGGAAAATGATGATAAACGGATAAAACAGCGTCATTTTCGAGTTTGTAAAGACCTGTAGCATGCGATGGATTCGACTGAAAATTCCGACGGGGCTCGAACCGGCGTTGGCCAGAATCAGCCAGGCTCCGTCGATGTATTCACCGAGAGAAACGCCGCTGAACAAGAGAGGGACAACGCTGAGTGCGGTCGCCACGACTACACCCATCACGATTGTTGCGATCCCTCCGATTAGGGAACCGGTCGAACATGCGCCCGATCCTTTCGCACACATCAGTACGAAAAAACTCAGCATCATGGCGCCAGCCGTCGTCACGGCAATCTGCTTGAACGCGATCGACAGACCGATGGAAAATCCCGCGACAGCGAGCCAAAAAAAATGTGACGAAGTCACAGCCCGAGGCACTGCTGACATCGGGTTCGCGTTGGAATGAAGCGAACCGCACGAGATATCAACCGCGCGGAACAGGCCGTAAAACGCCAGGACCGAAAACAAGACCATAAATGTTTCGGTCTGTGCGGCATAGGGGCCGTCCGTCAATGACCAGCCCATGCTCAAACCAAAAACGAGCATGGCCAACAATCCGGCGCGTCGATCGCAAAGTTCGCGACCGATGCAATAGATGAGACCGGCAGAACAACAGACAGCCAGCACGCCAATCATGCGGACAAAATAAACTTGAAGTCCCCAGACGGCCTGTGCCACCGTAAAAAGAAGGAAAATGCCAGGAGTCTTGTTTTCTACGGCCCCCCGGTAGGGGGGGATTCCCTGGTCGATCCAGATGCGACCGATGTAACTCCAGATTCCCTCGTCATTTCCCATTTCACCGTTAGCGATCACCAGCATTAATATTGGCAGTAGCGAAAGCAGGCACGCATAGTCCCACGCGGCGGTGGGTCTCAAATGGAAAAGACTACTTTTTTTCATGGTATTCGGCTTCGGTGTTCACCTGCCAGATATTGTCTTTCGTGCGGATGCCGTTAACGATGTTGTCGACCGCAGTCATCGCCGTCAACATCGAGTGGTCGGCATTATTGTATTTGTGCATGCCGTTGCGTCCGATAAGAAACAAATTCTCGATCTGGTCGAGGTGCTCTCGGATGACGTGAAACTCGTTATAGGTGCCGAAGTAGGCGGGATAAGTCTTGGGCATACGAATGATCGTTGCATCGAGAACGTCTTCTCGGGCGATAAAATCGATTTTAATAAGCTCCTCGATCGCGAACGCTTTAAACTCCTCGTCGGACATGCTCCAGAGTTCGTCTCCGATGTTGCAGAAGTATTCGAGCCCCAGCCAGACGGTATCGGGAGACTTGACGAGATACGGACTCCAGTTATTGAAGATCTGCAATCGTCCGATCTTGACATCTCGTTCCTGAATGTAAATCCAATTGTCCGGGACCATCTCTTGAGGAATTCTCTGACGTCTCGAACGGACGTTGAGCTTTTTCAGCAATAGTCCGACCGTAATAAAATCACGGTAGAGAAGGCCTTTGGCGACACGCTCGACATCCTCAGGAACGGCATCTCCTTCGAGCGACTGCACCAGTTCTTTGACTGGCATCGTCGAGAATACATAGTTCCCTTTATGTTCTGTCACATCGTTCGTCGAAGTATCGCGAATAAAAACGGAAGTGACCTCACCGTCGACGATGCTAATGCGTTCGACGACGCTGTTAAGATGCAGTTCGCCTCCTTTGGCCAGAACCAGCCTGGCCGTTTCCTCCCACATTTGTCCGGGGCCATGTTTGGGATAGAGAAACTGCTCGATCAGACTGGTCTCCGTTTGTTTCTGTTCGATGTTTCGCTCTCCGGCCGATATCTTTCGCAGGGCGTGCAGAATCGTTTTGGTAATCGAAAGCCCTTTGATCCGCTGAGCGCCCCATTCTGCCGAAATTTCGGTGCACTTTGCCCCCCAGACTTTTTCGGTGTAGTCCTTGAAGAATGTCAGGTATAGCTCACGCCCGAAACGGTTGATCAGAAAATCCTCGAGCGATCGTTCGTTACGAATAGGAAATGCCGCTGCCTTCAGATAACTCAACATGATGCGGACCATACGAACGATACCGAGGTTGAGCACGGTCTCTTTCGAAAGTGATATCGGGTAGTTGAAAAAACTCCGCAGATAAAATATCCGCGACAGCCGCGAACGAATCAGCATGACGAGATCGGACTTTTCGGCGTCGGGACCATTACGATCGACGGGGATCGTTTTCGATTTGTTCTGATACGAAATTTCGAGTTCTCCCGTGGGAGACCCCTGAATGGGAAGCCGTTCGCGCCACCAGTCCATCACGCGGTCGGATTTCGAGAAAAATCGGTGTCCGCCGATGTCGATGCGGTTCCCCTTGTACTTGACCGTTTGCGAGAGGCCACCGATAGCGGATGACATTTCAAAGATCACGGGTTTAATCGAAGTTCTCTCGAGCAGTTCGAACGCAGCCGTAAGGCCTGCCGGTCCGGCACCGATGATAATTGCCGTTTGCTGATCCATGTTTATATTTGATCCATTGCTCAACAGAGGACTTCAACGACGCTTATGAGGCAAGAGCGGAACTCACGGCTAGACGTCTGGAATGCAGGGTGCGGACAAACTCGCCCGTTGAAAGACTATCGTCGCATTTCAGCGACATGAGGGATGTTGGCAGAGAATTGTGGGAACCGAGAGTCGATATGACGAACAGCCCCCGAGACCGATCACATGCGATTCGCGCCCGGCTGTACGTCGCAGGCCGTCGATCAACGAGAGGTACGTTTGGATGTATTCGACGGATTGACGACCGTGTCGCGTTCGTCGTACGGTTGCGCTGCCTGATACCAGTTTTGCCAGCGTTCCTGCAACTGCCGCCTCCATGCTTCAAATGCCTCCTGCTTTTCGACCTCGGTAGCGCCCTCTTCGATCTCATCATATGGTGAATCGGGGAGTCCAACGCCGAGTGGCCGTCGACTTAACCAGCAGAGTGCGTTGTTAGACTCGACGAGCACGTCGACGTTGTTTTCCTGCATTGTTTGAAGTATCGGCTGCGCCATACGAATATCGCCGGTTCTACCGAGTGCCCAGATGGCGGTCCGCCGAATTTCCGCATCGGGATGTTCGACGAGTTTCAACAACCGGTTCTTCTGCTGAATCAGCAGATTCCGGTCACCGAGTTGAACGGCTTCGACGAGATCGGTCTGTGTCGATTCGACATCGGCGAGTTGCGGGTTTTCCAGCGCTTTGAGCAGGTCGTCGATTTCTCCCAGTTTTTTCTTGGCACCCGCCTTTCCGTTCTTCATCTCAAGACGATCCAAATTGTCAGGAAGCCCGCGACCTCCCACCAACAGGCCCGTTCCGATCATTGTCGGATTCTTGATCGGTTTGAAGATCCGTGCTGTTGCCTTGGTCAAGAATAAAATGCAAAAGGCGGTCTCGGCAAGTTTGTTGCTGGCGCTGTGCGTCACTCCCCAACTGCCGTCGTCCTGTTGATTCTTCATGACTTCGGCAATGCCTTCGCTGTACCAGTCGTGCCCACCGATTGTTTCCACACCGGCAAGGGCGGTGTAACGTTCCAAACCGTAGAAATAATACCATTTCCATCCTGTGGGGTTTGTCGCAGTATATTGCTCGTCCATCCAGTGCTGTCCAGCATCGATCGCTGCTTGAAATTGGGCGATGGTGACTTTCGGCTTGTAGTTATGCTTCTTGGGAGCGTGCGCTTTGAAATGCCGCTTGCCCGCACGGCGAGCGATGTCATTCGCTTCTTCATCGAGATCGACCTTCTCGAGCACCTTGAATTTATCGGCGGCCGTTTTCGCAGGTTGGTCGGACTTTTTGTCGGTTTTTTCTGCATCGGCATCATCGTCGGGATTTCCGCCTGTCGGATACAGGTGCATTCTGGCGATCAAGAGCGTCTGCAAACCACCGACGGTCATACTGTGAAGCGGAGTTGCTCCCTGGTTATCGGACGGGTGATATGCGAATCCGCCACCCGACGATTGCGTGTTGATGCACCAGGCCGAAATTCGATCAAATATTTCGGGATCGACGTCGACTCCCGATTGCGTGGCCCCCCACAATGCTAACGCAGCGTACTGTGTAATGCTGGTGTCACCCCCCGCATCCACACTTTCCGTTCCGGGTGGATAGGCATAAGCACCATATTCAGCCTGACGACTGCGGATGAATGCGATAATCCCGCGAATTTCTGCCTGGTATTTTTCAGGATTCGCTTCAGCCAGCGTCAGCAAATCGACCGCAGCGATATAGATCTCATAACGTTGTTGATTGAATTTGGGGTTATACGTTCCCCCGGAAGCACGAGAGCGGATCCTTTGAATCACTTCTGCAATGGGAGCATTTTCCTCCGACTCTCCGGCTTTCATCAACGCGTAAGCGGCGATGCTGTCGCGACCTTCATCCCCCGTCAGAATATTCGCATAGAGGTAATTCACAGCCTTTTCTACGCTCGCCTGCACGCGAGGGTCGAATTCATCGACGGCCCGCGCTGGACGAGTGACGAAACCGGAATTTAGAAGCAACACGACCACAAGGCAGACCAGTGGCCGCAACCGTAGTGCCAGGTCAACGTGGCGTCGTCTGTCGTCATTGGCGTTCGATTTCACGGAATCTCTTTTCGCTACAAATGGGAAATGATGATCAGGCGTGTTCTCATCACAGAAACTATGATAGCAAATCTCAAAGAGTTGTCGATGACTGTTGCTCATTGCGTCGGCAGTTCGTACGCGATGATTTCCTCGTCGTCCCGTACAAATACGCGGTTTTTCGCGTACGCCGGGTGTGACCATGTCGGTTTTTTTCGTTCGTCCGATTCCCCCTTCGGGATGAGAATCTGGGTTCGCGACGATTCATGATACCCGTCGGGATTAAGTCGGCATAAGACAAGTTCGCCAACCGAATTGAAAGCGATCACACGGTCTTCGTCGCCCAGCCAGACGAGGGATGCTTGTGGATTGCGACCCCGCGGTGTGAGCTTTTGGCCATCGTCCCACAGTTTATTGCCGGTTGCCAGTTCGAAACAGGTTAGTCCCTGATCTCGTTCGAGCAGGTAGGCATAACCGTCACGATAGAGCGGCTGAGACATCAACCCTTGCAGATTTTTGCGATCCTCCCAGATGAGTTTGGCATCTGGTGGGCGTTCGCCGAATTGAATCGCTCGCGCTCCGTCCCAATAGCCGGCGACGAAGGCGATCCCCTCTTGAAAAATCGGTGTAGCGATGGAAACACCATAGGTGATTTCGTATTCGATGTTCCAGAAGGGGTCGCCGGTGTCAGGGTTCATGCCGCGAATATGCGAAGGCGTCCAGCAAAGGAGCGTTTTGTAGCCTCCGTAATCGACGACCAGCGGATTGGTATATCCCGGTTTGTCGTCGTGGCTGGCCCAAATCGTTTCTCCAGTCGCGCGGTCTAATGCGACCACGCTTTTCCCGGCGTCCCCGCCGGGTTGCACGATCAGCATTTTACCGTACACCAAAGGCGATGCGGCATAGCCCCACTCCGCCAATCGGCCTTGAAAATCACGAATGAGATTGACCGACCAGACGATCGCCCCATCGTCGAGATTCAAGCAGACCAACTCGCCGACGGCCCCTTGCACGTAGACGAGATTTCCTTCGATGGTCGGAGCAGCACGTGGGCCGTTGCCGTAATCGAGTTTGCCGTAGGTGACCGGCCAGTTTTGGGTCCAGAGCACATCACCAGATTCGGCGTCGTAACAAATTGCTCGTTCAACTTCCGCAGGAACCGTCTGCCGGTCGAGTGCGATCACTTTATCTTCTGAAACAGAAATTCCCGCGTATCCGCCGCCGATTTCATGTCGCCAGAGTCGTTTTAATCCATCTGCAGGCCATTCGGTGACAACGTTGGGACCATGCCACGTTCCGTCGCCGCGTGGTCCGCGCCATCCTGGCCATTCTTCGCCGCGGATCGATTGTTCGGTCGTCGACGTCGATATTTTGATGTCCCCCATTGCGACCGTCACATCGACGTACGCATCCCGTGTTGCGCTTTGCAGATTCCGAAAGCCATCTCGTTTTGAATGAATATCGAACGGGCTCGTCTTTTCGCTGAACCAGACCCGGCCGAATCGATCGGGAGTGTGAAAACTCGGTTCGGGAGTGTTCGCTTTCGACCATTGGCTGTATTGCAGATTCACGTCGCCGCCGTGACGATTGAGGTTCAGATTCCAACCATCCCCTGGTTCCGGCGGCGTATGCACCATATATTTTTCGAAGTTTTTGAACGGAATCGCCACCTCGACGATCCAGTAGCCGTCGCTGTCGTCGTCGTCGTTGAGCGTGCCGACGTACGTTCCAGCGATCTGCACATCCTCGGCGTCCCACTTCGGCGCCCGCGGTTGTTTCGGTCCGTTCGGACGATGATTATCGACCAGCCCGCCGATGACGTTCCATTCGAGATTGAAGTAAACCTCGGGATGATCGACGTTCGGCGTAATCATCACTTCGAAACAGTCATCTTTAGGAATCATGCCATCGCGTTCGGTATGCCGCGCCGTAATGTGGGCGTCTTCGCAGATGTGGCCGACGTAGAGGTTTTCGTCGTCCCACAACATCTTGGCGACCGTTCGCTCTTTATCGCCCTCTTTGTACCAGGTGAAATGAAACGCACCGACATCGGGGGCGGCGACCCACGCCGGCTCGTCGAGCTTTCCATCGATCGTAATCGGCGTCCCCGCGCGATGAATCGTGTATTCGGGAACGGGATCGGTTTTCGGTTCGTCGTCCGCGTAGAGTTTGGTCGCGACAATCATTACGAACGGGATCGCAAGGAAAAGCCAATGGATGCATTTCCGATTCATATCAGGTCCACTTTCGAGGTTTTGGAATTTTTCCAGTCGTCAATTCACCGTCGCCAGCACTTCGACCATGCTCTTTTCATATAACTGCAACATTTCATCGATTTGCTCGGCGCTGATATTGAGCGCCGGCCCGAATGCCATCCAGTGGGGGTCGAAGCGAGTGAGCAAACCATTGTGCAGACACCGTTTGCCGATGAGCTGGCCAATCGGCACTTCGAATTGTTTTTTGGTTGCAGCGTCACGGACATACTCGACGCCGAGGAACAATCCTTTGCCCCGAATGTCGCCGATGATGTTGTATTTGCGCAGATGTTCCAAACCTGCTCGCAACCGGGCTCCCATCTCGCGAGCATTGGCACAGAGATCGTTCGAAACAATCTCATCGAGCACGGCCAGCCCGCACGCCGCCGAGACCGGATTCCCTTCGAATGTATGGCCTTCCACAAAACCGGGGTTCTCACTCGAATTGCCCCAGAATGCTTCGGCGACATGCTTCCGGCAAATCAACGCCGACAGCGGCACATATCCCCCGCTCATTCCTTTACCCAAGCAAAGCAGATCGGGCGTCACACCGAACGTTTCAGCGGCGAACAGTTCGCCTGTCCGTCCTGTCCCCGTGATGACTTCATCAAAGATCAGTAAGATATTATGCCGATCGCACATCTCGCGAAGCATCGGCAGGTATTCATCGGGCGGGTCGATAATACCGCCGGTGTGACCGATCGGTTCGACGATGATCGCCGCGACCGTTTCCGGCCCTTCGCCGCGAATGACGTCTTCGATCAGCGTGGCACAGGTCAATTCACAGGTGGGGTATTCCTTGCCGAAGGGACAGCGATAACAGGTCGGCGGAAAGACATGGACGAATCCTTGCGTCAGCGGTTCGCTCTGCGTCCGTCGCGACGTCAACCCCGACGCCGAGAGCGAGCCGTACGTCGATCCATGCCACGATTGATACCGCGCGATGATTTTGTATTTTGTCGCGTTGCCGGTCAGCTTATGGTATTGCCTCGCCATTTTGAAAGCGGCTTCGGTCGCTTCCGACCCCCCTGAGAGCAATTTCACCCCCCACAAGTCACCCGGAGCGAGTTCGATGATTCGTTTCGCCAGCCGCACGGCGACAGGGTTCGTGCCGTGCATCACCGGCGAGAAGTGCAACTGCTCCATCTGCTCGGCGATGGCCTTCAAGATTTTCGGATGCCCATGTCCCAAGCTTGCCGTATAGATCCCCGAGAGAGCGTCGAGATATTTCTTGCCGTGGACATCCCAGTAATAAACCCCCTCAGCCTTCGCCATCACGAGCGGATCTTTGACGAAATCGGTCATTTGCGAGCGGACAAACAAATGTCGCAGGTTCTCGGTGAGTGTCGTCTCGACGTCGGTGAGATCGACCGCCGGTGACCCGGTGAGGCCGGGTTTTGTTGCGCTGTCTGGTTGAGTAACTGCCTGTTCCATATCCGCCTCAAATAGTTTGGTCTTGACGGGCCCGAAGCACGCCGTCGCGTTTAATGTTGAGAAATCGTTGAATATGGGCGGAGGGGTTTACCCCCGCCGTTCTCATGCATTGATGTGCAAAGGTTGATATTTTTCTGTCCGGGACGCTTTCTTCGGCGGGGATAAACCCCGCCGCTCGGGGGCGTTGATGTTTACATTGATACGCTTTTGCTGGATGAACTGATCATCATACCGCGCCGAACACCGCAAATCGAACGTCACGCGTATATGCCGTTGCAATATCCGATCGCCGTTAACGCGTATACTTCCGCCACCCTGACGAGTTCGGCGACCGGGACTTCTTCATTGAGTGTGTGGGCCCCCTTCGCGTCGGGGCCGTGCGTGATCGCAGGAATTTTGCCGAGTGCGGTGAAGGTGTTGCCGTCGTCAACGAACGGTTTCGCCCCGTTGGGTAGCGGCTCGCCCATGATTTGAATGCAGGCCACTTCAAATGCTTTGATCGCCGGATGTGACGGATCGATTTCATAAGCATCGCGAGAAAAATGATATTCGCAAGTGATCTCGGTCCCCGTCTCTTTCGCGATCGACTTTAACAGCGCTTCGAGTTCTGCATGGACTTCATCCCAGTCGTGTCCCGGCAACCAGCGTCTTGTGCCCGAAATATGCAACGTCGTCGGAGCCTGGTTGTAAATTTCACCGCCGTGAATCTGCCCGACGAAAATGCTTTCGCGAAGTCCCAACGGATGTGTGAGTTTCGCCAGTTCTGCGTCCAACATCTGAAATCTTCGGACGATTTCGGCACCGGCGTAGATCACGCTTGGCTGTTCGATTCCACCGAGAACTTCGTGTACCGGAATCCCTTCTCGTTTCACATCGATTTCGAGAATGCACAAGCCGCGGCCGACAACTGACAATCGGTCGGCGAGATATTCGGGGAGCAGCACCGCATCGCCGAGATAACCGCCACGAATGAGCTCATCGACCTGATGCCCGTCTCCCCAGGGGGATTCGTGCAGGTCGTGGGCAGTGATGAGAATTCCGCCGTGCGTGAGCGATTTCGTCTCACGCAGTGCTCGCATCGCTTCGATCATGGCGGCGATGCCTCCCTTCATATCCGATGAACCGCTGCCGTAGAGCATGCCGTTCTCGACGCGCGGCGGCACGAACGGCAAATGCACCGTGTCGAGATGCCCGTTGAACTGCAAAATCGGCCCCGGCTGACCGGAGTTGAACCGGCAGACTACCGCCGGTGCCGGTTCCCAACCGGCCACCGGCCGTTCAACGTCGAAACCTTCCGCCGCCAACATTTCGGCCATCGCATCGGCAACATCCGCCGCCGATTGCGTGGGGCTGGGAATACCGATGAGTTTGGTCGCGGTATCGACGATTCTCTGTGCGGAGATCGCTTGTTTGATAGTTTTGACGGTGGATGCATCGATTTTGGTTGGGGACATCGAGCTGGCCTCATCAACGAAAAAGAATCGTCAAATCGAAATTCAGAGATTCCACGATTCTATCGTCTGAGACGGCCCGTTCAAATCGACGCAATAAATTTCGTATTACTTCCCGTCAGGACTGATCGCGAATAATGTGTTTTTGTTGGCGATGAATAATACATCGTTTGCAACAATCGGCGTGCTGTACACCGAATTTCCCAGATTGAATTCGTTGATGATTTCCAATTGGTCCGAGAGTTTAAAGATGGTAATGTCGCCGTCTTCGTCGGTGACGTAAATTTTGTCTTCGACGATCAACGGACTGAGCCCCCACGTTGCTGCGAACAGGTCATGAGACCAATGTTGCATGCCGGTTTGAGCGTCAAAACAATGGACCATGCCGCTGAAATCGGTGATGATGAGCAAGTCGTATTTGATGGCGGGACTGCTGAACGTGCGGTGCATGGTGTTTTCGAAGATTTGTTTTTCACTCATGCCGGGTGTAATCCAATTCTCGACGTCCCAGACGACGGTAGAATCGGGATTGGGCCTCAGCACGTCTCCTTTTTGACGATCGGCAGCCTGCAATCGGCGCGGCGGCAGCGGTTGACCATTGCTGTCGAACGCCAGCATCGGGCTGACTTCACCACCGTCAAATCGAACGGCAGGATTAATGCACCAGAGATGCCCGTCCCCTTCGCCGTGTTCGGGATCTTGCCCTGTGGCGACATAAATCTTGTTGTCATAGATCACGGGAATCGTAATGTGCTCGTTTCTCTTCCCCCTACCGCCGCTACCGAGGATATAACGAGAATCTTTGGGATTGCAGTCGAATTTCCATAACAGCTTAGAACCTCCGTTTCCGTCTCCCTGTGGGTCGAAACTGTAGAGCCAGCAGTCGCCACCGGGAAACAGAATTTGAGGGTGTCCACCCAACACCGCATATGTTGGGGAGGACCATTGACCATGCAGGAGATTTTCACCGGGTGAATTGTCGGTCCAGATTGTTTCGCCGGTGTAACAATTGATCGCAAGAAAACTGGGCGACGACGGGTTAGGAATGTTGAAATGACTGACGTCAACGCCATTGCCTGTCACCACGAATAACAGGTCTCCGGCGATCGTGCACGAACAGGGCGAAGCGTTGTGCGGACTGACGCCGAGCTTGCCCATCATGTCGAATGTCCAGACAACGTCGGCTTCGTCGTCGGCGATCACTTTTTCGTCTTGCACCACACCGTCGTTTTCGCCATCGCGAAAGCCTTCGGTATCAAGACAGACGACTTCGTTTCGGTTGGTGACATACCAGATCCGGTCGCCGTCGACCACTGGAACCGAGATGATTCCCTGAAAAGGCATGTCGTGCCTGCGGCCCGTTTTCAACTTTGCGTTCGAGTGTTGCCAGAGAAATTCACCCGTTATTTCGTCAAAACAGAGTAGGCAACCTAGATCAATTTTGCCCGGAAACCGCTTGACATACCCGGCACCATTGTTCGTACCAATAAAGACCTTACCATTGGCGACGATTGGGGTGGGGTAGGTTTGCGAACCGAGCTTCGCACTCCATTTGATATTCAATCCGGTGTCGACGTTCCAATCGGTGGGAATGTTCTTTCCAACCGGCGTGTTGTTGCGCAGGGATGTCCCGCCGAACTGCGGCCAGTCGTGCAGGCCAACATCGAGTTTGGTGATTTTATAGCCGTCGAGATTCTTGAGGTCGCTGTCGATTTCCTGGGAAGAGACCGGGTTGAAGTGACAGCAAACGATGAGTAACGCAAGAACACATCGTTTGTCCGGATTTTGTCTGCAGGTCGATGGAAAAATGCTCATGCGGTTGATCCCTTCTGAAAAGAGGATATTCAGCAATAATGGATCACTCAACATGGAAGGATAGAAAGGTTCAGTGCAAAAGCAAACAGAAACCGATTGATGGAGCGAACTTGACCAAGTAAGGAGTGTCTATATTCAACAGGAAAAGCCACTCGGTTGATTCTTCTTT
This sequence comes from Planctomycetota bacterium, assembly GCA_027618475.1. Taxonomy (GTDB): domain Bacteria; phylum Planctomycetota; class Planctomycetia; order Planctomycetales; family Planctomycetaceae; genus JAQCEJ01. Next base: position 9,196 of record JAQCEJ010000044.1, on the reverse strand, counting down.
GTTCATATTATTTGTGAAGGCGCGATCCCCGCTATGAGCTGCCTAAAATGGAGACATGCGATCAGTTCTGGTCTGGGGTGGAAGAATCGACCGATTCAGGATTGCGGCGAAGTGAGATGCACGATAACTTATGGGCGGAAACTTGGTAGCCAAGCCCCTTTGCGGGGGATGAAACCGATTGGAAAACATGCCGGGAGGAAAGTCTACTTTTCTCGCGAGGTGTGGGGATTCTGCCTTGCAAGCTCAAGCGGGCTTGTTATATTGAGCGACTTAACCCTGTAAAACAAACTGGCTAGCGTAGCTCAATTGGCAGAGCTCCGGTTTTGTAAACCGGGGGTTGTGGGTTCGAGTCCCTCCGCTAGCTCACCGGTGGCCACCTGTATTCAACTGGTCCATCCCCCCACGACATCGCCGACGTATTTTTGATCGATCTGACCAGAAGTTTTTCGGCGGACGTGTGTGTCGTCGAGATCTGCGATGGTTTGACTTCTACAGCAAGGAATCTGGTTCCTGATCTGACGATATCAACTTGATTTTCAATGCAAGAATCGGGGGGGAATACCCGAGTGGTCAAAGGGGCCAGACTGTAAATCTGGTGGCAATGCCTTCGCAGGTTCGAATCCTGCTTCCCCCACTCGACAAAGGAATAAACATGTCGGCAAGATCGCATGAGGCGTCGGTCTGTGACGATTGGAATCGATGAGTGCTGCTTTTTGGTGATAAGGCGACCGTGGCTTAATGATCTCGCGAAACTGCGGGTGTAACTCAATGGTAGAGTACCAGCCTTCCAAGCTGGCTGTGAGGGTTCGATTCCCTTCACCCGCTCTGTATAGATTTCGACGGCATGGGTGCCGTCGAACATGGACCTGGAATAGAAGTTTAAGTTGAGTTGAATGGTAGTGTGGCCGGGATGGCTGCCAGCCTTGTCCCGGCCTCGCTCGATACCAAGGTGAGGATTGCTGCCGTAGCTCAGTTGGTAGAGCGCGTCCTTGGTAAGGACGAGGTCGTGGGTTCGAGTCCCACTGGTAGCTTGGTCGGTCCATGTATTTTGTTTTGTGGAGAAATTGAAATCCGTTCTCGTGCGTGTTGGCGGAATACCTCCCCAATCGCTAAAATCTCTCCGCGGCAAATAAATCTTACGAGGAAAAACCTCGGTTGTCCGGCTTGATTCGGTGTCCGGTTTGATACTACGGGAGAAAAGAAAGAAATGGCGAAGGAAACCTTTCAGCGAACGAAACCTCACGTCAACGTGGGAACCATTGGTCACATCGACCACGGGAAAACAACTTTGACAGCCTCGCTGTTGGCCGTGCAAACGACCAAGGGGCTGGCGAAAATGAAGAGCTATGCCGATATCGCGAAGGGGGGGACGGTCCGCGATGAGACCAAGACCGTGACCATCGCCGTTAGCCATGTCGAGTATGAGTCGGAAAAACGTCACTACGCCCACATCGACTGTCCAGGCCACGCGGACTATATCAAGAACATGATTACCGGTGCCGCCCAGATGGACGGTGCCATTCTCGTGGTCTCCGCTGCCGATGGTCCGATGCCTCAGACGCGCGAACACATTCTCCTGGCCCGCCAGGTGGACGTTCCCGCGCTGGTGGTGTTCCTCAACAAGTGCGACCTTGTCGACGACGAGGAATTGCTCGAACTGGTCGAGATGGAAATCCGCGAACTGCTCACCAAGTACGACTTCCCCGGCGATACCATTCCTATCATTCGCGGGAATGCCAAGGGGGCGCTCGATAATCCTGGCGATCCGGAAGCGAATGCATGCATCGGCAAGCTGATGGATGCACTCGATGCCCACATTCCCGATCCGGTTCGCGCCGCCGATAAGCCGTTTATGATGGCTATCGAAGACGTGTTCTCGATCGAAGGTCGCGGTACGGTGGTGACCGGCCGTATCGAACAGGGTGTCGTGAAAGTCGGCGAAAAAGTGCTGATTATCGGTTTGAAAGATACTGTTGAAACGACCTGTACCGGTGTTGAAATGTTCAACAAGATTCTCGACGAAGGTATGGCGGGAGACAACGTCGGTTTGCTCCTTCGCGGTGTCAAAAAGGAAGACGTGCAGCGCGGACAGGTGCTGGCGGCTCCCAAGTCGATCAACCCGCATACGAAGTTTGAATGTCAGGTCTACGTCTTAAGCAAGGATGAAGGGGGGCGTCACACGCCGTTCTTCAGTGGGTACCGTCCGCAGTTCTACTTCCGTACGACTGACGTGACCGGTTCGGCGAACCTGCTCGGCGGGGCTGAAATGTGCATGCCCGGCGATAACGTCAACCTGCAGGTCGACCTGCAGAAGCCGATCGCCATGGAAGAAGGGAGTCGCTTTGCTATTCGAGAAGGAGGCAAGACGGTTGGTTCGGGTGTCGTGACGAAGATTCTCGAATAAGTTCAATAATTGACCGGCGTCTTTCCTCTTCGGCAAGGCGCCGGTTCTGTTCATTTTCGGTTTTGTGTGTCGTTTCATCGCTCCGACGGCTTTCGTGGGTTCCACAAACGATTGTGGGGGGATGAAGCGGATGCGTTAGCACGATGGTTATAGTTCAATCCTGGCGTGATGGTGAGATATGCGAGAATATGTGTGGTTGGAGTGTACCGAATCGGGGCAGCGGAACTACCGGGTCATTAAAGAAACGCGCGGCGCCGATCGCCTCGAGTTGAAAAAGTATTGTCCGAAGCTTCGCAAGCATACATTGCACAAAGAGTCGCGAAAGAAATAATGGTGCGATTGAACCCTTGTTTCAATTCAATCGTTTTACGGGTGTAGCTCAATGGCAGAGCACCGGATTCCAAATCCGGCGGTTGGGGGTTCAAGTCCCTCCGCCCGTGTTCTGGTGCGGAGGACGTTGACCCGTGTCAGCGTGGTGCCGGGCGACGGATCGGTCGGCCGCTCTCGGGTTCAGCTTCAACAAAGTATTGTGGCACACTATGGGAAAATCAAAAGACAGTGCATCGAATCTCGGTATCTGGGCGACTCTGTTCGTGTCGTCCTTTTATAAACGCAACCAGGGACGGCTGATTCGCCAGCTCACGGCGGTCGCGCTTGGTGTTGCGGTGATTGCCGGCTTCTACACATTTTCTCAGGCCTTTCTGCAAGAGAGCGGTCGAGCGGTCAAAGTCGGCGTCCCCTTCGTGTTGATCGTTGCCGGGTTGTGGGTCGTGTTTCGCATCGTCAATCTCCCACGTTTTGCCGATTTCTTGATCTCGGTCGAGGGAGAGGTCGACAAAATCGCCTGGGCAAGCAAACAGGAATTGATTCGATCGACACTGGTCGTGCTGGGAACGATGTTTCTGATGGGGTTTTTGCTGCTGCTGTTCGATTTTTTCTGGCAACAGCTGTTCCGCTGGCTACACGTTCTTGAAATTACTGCCTGACGACCCTCTTCGTGATCGTTAAATCGTTAAGCAGGTACAAGAATAAATGAACGATGGCGTGCAAGCTCTTTTTTTTGATCTCGGGCGAACACTTCCTGTCTGAATCTTGGGTAGTGGAACTATAAATTACAGGTTAAAGGACCGACTCTGGCAAAGAATCGTGATTCTGGGGTCAGGTTTCTTGAAATTTTCTTCGCGTTACGCCATGATTGCGAATTCTTCCCGAAATCGCAGCCCTCAATCGGTCGATTTCAAGCGGCGGCAGGCATTTCTGTTGAAATACTCCGTCGATACGGCGGAGGGCGTCTGATCGTTTCGCCCGATTGAACGGATTAGAATTCGAAGTGTTTGTGATCGCTTGATCAAGACAATTGGCAGAACAATGGACGACCAGCAGCAAACCGAATCTCCCATTCCAATCGACCAGTCGATGTGCTGGTACGTGTTGAAGGTTCAGAGCAATCGCGAGAAATCGATTCGCGATTCGTTGCTCCGTTCGATTAAGCGTGACGGCGTGGAAGAGTTCTTTGGCGAAGTGATAATCCCGACCGAAAAGGTTGTCGAAACCAAAGGGGGCAAGAAAAAGGTCACCGAGCGAAAGCTGTATCCGGGGTATCTCATGATTCAGATGATTCTGAATGATGAAACGTTTTACCTTGTTCGTAACACCAGTGGTGTGGGTGATTTTACCGGAGCGGCCGGCAAGCCAATCGCCATGCAGGAGCATGAAATTAAACGCATGCTCGGTCAGGAAGAGGTTAAGCTCAGTGAACCGACGAAGGTCAAGATCGGTTACACGCGCGGCGAAATCGTGAAGATCAAAGAAGGCCCGTTCGAGAGTTTTGAGGGTTCGATCGATTCGATCGATGAAGCGAACGGCAAGGTGACGGTTCTTGTTGAGATTTTCGGTCGTTCGACGCCGACGGAACTGGAATATTGGCAGGTCGAGGCTGTTTGATTGTTTCAGCATAAAAGCCATCTCGGTTTGCGGCCTTCGCAGAAGAGTTTCCATAAAGTTGTCACGGTAAGTTCATTTTTCATTGTTCAAGAGTTGAAGATTTAACATCATGGCGAAATCGGTTGTTGCTCAGGTCAAACTTCAAGCCAAGGGGGGGCAGGCTACTCCGGCGCCGCCGGTCGGAACGGCGCTCGGCCCTCACGGTGTGAATATCGGTCAGTTCGTTATGCAGTTCAACGAGCGGACCCGCGAAATGGCAGGGACGGTCATTCCGGTGATTGTCACGATTTATAACGACCGCTCGTTTGAGTTTATTCTCAAAAGTCCGCCGGCGTCGGTTCTCCTCAAGCAGGCTGCCCAAATTGCAAAAGGGGCCGCTAAGGTCAAGAGTGAGAAGGTCGGTACGGTTACTCAGCAGCAACTCGTAGATATCGCAAAGATGAAGGTTAACGATTTGAATGCGAAGGACTTAAATCAGGCGGCCAAGATGATCGCCGGCACGGCGCGAAGCATGGGGATCGAGGTCGTCGGGTAGGCATCTGTGACGGCGGTCGGTCATCCACAAGTTGAATTCGAATACATCGACAAATATTTTGTAAGAATGCAGACTCATGGCGAAACAATCGAAACGCTATCGACACGTTTTAGGCAAGGTTATCAATCTCGGCCCGGTCGACGTTCCTCAGGCAGTAAAGGTTTTGAAGGGGTTGGAGTCCGACCTCCCGAAGGGGGTGCGCCCCTGCCGTTACGATCAGACGGTCGAGTTGGCGCTGCGACTCGGCGTTGATCCCAAGCAGGCCGACCAGATCGTTCGCGGTTCGATCGTACTGCCGCACGGCATCGGCAAGGCCCAACGGATTCTCGTCTTCTGTCAGGGGCCGAATGTGGCGATTGCCGAAGCGGCTGGTGCCGATCACGTTGGCGGTAAAGATCTGGCCGACAAAGTGAAAGATGGCTGGACCGATTTCGATGTAGCGATCGCGACCCCGGATATGATGGGTGTGGTCGGTCCACTCGGTCGCGTTCTCGGTCCCCGTGGATTGATGCCGTCGCCACGTGCCGGTACGGTCACGCAGGATGTCGCTAATGCCGTCAAAGAATACAAGGCCGGTAAGGTCGAGTTCCGCGTCGATGCCGGCGGCATCGTGCATTGTGTCGTGGGCAAGATGTCGTTCGACGAGCAGAAGTTGATCGACAACATCGAAGCGCTGGTGAAATACATTAACAATCTGAAGCCTTCCGCGTCTAAGGGTGTTTACATGCGGGGCATCAGTCTGACGGCAACCATCTCGCCTTCGATCTCGATTGCCGTGTAGCAGTATGTGACTGTCGGCAGGTTTCGGTATTGAGTGATCGCGGATAATTGTGTTGAGAGGATACGAGGGCGATGAGTAAGCAGGTTAAGCAGATGGTGATCACCGAATTGCAAAAACGCATCGGCGACGAAACGAACTTCCTTGTCGTGAATTTGGCCAAGGTTGACGCCGTCACAACCAATAAAATGCGAATCGCATTGCGTGAGAAAAATATCGCGGCGTTGACCGTGAAGAATGCACTAGCCTCTGTTGCGCTGCGTCAAAACGGCGTGACGGCACTCGATGGCGTCCTGGAAGGTCCGTCGACGCTGGTCTGGGGAGGCGAAGATATTGTTGCTCTCTCCAAAGAAATCGCCAAATGGGCGAAGGATATTGCCACTCTCGAGATCAAGGGGGGGGTTGCCGAAGGGGCAGCCTTATCCTCTGCTGACGTTGATTCCCTCAGCAAGAGTGCCGGTCGTATCGAAACGCTGGGCGAAATTGTGACGTTGATGCTGAGTCCCGGGCGTCAGTTGGGTGCTCTTCTGCTTGGTCCCGGCGGTAAAATTTCCGGTCAGCTCAAGGCGCTCGCCGAGAAGGAAGCGTCCGGAGAGGAAGCGTCAGTGGAGGCGACTCCGGCTGCGGAGTGATAGGTATCCCTGCAGGTGCCGATTGTGTCACCTCTTTTGCAAAAAATATGCCGGTTGGATTGACAATCGGTGAAATCATGGTGAGTATGTGAACCATCAATCTGGTGGTTGGAAACGTTTTCAGAGTGTGCTGGATCGGGGAGATGACCCTCTTGCACAGAAGTGCACGCGAGAAAGGATAGGACGAGCATGTCGACGGTAGCTGAATTCGATCAGAATACAAAAGATTTGGGTGACAAGATTGTCGGTCTGACCCTGTTACAGGCCAAGGCCCTGGCTGATTATCTTAAGGATGTGCATGGCATCGAGCCGGCCGGAGGCGGCGTGATGATGGCTGCTGCGGCTCCTGCTGCTGAGGCCGCAGCCGAAAAAACCGACTTTGACGTGGTTTTGACCGGTTTCGGCGACAACAAGATCGCCGTGATCAAGGTTGTGCGGGCCGCTACAGGCCTGGGGCTCAAAGAGGCCAAGGATCTTGTCGAAGGGGTGCCGAAGCCTTTGAAAACCGGTATCTCGAAGGAAGATGCCGAAAAGTTGAAGAAAGAGATCGAAGAATCTGGCGGGAAGGTAGAAATTAAGTAGGATACCTCGTACTATGCGGTGCGGGAGAGTTACTGGTTGATACTGGCAGCTGGCGATCTTGTTTCTTGGCGACTCGCGCAAAGAGCGTTGTCGAATCTTCGTCCGTTTTCGGTCTATGATGGACCGTGACCGAATGGCGGGCCGAGGCGACTGAGGTTGACTTTTCGTTTCTGTTGGTCGCGTTTACTTCAGGAGTGGGGTGATTCTCGAGTTGCGGCAAATCACAGTATGTTGTGGTCTGTCAATTTTTTGGCGGCGCGGTGAGGCGGTGTGTCTCAAGACGAAGACAGGTGTAGGGCGATTCGACGGTTAATGAGCTAGCCGAATTTAGACGGGTAACATCAGGAACAGCGCAAGGGATAATAACCCTGTGGGGTGGTGTTCCATCAGCATGCGTTCCATCAGCATGACAGAGAGTATTGCAGTGCTTTTTTCAAACTCCAGACAGGGGGGCAGGGAGAAGGTGCGTGCGAATGTATCGTTTTGTCATGGTGCCGCTGATTCGCCGCGCTGTCGCTGTTCGTTCTCCTGCTTGTCCGTATCTTCCCGGCTGGATCCTCTGCTTCGCTGCCGAATTTTGCGGATCGATCCTCCATCGATTCGTCGCCTTCCGTTGGTGTCTGTTTTTTCTTCTCCGGCCAACAATTTTCAACACCCGAACCGCCGAGGGGGGGATCTTCAGGGGGATGCGGGTTCATTCCGGTTCGCCTCGCACTTGACGCCAGCGAAGTCGTTTACGGCGGTTGTCGATGGTGCCGGTCGAAATGAATTCCGTCGTCGACGAATGGCTCGCCACACCGGTGTCACTATAAGAGAGCTTTTCCACCAGAATAATATTTGACATTCTGCCCGTTTTCAGAGTCACAGAACTAAGAACCACGATAGCGGTTTTGCCAATACACGAATTAACTGTCTGTCAACGTACCAAAAATGGTTACGCGAATTTGTTATCATCCGACACCATCGTCGATAAACGATTTGCAATGCCACCGTCCCAATAACATACGAGCCATTTAGAATTCAGAAACCCGTGTACGGCCTTTTGGTCAGATGTCGTTTCAGTCTCCGTGAAACGTCTGCTGGGTTTTGAATTCATATCTTCAGTGAAAGAGCGACGCATGCCGATACCTCCCGTCCGTACGTTGCAGTCCGATTCCGTTCATCAGATGGGTGCCCTTTCTGGTGAGTTCGAAATTGCCGATCTGACCCGCATTCAGACGGAATCGTTTGCTCGATTCCTTCAGTTAGACCGTCATCCCCGCGAACGCAAGGGGGAAGGTCTCGAAGAGATTATGCGGGAAATTTTTCCCGTCGAATCGTACGATGGGCAGTACAAACTCGAATACCTTCGCTATGAACTCGGAAAACCTCGTTACACGGCAACCGAGTGCCGCCAGCTTCGCCTGACCTACGGCCGGCCCTTCCGTATCTGGCTGCGGTTGGTCAAAGAGCAACCGATCGAAGAGGAAGTCTACCTCGGTGATATTCCGATTATGCTGGGGGGTGGCGAATTTATTATCAATGGTGCCGAACGCGTCGTCGTCAGTCAGTTGCACCGTTCTCCCGGTGTCGATTTTGTCCTGAGTTCGGAACCAGGCGAGAAGAAAAGTTATTCCTGCCGAATTATTCCCGAACGGGGAAGTTGGATCGAACTTGTTATCAATAAGAACGACGAACTTCTGGTTCGAATCGATCAGAGCGGAAAATTCTCCGCGATGACGTTGCTCCGCGCAATGAACGCCGATTTCTCGTCGAACTCGACTTTGGTCCGCACATTCTACCAGCCCAAGACGATGAAGGTTAATAAGTCGGACATGGGGGCCGACCTCGTCAATAAAATCACGTCGGACGATCTGATCTACCCGGCGAAGCACGAGCGAGTTGGCGAAATCATCCTGCTTTGCGGCCAGACGATCAATGCCGCCGCCGCTCAGCAGATCGTCGATGCCGGGTTTAAAACCGTCGACGTACTCGAGCACCTCGATGATCAGCTTATCCTGAACAGCTTGCGGAAAGACGCCACTAACACGCATGAAGAAGCGTTGTTGAAGATTTATCAGCGTCTACGTCCGGGAAATCCGCCGCAACTCGAAAAGGCGATGGATTTGTTCCGCGAGAAATTCTTCGATGTGAACCGTTACCGTCTCGGTCGTGTGGGACGATTTCGCATCAACCGCAAGTTCAATCAGGACGTTCCCGATGCCGAAATGACGTTGCGCCCCGAAGACTTTGTCAACGCGATCCGTTATCTGCTTCGGTTGCGGGCCAGCGATTCGACCGCCTATGTCGACGATATCGACAATTTGGGAAACCGCCGCCTC
>JAQCEJ010000172.1 GCA_027618475.1 Planctomycetota bacterium | reverse complement strand
CCCTAATCCCCAACCCCTAACCCCCAACCCCTCGCCCCTCTCATTCTCGATTGAACTTCAGCCATCGTCCGGGGCGTGGGGTGTGCATTTCTTGGATCGGCGTTCCCTCTGTCACGACCGGTACGCCGTTGACGAAAACGTGGTCGATGCCGGTTGACGGGCGCAGCGAATCTTGCATCGTCGCGTTGTCGGTGACGCTCTCGGCGTCGAAGATGACGAGGTCGGCGTAATTACCTTCTTTCAGAACTCCCCGATTCTTCAGGCCGAAGCGTGCGGCGGGGTAGCTCGTCATTTTGTAGATCGCCTCTTCGAGCGAGAACAATTTGTTATCGCGAACGAGCGGGCCGATGAAGCGGGTCGCTGTCCCTGCGACACGCGGGTGAACGACGCTCTCGGGGAAATAGATGCCGTCGGAGCCGATCATCATCAGATCGTGCTGCAGGATCGGGTGAATCCACTTGTCGTCCCCCTGGTCGAAGACGAGCAGCACGCCCAGGCGTTCTTCGATTAACAGTTCGAGCAACGCCTCTTCGGCGGGAAGGCCGCGCTCTTCGACGAACTGTGCGAGCGTTTTGCCCTGATGAATCGAGTTCTCTTTTCCCTGCACCCAGGCAATATGAATGTGGTCGAGATCGAGCGGATAGGTTTCAAGCGTCTTGCGGAACAGATAACGAATTTCGGGGTCGTGCAATTTCGAAGCGACGGCGAGCGGGCCGTCGTCGAAACATTCGTAGGGCAACAGATACGACAGCATCGTCGAGCCAGGTTGATACGGATAAGCGTCGAACGAAAAGTCGACCTCTTTGCGGGCGACGTTGTCGATGTAGCCGAGCAGTTCGTCGACGTGGCCGGGGTCTTCTTCCTTGAGGTGCGAGATGTGAACTTTCACGCCGGTTCGCTTGCCGATTTCGACGGCTTCTTTGATTCCTTCCAACATGCCGAGTTTATAGCGGATGTGCGTCACATACAGCCCGCCGAACTCGGCGACCGGCACGCAGGCGTCGACAAGGTCGTCGGTCGTGCAATGGCATTGGGCGATGTAATCGAGGCCGGTCGAAAGGGCGCAGGCTCCCTCTTCCATGCTGCGGCGGACTTCGTTGACGATGATGCGACGGTGCAGGTCGTTGACTTTTTTCGGGCCGAAGCCGCAGCAGAGCGTTCGCACATTGGCATAGGGAACTTGCGCAATGGCGTTCTGTAGCGAGTAACCGTCCATGTGTTGCATGTAGTCGGCGATCGACGTCCAGCCTTCGTATTCGTCCATCCGCAGGCCGTTGAGGGCGCGGAGGTAGAACATCCAGTGCGGCGCAGTGAGCGGGCTGACAGGGGCATACGAGATGCCGTCGGACATGATGACTTCGGTCGTGAAGCCCTGCGACGTTTTCACCGATAACAGCGGTTCTTTGATGAGCCAGCCGTCGGTGTGGTTGTGGACATCGATAAAGCCAGGGGCGATGATTTTGCCGGCGATCTTCTTTTTGACTTTCGCCTGCGCCTCGCGAAGGTCGCCGACGGCGGTGATGCGGTCGCCAGTGATGACGACGTCGGCTTGAAAGCGGGCTTTTTTTGTGCCGTCGATGACGGTTCCCTGCTGGAGGACAAGATCAAACAAGGTGGGAGGTCTCCGTGGTGCGGTCATTCAGATTTACGATGGTTTCGGCCAAAAGTCGTCGTGTTCGTTGGCGTTTCGGGGCATAGTCCGGTATGGTAAACGATCTTGGCGGAGTCGACATCAGACCGGGAACGAGAATCGTAAAGTTGCAGCGAAGTTTTTTGTCGTCACGTCACGTTTCGATCCGCCGATTTGCGAAATTCTCCGACACGAAAATTTTCCATCCCTCAGTCAGAAGGGTATAGACCGAGATGCATGGCTTAGATCCGATTGATAGCGGTAGTTCGTCGTCCGATTCGTTTTCAGGGCCGTGGTACAAGGAATTGACGCGGTATCACTGGTACGTGCTGATCGTGGCAGCCTTAGGGTGGTTGTTCGATACGATGGATCAGCAGTTGTTCGTGCTGGCCCGCGTGCCGGCACTTACCGAACTGATGACGGTCGACGGGGTCAAACCCGATATCACGATGGTCAGCGAGAAAAGCGGCCTGGTGACGGCTATTTTTCTGATCGGCTGGGCCAGCGGGGGGTTGGCATTCGGTGCGCTGGGAGATCGTATCGGTCGGGCGAAAACGATGGTGCTCACCATTCTGGCCTATTCGTTGTTTACCGGATTGAGTGCCTTGTCCGTCGGATTCTGGGACTTTGCCTTTTACCGATTTCTCACCGGACTGGGGGTCGGTGGTGAATTTGCTGTCGGTGTTTCACTGGTGGCTGAAGTGATGCCTGATCGCGCGCGGCCATTCGCTCTTGGTTTATTACAGGCGTTATCGGCGATCGGCAATATCTCGGCTGCGTTCATCAGCATGGGGCTGGGCAAGCTGGAACAGGAGGGGATCTTCACCTCCTGGGTTGTCGCCGGCGTCGCTGTGAAAGCGTGGCGGCTGATGTTTATCGTCGGTATTCTCCCCGCCTTGCTGGCGGTTGTGATCCGCAGGAGCTTGAAGGAACCGGAGCGCTGGCAAAAAGTCGCGGCGGAAGGGGAGACCAAAAAACGGGCAGGCTCGTATGCAGAACTCTTTAGTCATCCGACATGGAGGAAGCATGCGATCTTCGGGATGTTGCTGGCATTCGCTGGTGTGGTTGGGTTGTGGGGCGTCGGTTTCTTCACCTTCGACCTGTTCGGCATCGTGTTGAAAGAATCGTTCGAAAAACAGGGTTTGGCACCCGAAGAAGTTTCCGGCAACGTCACGTTCTGGAAGGGGATGGCCTCGCTGATGATCAACATCGGGGCGTTCTTCGGGATTTATGCATTCGCGTATATCACGCACTTTACAGGACGCAAACCGGCGTTTGCCGTCGCATTCACCGCAGCATTGGTTTCCACCGTATCGGTTTTCTGGTTCCTCGAATCATTTTCGCAAATGTTCTGGATGGTTCCGATTATGGGCTTCTGTCAGTTGGCATTGTTCGGTGGATATGCGATTTACTTCCCCGAACTCTTCCCGACACATTTGCGCAGTACGGGAACATCGTTCTGCTATAACGTCGGTCGATTTGTCGCCGCGGTCGGACCATATGGATTGGGGATGCTGGCGAGCAAAGTCTACGGAAGCTATGCGACGATCGACCCGTCATTACCGCTGCGTTATGCGGGTGTGACCATGTGCAGTGTGTTCTTGCTGGGGTTGGTCGTACTTCCCTTCCTCCCTGAAACCAAAGGGAAACCACTGCCTGAATAACGGTGGTGGCGCGGCTCGCTTTTTGATGAACGACTACTAATTCGTTCGGATTTCAGCATTTGCCGGCCTACATTTTGCCCCATCGACGGAATCTACCTGTTTTTCGGTCTCCTCGACTGGCATATAATATGCCATTACGCATTGACGCATGGATTGCCGATCTTAACTTCCATGCTGATTGAGAATAGGTTGAATCGAACCGAAGCAGACGCCCTCCAATGACTCAGGGACGTGCGAAACCAATCAAACACGACCTGGGAAGATAAGCCCCATGGAACTTCCTCGCCGCGCCCCCGACGACGTCTATGTACCGATCGGCGGCTACAGTGCACTCGTCGACGCGCTAAAAAACAAGCAATCGGCTCACGAATGGTCGATCGTCGTCGCTTCGGCGTTCGATGGGCGGACGAGCGTGATGCCCTTTCGCTTCATCGATCGCAAAGTTGTGCCGTGCGGCGTACGCTCGATCACGGCGAGTCTGCTGGAATGCGGCTTCCAAAACACCCGCACCGTTCTGCAACAGTGGACCCCCCGATTTCGCCCGTCGGCAGCAGTGCAGGGGGGGCATCCCATCGACATTCTGCTGATTTCCAGCATGGCGATTCATGCGGAGGCCGCGTATCAGCTCATCAAAGACGCTCATCAGCTGGGGGAGAATCGTCCGCTGATTGTGCTCGGCGGTCCCAAGGCGATTTACGAACCCGAAGATGGTTTTGCGATCTCCGAAGAACAGGTCGGAAAAGGAATCGATCTCGCCGTCACCGGTGAAGAATACGTTTTGCTCGATTTTCTTCACACGCTCGCCGAGAACACGTCAGCGAACGAAACGCCTCTCGCCGGTTTCGAACGGGCGCGTGAGAAGGGATCGCTGAATGCGATCCCCGGCCTGGTGTATCGCGCTCCGGAAAGTCAGGCGGACTTTCCCTACCTGCTCAACACCGGCGTGCAGCGTCTCGTGAAAGATCTCGACAGCCTGCCGATGCCTTTAGCGGGCTTCAGTCGTATCGAACCGGCTCATCGGCGGCGGACGTTGTCCGCTCGACCGTTGACTCCGCAGCAAGTTCGCAAGAAGGCGATGGTGGCGACGCTGGTCACGACGCACGGTTGCCGTTTTCACTGCGATTTCTGCCCGATCCCTGCGTATCAGCAGCGGACATGGCGTTATAAAAGCCCTGGGCGTATTGTCGATGAAATCCGCCAACTTGGCGAGGAACTCAACTACCGCTATTTCTTCGGCACCGATGACAATTTCTTCAATGACCGCGGCAGCGTCGAAGAGATTCTCACCGGCATGGCGAATGGTACGGTCAACGGCAAACCGTTCGGCGAGGCGATACACTTTCTCACCGAGGCGACGGAATTCGATGTGTACAAGAATCGCGATTTGCTGCCGCTGGCACGGAAGGCAGGCCTGAAAACAATCTACTTCGGCATCGAAGACTTGAACGCTCAGCTGATCAATAAAGGGCAGTCGCTCAACAAGACCGAAGATCTGTTTCGCGAATTGCAGCAGAACGAGATGGAGGGGTTCGCGATGATGATTCATCATGACGATCAACCGCTCTTCTCGCGCGAACCGAAGAGATTAGGCGTCATCAATCAAGCCCGCGAATTATACAAAATGGGAGCGGTCGGCTATCAGACCACCTATATCACCCCCTCGCATGGGGCCAAAAACTTCGAGACGATGTTCGATTCCGGAGCCGTGATTTCAAAAATCTCCGGCCGGCCGATTCCCGAAGCCTATTACGATGGGAATCATGTGATTGCTTCACGCAAACAGGTATGGCTGCGTCAGTTGCAGCTTTGGGCCGCGTATCTTGCGTTTTACAATCCGTTGCACTTTGTTCAAACGCTGCTTCGGGATCAAAAGAGGGTTCACAATCGCCGGTTGTTTCGCTGGCAGATCATGGGAGGGTCGATGATCCCGATGTCGATTCTCAAAGGGATTCCGTACGTTCTCTCAACCGCATTTGGTAAGATCGAGCGTCATGCCGGGCCGACAGTCCGCTGCCTGCCAATGTACGACGTGCATACCGGCAAGCGAATTCGCTGGGGGATCGACAGCGACAGCTATGTGATGGCCCCCGAGCAACTCGATGAAGCGAAGTTCTCTTCATCGACCGCCGAAAAGAGGCCGACATCGACGGGGTTACCGGTAATCTCCTAGAACTGGTTACATAACCCGGTTGGCGACCGAAAAGACGTTCAGATGGTCCTGGAATACTCGAATTCCAGAGGGTTATGAAACTGCACGGAGCCATCGGTCGGTGCGTGCGACCCTGACCGACGAGAATCTCGCGGTCGAATTGGCCCTCCGCGCGTGGGAACCTTCACAACGTCGCGTCGAATCGTTATCGTCTGAATTGTCGGTCATGAATTGCCGAACCGATCGTCGACAGCCGATCTGGCCGAGTGGGTACAATTGACAACTCGTTTGGTCAGTTGCCTCCCACAACAATACCGCATTCCTGATGTCGATGCGGAACCGACGATCGATGAAGTCGACTTTCACAACTCGGAAGACCATCACCACGCCGTAGTACGATTGGACGTATCACGGGTTGAGGGCTCGTTATCGCAAACGGATCAGGAAAAGGACCGGACGGAAATGAATCAATCTGACTTAAAATATCGGCCGACGCACGAATGGATCCGCTTGGAAGGAAACGAGGCGGTGGTCGGTATCTCCGAATTCGCCGTCAAACAATTGACAGACCTCGTTTATATCGACTTGCCGGCGGTTGGACGCCAGGTGAAGGGGGGCGAGACGTTCGGAGAGGTCGAGAGCGTTAAAGCCGTCAGCGATTTGTACGCCCCGCTCAGCGGAGAGGTCATTGCCGTCAACGACGCGCTGGTCGACGATCTCGCGCTGCTTTCGAGCGATCCGTTTGGCAAGGGCTGGATGATCAAGATCAAAGTCACCGACGATTCCAAGTTGGGAGAACTGCTCCATCCCCAAGCCTACGAAGCGCATTGCGAAGCAGAGTCCCATTGATTCGTGCGGTTGATCCGTTCGAATTATTCAGCCCCCATCAACGTGTCAAAGCGAGAACAACGTGGCTTATTTGTTTAACACTCCGGAAGATCAGCGGGCAATGCTGGCTGAGATCGGAGTCAAGAGCGTCGACGAACTGTTCGATGATATTCCTGCGAGTCTGCGGTTGAATCGCCCGCTCGAACTTCCGGCGGAGATGTCAGAACTCGAACTCGAAACGTGGATGAAAACGCTGGCATCGCGCAGCAGCGGTGTGTCGACGCGCTGTTGCTTTCAAGGGGGGGGGGCCTACGATCATTTCATCCCCGCCGCCGTCGATGCCGTCGCTTCTCGGTCCGAGTTTTACACCGCTTACACGCCATATCAGGCGGAGGCGAGCCAGGGGAGTTTGCAGACGTTTTTCGAGTTTCAATCGCTAGTCTGTCAGCTCTCGGGAATGGACGTTTCAAACGCCAGTCTGTACGAAGGAGGGAGTTCGGTCACCGAAGCCGTATTGATGGCGATGCGTGTCACCAATCGGCACGAACGAGTGGCGATTCTCGGGTCTCTGCACCCCGAATATCGGCAGATTCTCGAAACGTATCTGACGCCGCTGGGAACCGAACTCGTCGTTATCGAAACGCCGAACGGAACTGCCGACGTGCCAAGCGTCGAGGCGGCTCTCAACGAAAAGACAGCGTGCCTGGTCATTCAACATCCGAATTTTTTTGGTTGTCTCGAATCGCCCGAAGAAATCATTCCACTCTGCCGCCGCATCGGGGCACTTGCCGTAGTCTCTTACGATCCGATCAGTGTGGGCTTGTTGAAACGTCCGGGGGATTACGGGGCCGACATCGCCGTCGCTGAGGGGCAAGGACTGGGAATTCCGCTGCAATACGGGGGGCCTTATCTCGGACTGCTTTCCTGCCGCGACGAATACGTTCGCAAAATGCCCGGCCGATTGATCGGTCAGACCGTCGATAAAGAAGGTCGACAATGTTTTGTGCTTAATTTGCAGGCGCGAGAACAGCACATCCGCCGGGCGAAAGCGACCAGCAACATTTGTACGAATCAGGGGTTGATGGCGATTCGCGCGACGGCGTTTATGTCGCTGATGGGACCGCAGGGAATGAAAGAAGTGGCCGAGTTGTGCGTTCGTAAGGCACATTATGCGGCGGAACAGTTGTGTTCGTTACCCGGCGTGACGCTGCAGTATGACCGACCGTTCTTTAAGGAATTCACCTTGAAAGTCGAGCAGGGAGCGCGACGCTTCTGCGACAAAGCCCGCGCAGCAGGGTTCGATCTCGGTCCCACCTGCGAACAATTCGACGGTTCGGCAGACAAAAACGGGGTGATCGTCGCCGTCACCGAAAAGCGAACACGGCAAGAGATTGATGCGCTCGTCGCGGCGCTAAAATAGATTAGAACTGGTTTCATAACCCGGTTGGCGACCGAAAAGTCGTTCAAATGGTCCTGAAATACTCGAAGTCCAGAG
>JAQCEJ010000043.1 GCA_027618475.1 Planctomycetota bacterium | reverse complement strand
GAACGCGAGGGACGTTTTGCAATCAAACCCGGCAATCCCGAAAACAGCCTCGTCTGGCAGCGAATCATTTCGACCGACGCCGACATCGTGATGCCTCCCCCCGATTCGAAAAAGACGCTGACGGAGGGAGAGAAAGCGACGATCCGCCAGTGGATCGAGCAGGGGGCAGGTTACCAAAAGCATTGGGCATTCGAGACGCCGACGCTGTCGGACATACCAAACGTTGCTCGCGCCGAGTGGTCGAAGAATCCGATCGATCGATTCTTGCTTGCGCGGCTGGACCATGAAGGGCTCGCACCGCGACCACAGGCCGATCGATCGACGCTGATCCGCCGGGTCTCATTTGCCTTGACCGGTTTACCGCCGACCCCGAGTGAGGTCGCCGAGTATCTGGCGGATACTTCACCCGAAGCGTACGAACATATGGTCGACCGTTATCTCGCCTCGCCGCGGTACGGTGAAGAGATGGCCCGGCATTGGCTCGACGTGGCCCGCTATGCCGACACTCACGGTCTGCATCTCGACAACGAACGAACGATGTGGGCCTATCGCGACTGGGTGATTAAGGCGTTCAATGAAAATTTGCCGTTTGATGAATTCACCATCGAGCAACTGGCCGGCGATTTGTTGCCCGAGCCGACGAACGATCAACTGGTCGCCACCGGCTTCAACCGCTGCAATGTGACGACGAGCGAAGGAGGTTCGATCGATAAAGAGTTTCTGTATCGCTACGCCGTCGACCGGACGAGCACGGCGATTCAAATCTGGATGGGTCTGACCGGCGGGTGTGCGGTCTGTCACGATCACAAGTTCGATCCGCTGACGACGAAAGAATTCTATTCGATGTATTCGTTCTTCTACTCCGCCGCCGACCCTGCGATGGATAAGAACATCAATTACACCGATCCATTTTTCAAAGTGGCGAGCCCCGAGCAGAAAGCCACGATTGCCGCACTCGCTTCACAGGAGACCGAAGCGAAGCGGGTGTTCGACGAAGGAGTGAACGAGGCGAATTATCAAGACCCGGCGACAGCGACCGATGAGTCGTCCGCAGCTAAAATAGCCATCACCGATGTCTGGCTCGATGATCTTTTTCCGCAAGATTCGGCGGTGAGTTGTTCATCGCGGAACAAGTCGATCTGGAGCCCGGAAACGGTTATCGAACCGGCGCTGGGAAAACGATCGCTGCGACAAGCGAGTGCGAACAATTATCACGACAAGTTTAACAGTCCTGTTGTCCCCTGGATTATCCCCGAAAATGCAACGGTGTCGGCCTCGGTCTTTGTCGATACCGGTTCAGTCCCGCTGTCGTTGCGGCTGGAAATCACAACAGACAAAAACAACAAACGATTTGTCTGGACTGCCGACGCCGATGGCGATCGCATCGGCGACATTCCGATCCCCGGCCAGTGGATGCGACTGGAGATCTCCGCTGACAAACTCGGACTCGGAGCAGGGGAGATGGTGACCGGTATCACGCTGGCTCAATTCGGCGGCAAGGTGTGGTGGGACGCATTGACGATCACTGGGGAGGTCGATCCGAAAATCGATCCCCGAACGTCGTTCACCGCGTGGACGCAATCGCGTAAGGACAAAGACACGGCCGGCACCGCCAAAGAATTGAGCGAGCTGCTTAAGACGGGACTCGACGAGAACACGACCGACGAGCAGCGCCGGCAACTGTTGCAGTTCTATCTCACAACGATTTATCGCCCGGCGAACGATTCTGACCTAGGCCGGCGATTAAATGCCTACATCGCCGCCCGTGCTGCGAGAACGACGCTTGAGGAATCAATTCCCGGAACATTTATTTTCAAGGAACTCGAAGAACCTCGCGATGCTTTTGTCATGCTTCGCGGCCAGTACGACAAACCCGATGAACAGGTCGAACCGGCGGTCCCTGCGATCTTTCCGGCACTGCAAAAAGCCGAACCCGACAAACGGGCGACGCGGCTTGACCTCGCCCATTGGCTCCTTTCGCCGGAACATCCGCTGACGGCTCGCGTGACGGTGAACCGCTACTGGCAGCAGTTCTTCGGCATCGGGCTCGTCAAGACCAGCGACGACTTCGGTACGCGCGGCGATGTGCCGAGCCATCCCGAACTACTCGACTGGCTGGCGGTGCATTATCGCGAAAGCGGTTGGGACACGAAGGCTTTTGTGCGGATGCTCGTCACCTCAGCGGCGTTTCGGCAAGAGTCGCAATTGACGCCCGAGTTGCTGGAACGCGATCCAGAGAACCGATTGTACGCCCGCGGGCCGCGATTTCGACTCGACGCCGAGCAGATTCGCGATAATGCGTTGTACGTCGGCGGACTTATCAATCTCGAAATGGGAGGCCGAGGCGTCAACAGTTACCAGCCGCCGAATATCTGGGAACCGGTCGGCTACAGCGACAGTAACACACGGTATTACTTGCAAGATCACGGCGACGATTTGTATCGCCGCAGCATATACACGTTCCTCAAACGGACGGCCCCGCCGCCATTTATGAGTAACTTCGACGCCCCGAACCGCGAGCAGTTCTGTTCGCGCCGCGAGCGCAGTAACACGCCGCTACAGGCGCTGCAACTGATGAACGACACGCAGCACTTTGAAGCGGCAAGGGCCTTCGCCGAACGGATCATGACCGAAGGGGGAGCAACGCCTGCCGAACGCATCTCCTTTGCATTTATAACGGCACTGTCGCGCGAACCGGGAGTCGACGAACTCGACATCGTTTCAAGAACCTTCGACCAGTATCTCGCTCGCTACAAGAACGATATCGCCGCTGCGAAGAAAGTCGTATCGGTGGGTGAGTCGATTCCGAACGCAGACTTGGACCCAACCGAACTCGCGGCATATACATTGATCGCCAATTTGATTTTGAATTTGGATGAAACGGTGACGCGAAATTAAGGCCGCACTCGAAATTCACGAAATGGACTCTGCGATGAATCCTCTGCATGAATATAATCTCTTGAATACCCGGCGCCAGTTTTTTGGTCAGACGGGATTACGTCTTGGCGGAGTCGCACTCGCATCGATGATGGCATCGCCGATGATGGATTCGCTCGCGGCTGCTAAGCCGTCACAGATGCATCCCCCGTTAGGCGGATTTCCGCACTTCGCACCGAAGGCAAAGTCGTTAATTTATCTGCACATGAACGGCGGACCGTCGCAGATCGACTTGTGGGATTATAAGCCCGTTCTGCGAAAATACTTTGACACCGATCTCCCCGACAGCGTTCGAGATGGCCAACGCATCACCACGATGACGAGCGGCCAGGCGCGGCTTCCGGTCGCGCCGTCGATGTTCGAGTTTCGACCGCACGGCGAATGCGGAACATTCGTCAGCAGTTTGCTGCCGCATACGGCAAAACATGTCGATGATCTCGCAGTGATAAAAACCGTGCACACCAACGCGATTAATCACGATCCCGCCTGCACGTTCGTGATGACGGGAAGCGAAGTCCCCGGCAAGCCGAGCCTCGGTTCGTGGCTCTCGTACGGACTCGGCAGCGAAAGTAACGACCTGCCGTCATTCGTCGTACTCACGCCGATCTGGTCGTCCGGCGCGGCGGCACAAGCGCTCTTCACACGCATGTGGTCCAGCGGCTTTTTGCCATCGAGTTACAATGGCGTTGCGCTGCGAAGTATCGGGGATCCGGTGCTGTACGTGCAGAATCCGGCGGGGGTCGAAACCGGCGATCGGCGCGTCATGCTCGATGCTCTGGCACAACTCAATCAAAAACGATTTGCTGAGTTCGGCGATCCCGAGATTCAAACCCGCATCGCCCAGTATGAGATGGCGTTCCGCATGCAATCGAGCGTCCCCGATCTCGTCGATCTCTCGACTGAAACCAAAGAGACGCTCGATCTGTACGGACCCGAAGTGCAAAAACCCGGCACGTTTGCCGCAAGCGCATTGCTCGCACGGCGGATGATCGAACGAGGCGTCCGCGTCGTGCAGATTCTGCATCGCGGTTGGGATCAGCATGGCAGTTTGCCGAAAGACATCGCCTCGCAATGTTACGACACCGATCAACCTGCGGCGGCGCTGCTCGCCGACTTGAAACAACGGGGGCTGCTCGATTCGACGATTGTCGCCTGGGGCGGAGAATTCGGCCGCACGGTCTATTCGCAAGGGACATTGACGAAATCGAACTACGGCCGCGATCATCACCCGCGAAACTTCTGCATGTGGCTCGCCGGAGGCGGAATCAAAGGGGGCGTAACGTACGGCGAGACCGACGATTTCAGTTACAACGTCGCCAAAGATCCCTGCCACATCAACGACCTCAATGCCACGATCCTGCACTGCATGGGAATCGACCACGAACGGTTCTCATACAAATTTCAAGGACTCGATCAACGACTTACGGGCGTTGAACCACAGCGACCTATTGCAGAAATATTGGGATGAGTCCCCGGAATGATCGGTACAGCGAAGCGTTGAAAACCGGTATCTCCAAGTTGAACCACAGAACGAGAATGCACCAAGAATTTTGGCCTTTCGTCAAATCGCCGATTCGTCGTATCATTCCGCCCCAATTGTCTCTCTCGACAGGCGCCAGAACGCAGGAGGCGAACGTTGCGATCGAAATATCAAATCAATTATTCCGATGACAGCAAGATGAAATCGTGTAAGTTCTGTTATGCCGAAATTCATGCACGGGCACGCGTTTGTCCCTTGTGCAGCAGCAACCAGACATTGTTCGGTGCCGCCAAAGGTGTAGTCGTCACGACGGTTTCGATTATCACGGCGCTCGCCTCGATCGGTATGGCCGCGTTCGAAAAGATAGAAAAGCTCGGGATCAATACTCAATTGGCCGGAGTGATGGATAATCTGAAAGTGGAAGAAGCCAAGTCCGAAGCGGCTACGCAGGCGATCGAACAACTCGCCGGAGATCTTTCCGATGACGACATTGAAGAAAAGTACGTTCGACAATTTGGAAAATTGCCGTCGGCTGAAAAACTCGATGAAATCGAAGCAAAACTGTCGGACGATAATGTCAAGCATACGCTCAGCAAGGACGAAATGATTCGACTTCAAAACGAGAAAATCTGGTTGTGGCGAATGCACGGCAAAGGACGCGGCCATGGGCCACAACGACCGATCCAGCAATCGTCGTTTTTTTCTCATCAACGGCCAACACAAACGGCCGAACGTCCCGATCCGCTTCCGCCGAATGCTTCAAATCCTGAAGAGAAAACGGAATTGACAGACGAATCTGGCAGTGAAAGCGAATCTTCACGCGGCCGTTCGCCTCGTTCTGGATTTCCTCGCCGTTCTTCAACTCCGCGACCGCCAACCGAACAAAATGTGACGCCGAAATGACTCGATAGCGGGCAGGGCGAGTTCTTCCCTTCGCATATACTCGCAAGTTTCTTACCGGTTGTCTAACATATCGCCATGACAGCGATCCATGTTGAGAATCTGACGAAAACCTACCGAGTTTACAAAAAGCGCGAAGGACTGCTTGCCTCATGGCGGGGCTTGTTTCGTCGCGAGTATCGCGTCGTCGAAGCGGTACGCGATGTCAGTTTCGAGATCGAAACCGGCGAGATGGTTGCGTTCCTCGGCCCGAACGGTGCGGGGAAAACGACGACGCTTAAACTTCTTTCGGGACTCATTCATCCGACTTCGGGAGAGGCGACCGTACTTGGGTATGTCCCCTGGAAGCGAGAGGTCGCGTATCGCCGTCGGTTCTCGCTGGTGATGGGGCAAAAAAACCAGCTCTGGTGGGATCTCCCCGCACAAGAATCATTCCGGTTGCATCAACAGATTTACCGCATTCCGGAGGATGAATTCCTACAGAGGATGGACGCACTCACGAGCCTGTTGGAAGTGAGGCATGTCATCGATCAGCCGGTACGCGAACTATCGCTGGGCGAGCGGATGCGGATGGAGCTCATTGCCTCGTTGCTTCATCAGCCTGAAATCTTGCTGCTGGATGAACCGACCATCGGACTCGACGTCGTTTCACAGCGTACTGTGCAGGAATTTCTGAAACAGTATCAGGCCGAACAGCAAGTCACGGTCATTCTCACGAGTCATTATATGAAGGATGTCGAAGCGCTGTGTAAGAGAGCGGTTATCATTAACGAAGGAATCATTCATCATGACGGACCACTCGCCGAAATTGTCGATCGGTTCAGTCAGCACAAATTGATTCACCTGCAATTTTCACAGTCGACCATTCCCAATGACTTATCGCGATATGGACGGGTGATCGAAGCGGTTCCGCCGCGAGTGAAACTGGAAGTTCCGCGTCAACAGATTCCAGCGATTCTATCGAGTTTGCTGAGCTGTTACGAAATCGAAGATGTCGGGGTGCAGGAACGCCCGCTGGAAGATGTGATTGCGGATGTCTTCACGCAGCAGCGGAACGGCTCATTGAAAGGAGGAATGACAAAATCCGAATGACAACGAGTAATGAGATAACCATTTCGATATTTGGTCATTCGTGCTTCGTCATTGATTCGACATTCTGATTTCGTCATTCACCTCATCAGTGCTCCATCAGTTCGATCTTCTTCCCCTTTTTCGGGATGAACCCGACGCCGAAGCAGACGATCATCCCAATCCAGAACGTCCAGAATGCCGGGTGTTTCCAGTCGTGGAAATCGACGGTGTGAGGATGTTCGGGTGTGTTGAATCCCCAGTCGGCAACGAGTTTCAAACCGATGACAGTGACCAGCAGATACGCAGAGACTTCGAACCGTGGGAATTTCTCCAGCAACCGGATAAACACGACGGCGGCAAATCGCATCAAAATTACGCCAAGAATTCCGCCGGTGATCACGACCCACAACTTTGGATGAAACGCATCCGCAGGATGCCCCGGTGGCGGCGATCCGACTAACGCGATTGCTGCAAGAATAGAATCGACGGCAAAGGCGATGTCGGTGAGTTCGATAACAACCACGGTCGGCCAGAACTTCGCCTTGCCGATCTCGGGCATTGCTTTCTCGGCAACCTCAACAAACGGTGCACGTTCTTCAATTTCGATTTTTTCTTGTTCGGCGGTGAGCGGCTGATGCGTCTCTCGATTCAGCAGGCTGGGACGCCCTTCTTCATCGGCGACCATCTCCTCTTCGACTTCTTCCTGCGATTCGAAGAAGAAATGTTTGACGGCGACGTAAATGAGGTAACCACCGCCAATCAATTTGACGATACGCCATCGCAATAAAAAACTCGCCGTTCCGATCGCAATAATACGGAATGCAAACGCCCCGACGAGTCCATACGTCAGTGCGCGCTTTTGCTGATGTTTTGGCAGTCGTTTTGCCAACAGTCCCAATACGAGAGCATTGTCGATCGACAACACTCCTTCCAGTAGAATCAGTAAACCGATTACAGCGAAATCTGAGGTGTCGAGCGTCTGCCCCATGAATTCGATCATCGCAAGCATTCCCGACATATTCAAAACACCCTTTTACGGTATAAACTGGTCTCTCAGTCAAAACGCTCAGTGTAGCGACGGCGTTTGAGACTGTCCAATGCCCGTATTGCTTCTGGAAATTGATGTTCACACGGCTTACAATTGTCGATTATGACCAGATCAGATCTAACATCTTCGTTCGGTAATGTTGTGATCGTCGGCGTCGGACTTCTCGGCGGATCGCTTGCTTTGGCACTGCGACGTTCGGGGCGGGTTGCGAAACTCATCGGTGTAGGTCGCATAGCTGAACGTTTACAGGTGGCTCAATCCAAAGGTCTGATCGACGATTACGCAACCGACGTTGCGACCGTTGCGGGGCAAGCAAATATCATCGTTTTTTGTACACCCGTGCAAAAAATTGCCAAAGGAGTGCTCAACGCGGCTGAGCATTGTCGACCGGGGACTTTGATTACCGACGTCGGCAGCGTCAAAGCGCCGCTCTGTCGCGCGGTTTCCGGTCAGCTCCCCGATGGGGTGACGTTTATCGGATCGCATCCGCTTGCGGGCTCTGAAAAACAGGGATTTGAACATGCCAATGCAAAGTTGTTCCGCGGAAAGTTATGCGTGATCACACCCGATCCAAACAGCGGCGACGTCGGAGAACAGACTCAACGATTATCCTCATTCTGGGAAGCCGCCGGTGCAAAGGTTAAATTGCTTTCCGCCGAAACGCACGATCATATCGCCTCCGATATCAGCCATCTCCCGCATCTTATTGCGTCGACGCTTGCCATGAGTTTGAACGCCTCGAACCGTGACTGGGCGGCTACCGGTTTTCGCGATACTACGCGCGTTGCTTCTGGCGACCCTTCGATCTGGACCGACATTCTACTCGACAACTCCGACTGCCTGCTTGAAAGTTTGAAACGCTTCGAATCTCATCTTGGCGAATTTCGCCGCGCCATTGAACGAGGCCGTGTCGAAGATCTCACCAGCCTGCTGGCCATGGCGAAATTGAAACGAGATGAATTAAACGACATGTAACGTTGTCGAAACCGAGCCGTAGTATTACCAGGAAATCGAGCTTTCGATGAAGAATGTCTTGCTTGCCGGTTGGCTTTCAATCATCGGGATAATGCATTCGGACATCTTAACGGCAGCCCCGGGACCGGTGCCGGAATGGATCTGGGTTAAGGAACATGCTGCTCCTGGGACGGCGTACTTTCGCCGCGAATTTTTCGTCGGGCCGCAGATCGAATCGGCTGAGATGTCAGGGTTGGTCGATGAGGCCATGACGGTCTACCTCGACGGCAAACCGATCGGTGAGGTGAAGAACGACCACCGCCGTGAGTGGATCGACGTCACGGAAATGCTTGACAGCGGTGGGCATCTGCTGGCAGTCGAGTCGACCGACCACGGCGGAGCAGCGGGAATACAAATCGTCCTTCGTGTCAAATATGCAGATGGCATCGCCGAAACGCTCGTGACCGATCATCGTTGGCGCGCGAGTATGCGACAAGAGCCCAACTGGCAGACACCCACTTTTGACGACGCTCAATGGCACAATGCGTTTTCACTCGGCCTGCAAGGCATTCCGCCTTGGGGGGAACCGGAGGGAGATTTCGCCGATTACGACCAATGGCGGCAGGCACTCGCCACTCAACAAGCCGACGCCGGGGCGACGTTGGTGCATCCGAACTTTACGCTCGAACGGCTTTATTCGTCACACGACGATCTTGGTTCGTGGATCAGCCTGGAGTTCGACGACAAAGGCCGCTTGCTCATCGGCCGCGAGGGGAAAGGGATTCTGAGGATGACGTTTCCCCCCTCGGCCGACGATGATTTTCAAGAGCACGCACAGGTCAAGGTCATTAACGATACGCTGGAAGAATGCAGAGGATTGCTCTGGCGCGACGGGCGACTCTTCACCAACGCCAACAACTCAAAAGGATTTTACCGGCTCACCGATACCGATGGCGACGATCGGTTCGACGATGTGAAGTTATTACGGCAGACCGGCGGCAACGTCGGGCACGGACGCAATGCCGTCGTGCGCGGGTCCGATGATGCGATTTATCTCGTGCATGGCAACGATGTGTTCTTGCCCGAAGATTACAACAGCGACCGCTCGGCGTTGTTCAATTTCAAAGTCGACCGGTTGATGAACTGCGAATGGGACAAAAACCTCTTCAACGCCGGAGCAACCATTCCCGGTGGGCACATCGTGCAGACCGATGCCGACGGAAAAGCGTGGAATCTCGTCGCGGGGGGCTTCCGAAACACCTACGGCTTGGACTTTAACGCCGACGGCGAGATGTTCACGTACGATTCGGACATGGAGTGGGACGCCGGAGCGCCGTGGTATCGGCCGACGCGCATCAATCACGTCGTTTCGGGGGTCGATTACGGCTGGCGGCAGGGGACGGGCAAGTTTCCGAGCTGGCAAGCCGACAGCCTGCCGGCGATTTTGAACATTGGCAAAGGTTCGCCCACGGGAGTGCGATTTGGCACGCACAGCCGGTTTCCTGATCTTTACAAGAAAGCACTCTACGCGCTCGACTGGGCCTACGGACGGATTTTCGTGATTCATCTCACGCCGGTCGGCTCCAGTTATCACGGCCGAGCCGAGATTCTCGTTGAAGGGAGACCGCTGAACGTCACCGATCTCGACTTCGGCCCCGACGGCGATCTCTATTTCGTCACCGGCGGCCGAGGAACGCATTCGAATTTGTATCGCGTGCAGTACAATCGGTCGAAAATTCCCCCCAACTTTGATGCCATGCGACGCATCCCCATCGACCATACGTCCGTGGAACATGCGATGCACAAGGATATCGAAGCGGCAACTGCCCATGCTCGACAAACGCGACGAATACTGGAAGGGGTTCACGCTCGTGTCGATCCGGAAGCCATCGAAAGGGCGTGGAGTTTTCTAGGCAGTGACGATGCCTGGTTGCGACATGCCGCGCGAATCGCCATCGAACGCCAACCGGTCGGTTCATGGCGAGCAAAGGCATTTGCAGAAACCGATCCCACGGCGGCGTTCACCGCATTGCTCGCCCTCTGCCGTAGTGGAAACTCCAGGGATCGCTCAGCCATCGTTTCCCGCTTGAAGGAATTCGACATCGCGGCGCTGGAACCGGAAGTCCAATTGATCGCCTTACGTGCTTACTCGCTTTGTTTTTCGCGGATGGGAGATCCGGATGAAACCGAACGCGAGCACGTGTTGCAAAAACTCGAACCACTCTTTCCTTCACCGATTCCATCGGTGCATCGATCGCTCTGCGAACTGCTCGTCCATCTCGAATCACCCACCGTCGCTGAAAAAGCAACAATGACGCTCAACGACTATAGCTCGCAGGAAGAAAAACTGATGACGCTGTATCTGTTGCGGAATCACAAAATCGGTTGGGATGACAAAACCCGCCGAGTGTATCTCACCTGGCTGCGTCACGCTGATGGATTTCAAGGAGGTCAGACGATTACCTCGTACGTCAATTATATTCGCGAGGACGTAAAGTCCTTGATGCCTCCAGAAGAACGGGAACGATGGGCGTCGTGGCTGGAAGCACCTGATAACGAAGTCACCGAAGAAGAGACCGTGCAGCGGCCGTTCGTCAAAGATTGGACGATGAAAGAACTCAGTGTCAATTTGTCGCAGAAAAAGTCAGCCGTGAGTTTTGAGAAAGGGAAGGAGCTATTTAAGGTATCGCTGTGCATCAAATGCCATCGGATGAAATCGGAAGGGACACAAATCGGTCCCGATCTGACGGATGTCGGCCGGAGGTTTAATCGGCTGGCGCTGCTCGAATCGATTGTGCTTCCTTCGAAGGTGATCGACGACAAATATCAGAACAGGCAAATCGTCACTCTCGATGGCAAAATCATTGTCGGAAAGGTCGTCGGTCTATCCGGGACACAACTCGAAATTGCCACGAATCCACTGCATCCCGAGGTTCGCGTGCTTGTGGATGAAATGAACATCGAATTCCAGGCGACGTCTCTTACGTCACCGATGCCGCAGGGGTTACTCAACACGCTCTCGGAAGTTGAAATCGACAACCTGCTCGCGTTTCTCGAATCGGGTGGTGACGAGAATCATCCTGTCTATCGAAACTAGATGAATCCGGAATCGAGGAATTGAAAGAGTCTGACATCCCTGTTCACTCTGGCTCGGGAATTTCTTCACACCGATATCTTGTATTCGGGAGCGACAGATTTATTTTCTGTGGCGAAGTCCTGGTGTTCGTTGTCCGGCGTGCGGGCCGATGTCAGCGTATAGATGATAATGACCGCCAACGTGAAACCGGCGGTAAATAGAAACATTTGCGAGAACCCTGGAGGATGAAAATAATCGATAATACCGCCAAGAATTGGTGCAAATAGCGCTGAACCGACGTCGAGAAACCCGAGCACCAGCGTGGTCCCCGTGCCGCGATACGCGAGCGGAAAACTCGCGGTTCCGAGTGATACGACTGCCGGAAACAACAACGCATGACCGAATCCACTGGCAATGGCGGGAAACAGAAAATGCCACTCCTGCGTGACAAAGGGAAACATCAACTGCCCCGTACAGAGTCCCGTCAGGCCGAGTAAGATCATCTTATGCCGCCCGGATGTACGGCTCATGTGTCGCGTTACGATTCGCATCACAAAAGCGAATGAAGCATAGCCGGCAAAAAATGTGCCGATTCCTTTGATGCCGTGTTGAGTCGCGAACCGCGTGAGAAACACCGTCAGGACAGTGAGATTCATCCCCATAATGAGTGCAACGTACATCACCGAACCGGGCCAGTAACGCGTCAACAGTTTCCACGACGAAGGGGTTTCCGGCGGGGGAATATGATTCGTGCCGTGCGTAATCGCGGTGACAAGACCAATGTATAAAAATGCCAGACACGCTGTGCCGCCGAATAGATAATAAAACTGCACTTCAGGCTGTAACGACGAGCGAAAGATGACGTCGCCGATCTGCGACCCGATGACCATCCCCAAAAAACCGCTGCTGCCGAGACTGGCAATAACTTCTGTGCGGCGATAGATCGGTACCTGATTTTGAATGTGCACCATCGAGCAGGTAAACGCGCAGGCAATCCCCGACGAGAACATCAGGCGTCCTGCATAGAGTAGCCATGAAATGTCGCGACAGGAAATGAAAATCAATGAGCCGCAAATCACCTGCACGCCGCCGAAGATCCAGAGTTTGCGTACGCCGTAACGGTCGAGGGCCTGACCGAGGATCAGACGGATGCCGATCGCCGCAGCAACGCCGGCACTGATAAGTTGCCCCGCGATCCGTTCTGTTCCGCCCAGGTAGGCGACGAGTTCGGCAAAGCGAAAGGTGAGAGCGTTTCCCGTCACTAGCGAAAGGTTCGCGAGGTATGCCAGCCAGAAAATTCGATTGTAGATCGTTCCTTCGCTCGTGCTGGGAACGACGGCGGGGGTGTTCATGAGGTAGGAAAAAAATTCAATTCCATCGACGATATCGGTCTCTGTCGCTGGAAATAAGTCGGGTCGGACAATCAGCAATAATCATCTTATCGACTTTAGGTGGGATTGAAAAGTTCGCCAAAATGAGGCTGATTCTGGGGTTTCCGATGAGTTGTTGAGAAGGCAACACAAAAAAAGCCTCCGGTCAACGACCGGAGGCCAATTGTATTCGACATGAGGCGGAGTACTATTTTCCCGCCGTCAGTTCCGCTTCACACGATTGAATTGCCATGACCGCGAAGGCGGTACCGCAATGGCTGATGAAATGTTTGCTGTCTTTGAATAGCGAACGAGTAAACCAGCGGCCGCTTGTCCGCTGGTTCGACTTCAGCCAGACGATCCCTTTGGCGAGACGGGCGTCATCTGCCGGAACACCTGCGGTGCGGAGAATGAAAATAGAGAAACCCGTTCCATATCCGTCACTGGTTTCGGTGTCCTGGGGCGTCTTATCGGCCCGCTCCCACGGGTAAATTCCGGCAATTGACCAGCCGCCATCTTCGTGTTGCGCGGTGAATAGTTTGTTGACGATCCCTTTACGCTCATCATCTGTCAGCAGACCGTCGACGTACGCTGAGGCCCACAAGACCATAGATTCGTGATGAAGCGTCGGGGCAGGATTCGCTTTCAGGTATTTGCGAATTCCTTCAATCCCTTTTTGCGCTTGTTCTGTCTGAAGATAGCCCTCTGGAGCGACACCGACAGCCAATGCCGCCAACGTTGCACCGTAATGATCGTCATTTTCCATCGGAGGCCATCTGCACTTCAGCCAATCGAATCCGCCATCTTCTCGCTGGATCGTCCACATGCGATCAAGGGCAGTCCGTGTGGTCTCGTGCAGTTTGTTTGTCGTGATCGAATCGTTATACGCCAGTGCCGCTGCTGCTGCGACGACCTCGGCAGGCCAGCGCGGTCCGCTTTCTTTCCAGCGGGTATTGACGAGATCTTCAGCAAACGCTCGAACGGTTTTATGAGCAGGTGCGTCTGCATCGACCGTTGGGCGTGCATACATAAACGCGAAGTTGGTATGACACGTCATACAGCCTCGTTGCTTCTGCCAGTCGAGTGCTGCGGAATCGAGAAAGTGTATAGCTTTTTCCATTGAAAACGACTCAGCAACCGGCTCGTCTTTTTGATTCGCTTCGGGAGCGACGAGGTTTTCCAGCGTTACCGGCTCAGCCGCCATGGATGTGCTCAATACACAAAACATCGTACCCCAGACTAACAACCGTTCGATGTGGAGAATCATGTAAGTCACCTTTCCCAGACTTCGATGAGGAGTTTTCGAAGCCCATTATCCGATTGGAAAACATATTTATGTTCGTTGATGATTGTATCGCCACCGCTGGCTCAATTGCAATGTATCGAATGGTAGCCGACTGACGCTCTCCACGAGAACGATTTTTATCGTTCGGTCGACAGCTTGAACAACGGTTGGAGTGTTCCTAAGAACTTGCTGTTCAGAGAAACTTGTAGTTTTCAAGCTGAAATTAATTTCGATTCAAATCAGGACATTCGGAGATTGAAATTGAAATCACGGGTGCAATAGGCGAAAATGAGGTAGCAATACCTTCTGCCCACAATCCCACCTGTTGTCCTCCCTTGAAGTCAGGTTGCCATGACCGTCACACTGAGGATTCTGTATTTCAGTATCGGTGTTTTTTGTGCCGATTTATTGCTTGCCGGCGACGATAACAATGCATCGGCGTATCTTGAACACGTCAAGCCCGTTCTCAGAGAACGGTGTTACTCGTGTCACGGACCCCTCAAACAGGAAGCCAATCTTCGGCTGGATACCGTTGGATTGATGCAACAAGGAGGCGACAGTGGAAGCGTGATCGTTCCCGGTGACATCGCCGGAAGTCTGATTTTCGAACGTATCAGCGAACCGGACGCATCGGTAAGGATGCCTCCGGAAGGGAAACCGCTGACGGCCGAACAGATTGAAATCATACGCCTTTGGATCGATACCGGAGCCGAGGCTCCCCCCGAAGAAGAACCCGAACCCGATCCACGCGAACACTGGTCATTTCAACCGCCGCAGCGACCACCGGTGCCTTCGATCAAAAACAGGACGTGGGCCAGAAATCCGATCGATTTTTTCATCACAGCCGGGCACGACCGTCTGGGGCTCTCGCCTGCACCCTTTTCCGACCCGGCGACATTGATGCGCCGAGTCTCGATCGATTTGATCGGAATCCCGCCGACACGCGAAGAATTGCATTTGTTTTTGAAGGATTACGAACAACGGGGCGACGAAGCTTACGAACAGCTTGTCGATCGGCTGCTTGACAGTCCTCAATACGGCGAACGGTGGGGACGCCACTGGATGGACGTCTGGCGATACAGCGATTGGTACGGCCGGCGTTCGGTCGACGACGTCCGCAATAGCGCTCCGCACATTTGGCGCTGGCGCGACTGGATCATTAATTCGCTGAACGACGACCGCAGTTATGCCGACATGTTGACAATGATGCTCGCGGCAGATGAAATCGCCGGGGACGACGATGCCGAAGTGGTTGCGAACGGTTTCATCGTGCGAAACTGGTATTCCCTTAATTATGATACCTGGATGCGCGATCTGGTCGAGCATACCGGTAAAGCGTTTTTGGGAGTACGCCTGAATTGCTGTTTGTGCCACGATCACAAATACGATCCGATTTCGCAAGAAGATCATTTTGCATTTCGCGCGTTTTTCGAACCGTTGGAATTCCGACACGACCGTGTTCCCGGAGGAGAGGCATTACCGAAATACCTCCGTTATACCCCCAGTTCGGGAGCGTCGTTAAAACCGACGCCTGCAGGCTTAGCTCGCATCTACGAGGAAACTCTTGACGCCAAGACGTTCTTGTATCAAGGCGGTGATGCCCGCGACATTGTCGACGACACCTCACCGATCGCACCGGGAGTTCCCAGCGTGTTTCGTGGTGAACTCGGAACGATCGAATCTGTGGCGATTCCACCGAAGTCATTCTACCCGGGATTGAAATCGTTCGTGCGTGAACAAGAAACCGCCACGGCGGAACAATATCTGATAACCGCCATGTCAGAACTTCCGACAATTCAGGCCGAATACGATGCGAGCATACCGGCATTGCAGCAAGCTGTCGATATCGCGACGGCAAAACTTGTCGAAGTAGAGTCCACCTTCTCAATTCAAGGAGAATCGAACGCGAAAGTTGCCGATATCGTGAAGAATCTGATCGGCCATTGGCGATTTGAAGGGGCTGAGGACGAACTGTTTCTCGCCGATGCCAGCGGTCGAAATCATGGACTTTACCGTGTAACGGGTACTGATCCTCCGGTGTCTGCGTATCAATTGCCATTCATTGACGATGGGATGGGGACATTTTTTCCATCGTCACCGGTTGGGGTGGGTACGGAAACGGCAAATCGACAGGCGGCACATTTCCATCAACATCAGAATTTTTCCTTCGTTGCCGCTGAGCCACATGTCGACTTTTCGGCCAATCAATTCACATTCGAGACGTTATTACATATCGCGGCTTCGTCGCCGAACATGAACCGTACACTTGCCGAACTTCCCGGAAGCTGGGTTTTTCTCCATCGCGGACTCGACGACAAATCGAGTGAATTGCGTTTGTTGTATTATAACACTAACGATGAAATGCGCGAGTTCGTTACGGGAGGCGAACAGCCTTTGCTGCTGACAACCGGACACGATTATTATATCGGCATGGTGTTCAGCGATTTGCAGGTGACGCTTTACGTTCGCGATTTGTCGACGTCGGGTGAGTTACAATCACGCATGCAGGAGCGCAAGGCGGAAGATGCCGATTTTCTGGCACTTGCGACACCGGCAACCGATGCCCCATTTCGGATCGGAAACTCGGACGGAACAGGCCGGCATGTCGGATTGTTGGATGAAGTCCGCTTCTGGAATCGCTCCCTGACGAGTGAAGAAATCACTGTTCTCTCCGCGATGTCAAATCAGCGCCCCGAAATACTTGCCGTGAAACAAGAGCTTTCCGCAGCGATATTGCCGCGTGATGCCCTTGTCGCAAAGCTGACATCAGCGGAAGCAAAGGTCGTCCATGCCAAAGCTCAATTGGCGTCGATTGCCGCTCGTGCGGCAGCAGATGAAGTTCGTTTTCTGGGTGTGCCCGGTGACGTATCAGATGTTTCCAAACAGGCATTTCGCGAGGAAAAGGGAGCCGTTTTAGCCGCGGCTCAGTTCAATCTCGCGCAGGCGCAGAGCGAGCTGCTGAGTCAGAAAGTCAAACTCACTTCCGATCCCAAAATGCAAGAAGCAGTTACAAAGGCTGAGAAGGCCGTGCAGGCGGCTCAGTCTTCCGTAAACTCCGCTGTTGCTGAATTGGAAATAGAGAGTGAAGGCTATTCTCTGTTCAGCCCGGAATATCCCCACACATCGACTGGACGTCGTACGGCATTAGCGAAGTGGATTGCCGACGCTTCGCATCCGCGTACCAGTCGGGTCGCCGTCAATCACATTTGGATGCGACACTTCGGTAACGCGCTCGTCGAACCCGTTTATGACATCGGTCCCAGTGGTCGAGCACCGACACACCCCGAGCTTATTGACTGGCTCGCTGTAGAATTCACCGATCACAACTGGAGCATGAAATGGCTGCATCGCCTGATCGTGACCAGCAGCACCTACCGATTGTCGTCGTCGGTGTCGAGTAATGATCCTGCACTAAAGGCCGAGATTCAGAGGAACCAAGCGGTCGATAAGGATAATGCCTACTACTGGATTGCCGGCACGAAACGACTGGAGGCCGAAGTCGTCCGCGACAGCTTGCTCCATCTCGCCGGAGAGCTCGACACGACAATGGGGGGCCCTGAGCTGGATAATACAAAGGATTTGGCTTCACGTCGCAGGTCGTTGTATTTTACGCTGCACCCGGAAGATGGCGGAGCAATGCCATTTTTAAGTTTGTTCGATCCGCCCGATCCGCAGGACTGTTACCGTCGGTCGGAAACGCTGATACCCCAGCAAGCATTAGGCATGATCAATGGTGAACTAACGCAACATTGCAGCCGACGGTTAACCTCGCGTCTCCAATCGGCATTGACTGAAAAGGGAAAAACCGACGACATCGATTTTATTATGGAAGCGTTTCTGCAAATTCTCTCTCGCCCGCCGAATGATCGCGAGCGAGAATTATGTATGGACTTCCTCGCACAGCAGGCAAACGACGTCGCCCTTGCAAAAACTGAAGGCCGGCTCACAGCCGCCGATGCAGAGCAGGGGCCGTCGTCCGATACTGCGACGCGTGCCAGAGAGAGTTTGATACGCACGTTGTTTAACCATCATGAGTTTATTACGATACATTAGCACGAACTTGCATACGAAATGCATTTTTATAGGTGACTCCGATAACGAGGAACAGTGACTCGATGACGCAAAAAGATCGCCAGAATATTCTCGCTCAATCGCATGCGTGCAACTGTTCTCCACACTCACGCCGCACGTTTCTGAGCGACATGGGGATGGGTTTCACCGGATTGGCACTCGGAAGCATGTTGGCCCAGGATGCCGTCACTCATGCCAACGAATTGGCCTGGTCGCCACCGAATGGACAACCAGTGCATCCCCCCAAAGCCAAGAGTATCATCTGGATATTTCTTTCGGGGGGATACAGTCACCTCGAAACATTCGATCCCAAGCCGGCATTAAATAAATATGCGGGCAAAACCTTTGCCGACACGCCTTATCCGAATCCCTTCGATTCTCCTCTGCACGAAATGCGATCTCGCTCGGTGATCGAAATGACGCGCGAGCGGTATTCAAAAATATTTCCAATGCAGATCGGTTTTAAAAAACGGGGTGAGAGTGGCATCGAGATGACCGATTGGTGGCCGCATCTCGCAAAATGTGTCGACGAGATTTCTTTCGTTCGCAATATGTGGACTTCGGACAACGATCACGCCGCAGAGAATCAGATTCATCACGGTCGACACAAACTCGACGAACGTCAGCCGAGCATCGGTGCATGGATGTCGTACGGACTCGGTACGCTCAACGAAAATCTTCCCCAGTTCGTCGTTCTCGGTGGGCCGACCCGACCTGATACTCGAGAATCGATCGAGGCGTACTACCTCGGCCCTCAATTTGCGGGGGTGCCG
The DNA here is from genome assembly GCA_027618475.1 of Planctomycetota bacterium. GTDB lineage: Bacteria > Planctomycetota > Planctomycetia > Planctomycetales > Planctomycetaceae > JAQCEJ01. Next base: position 23,062 of record JAQCEJ010000043.1, on the reverse strand, counting down.
TTGAATCTCGATCCTAAGAATCCGTTGCCATACGGTCGACGCAACGAACAGTTACTTGTCGAGGAACAACGCCGCGAATTCGCGCTGCTCAATCAACTGAATCAGTTATCGAACGTTTCGTATCCGGAAGATCCGTCGATTCTCGCACGAATTCGTTCATACGAGCTCGCCTACCGTATGCAGACTTCTGTTCCGGAAGCGGTTGATTTTTCCGGAGAGACTCAGGCAACGCAGCAGATGTACGGCATCGATCAGTCAAAAACAAAAGTTGCCGGAGAACGATGTCTTGCGGCCCGCCGGCTTGTCGAGCGCGGCGTGCGATTTGTGCAAGTCTATCCTTCACCTTATGGGGTATGGGATTCACATCGGGATCTCAAAAATCTGCATGCAGCGCGATGTGCTGAGGTCGATCAGTCTGTTGCGGCCTTGCTGATGGACCTTAAGCAAAGAGGCTTATGGGATGACGTCACCGTCGTGTTCTGCACCGAATTTGGACGAACGCCCGCCGTCGAAGAACGATCGGGAGGAACGGACGGACGAGATCATCATCCGCATGGTTTCACATGCTGGTTTGCCGGCGCTGGCATTAAACGAGGGTTCGTACACGGAGAGACCGACGAACTCGGTTATCACGCCGTCGAACCCGGTCACTATATTACCGATTTACATGCGACGGTATTGCACTTGATGGGCCTCGACGGCCGACGCCTCGAAGTCCCCGGGCGCAAACGCCTTGATATCGACCACGGTCAGGTCATTCACGAGATTCTGACGTGATGGACCGACGCAGGTGATAACCGATGAGCGCTGATGTCCGTTGAATATCTCATTCCGATTGATCACAATCACGTTGTGCTTCCATTGAATCGGCAACAATGACTTAACGAAAGACGAACACCATGTTTCGCCATATTCTCGGTATGACACTGATTTCCGCCGCACTGGCGGCCACGGCATCATTTGCTGACGAGCCAAAACTTATCGGTCAATGGAAACTACAAGACTCGGCGGCCGACAGTTCAGGAAGCGGTCTGACCGGTAAACCAACAGGTGTAAAGTTCGTTGCCGGTGGTCCGACCAAAAAGGTGACGAAATCGGCACAATTTGATGGTCGGGATGACGTTATCGAGATTGAATCGTCCGACACGCTCAATCTGGGTAAAGATCCGTTTTCGGTTTCATTGTGGGTCCATACCGATGAGGAACTCGACGATGTTCTTGGCGATTTGATCAGCCGGTACGATGCCGATTCGCGAAAGGGATTTTCGCTGACACTGATGCACAATGTCGGCCAGACGACCGGACAGGCCAATTACCGACAACTTCAGTTCGGCATCGACGACGGTCATCTCGATGACGAATGGACCGATCACGGAAGGCTCGGAGACGCGGTTCTCGTCTATTCGATGCTCGTTCACGACGGAGTTTTATATGCAAGCACTTGCGAAGCCGAAGCGTCTGGTCGCGGGCATGTATTCCGCTTTGAAGGGGGGGATCAATGGACAGACATCGGCAGTCCCGATCCGAGTAATTCCATCTCGTGTCTCGCTACCTACAATGGGGAAATCTACGCCGCTGCATCCAAATACCGATTGAAAGGTTCGGCGTTATCGGAATCGGAAAACGAGAACCTCGGTGGAACAGTCTATAAATACGTTGCCGATAACGACTGGGAGATCGTTGGGAAGCTCCCCGATGTCGAGGCATTTGCAGGGCTGGTTGTCTACAAGGGTAAACTTTACGCATCGTCGTTATATAAGCCCCCCGGACTGTTTCGCTATGAAGGGGGAACGGAATGGACTTCGGTCGGCACACCCGAAGAAAAACGGGTCGAGGCTCTCACCGTCTGGAATGGCGAAATCTTTGCCTCGTGTTACGATCAAGGGGCCGTCTTTCGTTACGACGGAGAACGGTGGATCAACACCGGTGTTCTGGGAGAAAGCACTCAGACGTATGCGTTTGTCGTCTATCAGGGGGAGCTGTATTGCGGTTGTTGGCGGGGAGGCGACGTCTATCGCTACGACGGCGATAATAATTGGGTCGACGTCGGTCAACTGGACGAAGAACTCGAAGTGATGGGGATGGCGGTCTACAACGGAAAAATGTATGCCGGTACGTTACCGCTCGCTCAGGTTTACCGCTTCGACAAGCCGGGTGAGTGGACATTAACCGGTCGAATTGACATGACCCCCGATGTCATGTATCGGCGGACCTGGACAATGGCCACCTATCAGGGGCGCTTGTTTGCGGGAACATTGCCATCCGGCCGGGTCTGGTCCATTGAGGCCGGCCGCGTCGCTTCAGCAGATCGCGAGTTTCCCTCTGGTTGGCATCACGTCGCGGCAGTAAAGGAAAACAATTCTTTGAAACTGTACGTCGATGGAGCCTGTGTTTCAGAGTCGTCTGAGTTTTCGACCGACGACTTCGAACTTAATCCCGATGTGCCGCTGAAAATCGGATGTGGTCCGCACGATTTTTTCAAAGGAAAATTAGCCGACGTGCGTCTTTACCGAGGCATACTTTCGGATGACGACGTTTCGGAACTGGCCAAATAAAGGTCACTCAGCTGTCGGCAATCGGTTCCAGTTCGTGAACGACCGGTTGGGCAGCTGACGGCGCGCAGTAGGGACAGGTCAGATTGTAGATGATCTTACCGCAGCGCGTACATTCGTGGGCACCAAAGTAAGCTCGTGTCGGCGTGGAAACTCGCTGATATGAGACGTAGAGAAACGCCATCACGACGAACAGCGAAAGTATCCATCCGGTGCTGCCGAAATCGGAGTTCAAGATCGCGAAAATCGTCGCGCCGCAGCAGAGCACGTAGATGGCTACATCTCGCCATTTCTTCTGAGTGTCTTCTGCCCGGCGTGCGGCAGCCTCGGCTTCCATCGAGAATTCTTCGCGTAACAGTTCACGTTTTTCTTCGCCGACGATCGCCGCAACATCCGATCCGACGGCAACAAGCAATCGCTGTACGCTGTCAAGAATGCGGTACGTATCATCGAAATTGAACATTTCCTGGTGTGCCCAGCGATTACGAAAATCGCGAAGTTCGCTCACCAGACTTCGTTCCGGCTGATTGAGTTGATGTCGAAATACGCGGTTCCACTGGTCCCACATGATGGTCAGTAGAGAATGGGCGTCACGGCGAATGAATTCTTCGGTATGAACGAATTGACCGCGATCTTCGCGAAAACTCTCACGGGCCGAAGCAGCCCAGTTTTCACCAAAGATCTTCTTGAATTCTCGCTCGATATATGGCGCAATTCCCTGTGCCAATAAATCGAGAGCGCGCGTTACTCGGTCGCGTTCCCCTCGCACAACAGCCTTTCATCAGCAAATGACGATTTGGATTTGAAACGGCCCACATCCAGGTAATTCTACGTCATAAATCGCCGCATTCCCAAAAATAATCTTAAAATATTTTCGGAAAAGGGATTAAGAACGGCGTAGGCTGGGCTTTCGAGGGTTTTCTCGCCGAATTCGTCACAGGCCGAGGTGTCGATTAATTCGGAGAATTATTGTCTCCGTTTTCCGTGGGAACAAATGTCTGTACGCGTTGAAAGGGCTGGTTTGCCGACTGCACGGGAGCAGCACTTTTCGCTGCCGCTTGCGCAGCCTCGCGCTGTAGAGTGGATTGAAAATCTTTTAATTGTTCAAAAGTCTCTAGACTGGACATCAGTTGAAATTCAGCGCCGCCGGCACCACGTGGATCGTGACGGTCTGCGGTATCATCGGCCAGCTGCATCAGCGACTCACGCTGACTGGTCGTCCATTCATCCTGTGGTTTGAATCCCGACTGTTCCCATTGTTGTCGTACATTCTGACCGGCCATCCATGCCTGTAGTACGTCACCTAACGATGCCGTACTGTTTTGATAAAACTCCAGTCTGGATTTGTACAACTCTCCGTTGGCAGCGAAGCTCTGGGCGTAGGCATTTTGTGCAAGGTCGCTATTTCCTTGCAATTGAGCGACTTGAGCGGTCAGCATCAACACTTCGGCCTGGATCTCCTGGAGATGGTCCACCCGTCCCACACCGGCTGTTATCCCCGCGGTGTCGAACGGATTGGAAACGACCTCGCCATATGCAAGGGGGGTCGACCGTGAGGCAGATCGCGATTGCAGTTCGTCAAAATCTTTCAGCTCAGCGAAAGTATCGTCAGGCCCCAAACCTGTCCCATCAGGACCGAGCCCCGCGAGATCGTGCAGTCGTCCGTCGTTCATAAAAATAGATACCAGTTCGTTCGTTCCCATATTCGCTTTGCTTGCGAACCACCCATTCGTTGTTTCCTCTGAGCTTTGCAAGAGTTGTCCGTATGTCGACAGGGCGTTTTCCAGAGCTTCCCGTTCCTGTGGGGCCATTTTAGCTGACGAGGTAGGCAACAGATAACGCATCGCTTGAGTTACCTCCTGCAAAGTCGCCAATCCGACGCCGTAATCACGCATGCGTTGTACGAACAACTGGCGCGCCGCTTGGGCACGTTGAGCTTCTGCCTGCTTGAGTTGTGAATTGTCTTTTTGAAGTACAGCGAGCTTGACCTCCGTATCGGCCGCCAGCACTTCTGCCAGCAGTACCTCAGCTCCCCAACGTTCTGCACCAGGCTGATCCAGCAAAGCCAACTGACGGCCGGCAGTTCGATACAGTGCATTTTGTACGTCAAGGACATGCGAGACGATGTCGGGTCTGTCCAGGATTTCTGATGAGACCGCCTTCATCTTCACCGACAAATCGAGAAACTTTGAATACGCACTTAAAGAGGTTTGTCCCTCGCGAAAAGCACTTTCGCTCGCGGCCATTAACTGGTCAGCCTGCCGTAAAGCGGCTGCAATTTTTCGTTTTTCATTTGAGTTTAGATCCCGCTGAACAAACGCAGTAGAATCTGATTTGTTCGTAAAATCGGCAACAGCCCCTTGAATTGCGGGTCGATTGACCGGATTCTCGGCAGCGCGACGGAGACGTTCGCCTTCGATCGAACCGGAATTCCTGAGTTCGAATTCCTGATATTTCCGTTCAATCTGATTGAGGCTGCCCCCCTGAAGAATGCGTTTTGATCCTGATGTCGACTTCTTAGAACGGACCGGCGTGTTGGGCGTTGGGCTGGGGAGGGATTCAACCTCCGGAAGGTCGACTTCGGGAAATTCGGAGGGTTCGTCTAAGAGATCGGAAGCCGAATCGATCGAAGTATCGATGCCAAAATCGGGGAAATCTTGTCCCAGGGCGACACGGTGTTCGACACCTGCGGACACCAGGGTGATACTCAACACGACGCGAGGCCACCATCGACTCTTATGCCAACGAAACAGCGATTTGTGCCGACTGTCCATTCGTCTTCCTCCCTGTGCGATTGCGACCGTAGCGCGGCGCAGCCGTAACTCCAGCTATCCTTTGGGATAGGGAAAATGAATCCCCCCAGGAGGATATGAACCGGGCTTCCTGCCGCGGCTGGCACGTGCGGGCGCGCTCGATGAGTCCATTCCTGATTATACATCGGAATTCGGCCGTGTCTTCCCACACCCAAAGCATGTAACGCCAACGAAAGTTGAAAAAAAGTTGCAAAATTTCGAATAAATTTTCGAATGTCAGCCGGTTTTTTCTCTCGTCACGTTTTTTTCGATTTTATGAAATAGCGAGCTTGTAGATACGACAGTTTTAGACAGAGGGTGGCAGAGGACGAGAAGCGGCATCGCGTTCGTCGTGTCCCATCAGGATTCTATCGACCGATAAAATCGCGATTGATTTGGATCGAGTCTGAATCCTCGATCGACTGGCGAACCTTCGATTGTGCGTCGAGCATCGCCTTAGCGTATCGCACACCGAGTTCGCGCGCACCTTCAGCATTAAACGTATCGAGATCCCGTCGATGAAGGTTCTTGGTCTCGACGCACTCGGTATATGGGATCTCATGGGGGATATCTTGAAGTGCCTCGTTTATGAGTTTTGCAAAGGGAAGACGATTCGGTCGTACAAACGTTCCCAACTCTCCGACGATAAACGGTAGTTTTGCTTCACCGAGATCTCGTCTGAAATCACGAATGGTATTCCCCAGACGGATTCCATAAGTCGCCGCCTTGGCACGCTGTCTGGCATCCCATTCCCCTTGGTGCCAGATCACTCCCTTAATCGTTCCGACTTTGGTGGCCTCCTTCGCACGGAGCAAGGCCTCAACATATAAATCGTTTCCTTTTTCCCAGTGTTTCAGCGAAGAACCCTCAACGGCACAGGGAATCAGGCCGATCGTCACAGTTTCATCTTGTTCGGCGAGGTATTTTGCAAAGGAGAAGCCAGGGCCGACGCCGTCACGCATTGGATTTCGTCGATGCAGGGGATCGACCGCTGGAATCCATTGGAGTTTGTCGTTCATCATAATAACTCGCGGATGTGGCTCTCGATCATCCTTGGAGATCACTCCGCGGCCGACCATGTTTTCCTGGCCCATCAGCAGATAAAGATGCAAATTTTCCTTTGGGGGAAGCTCATCGGGGGTGAAATAATCCTCACGAGCCAACGACGGATTGTTCCAGGTCATGAGCAGCGCGATAGCGAGACCCGATATCCACTGGCGACTTTGTCGCAACAACATCTGATGCATAACCGGGCCTTTTTTCGGTTCGTGTGTTTCAAGTCGATGAATTGGCGAACGATCTCGTTCTGGTACTTTAAGGGGCGAATCGCAAGTTTGTACGATGCTTAGCTTTCAATGTCGTCTCATTACATCCTACTGCGGGACATCGACCGATGACAAATGGTTTTTGTTTCGAATTCAGTTTCCCCGATTGACAATTGGAGCAAACACAACAGATATCCGTCGTCACGGCTGTTCGTTGACGGCATTCAGGTCTTTCAGAACAGCAGCATGGCGTTCTCGCAGGAAATTCGCCAGTCGTAGAACACAATCTGGTTCGTCAACGCTGACGTCGTTGGCCTCAGAGGGATCCTCGACGAGATTGTATAATTCAAATTGATTGAGTTCTGCATCGGCCAATAGCTTCCACGCTCCTTCGCGGACAGCGACTTTGGGGGTGCCGATCGCTCGGTCGTATTGCCAATACAGAGGTTGTTCTCGGTGAAACGTTTCGTCTTCTAACAGGGCCGCTACGATGTCGGTACCGTCGTTAACAGGAACGGCACTCGCATCGATCCCCGCGAGATGGCAACAGCTCGCGAGTAAATCGAGCGTGCACAGTGGAACGTCGGTTTCAGTCCCCGCGTTGATCTTTCCAGGCCAACGAAAAATACCTGGGACACGAATGCCCCCCTCGTACATATGGAGTTTCATTCCTCGCAATGGCTTTGCCGTTCCATACGATCGGCTGGAGTTGGGGCCATAACGATTGAGTGTTTCGGGACCGTTATCGCTCGTAAACAACACAAACGACGAGTCTCGCAACTGTTGGATATCGAGTTCCTGTAACAACCGGCCGACTTCGTGATCCATCTGCGTAACATTGCCATAGTATTCGGCCTTCTTTTCGGGCATAACTTTCGCGTATCGTTTTGTGAATTCGGGGGAGGTCGCAATCACTTCGTGCGGCGAGTGAAACCAGACGCACAGCAAAAACGGTGTTGTTGACGTCGCCGATGTTCGCGCCCGGCGTCCCTTCAACCAGTCAATGGCCTCGTCGACGATAATCGTGCTCGAGTAGCCTTCACGCGGTCCGACAGCTGTGCCATTACGGACGAAGTTCAGCGGATTGAGATGTGTCGGCAAAGAATTGTTTTGCGTGGAAAACCAATGCTTGAATCCGTGTTCGTCGGGCTGTGGTTGCTCGGGAGAATTAAAATGCCCGTTGCAATGCCATTTTCCGACGTGACACGTATCGTAGTCGACCGATGAGAGCATTGAACCGACCGTTCTTTCTCCTTTGTGGAGATGCATCGGGCTACCCTCGGGTATCCAGTCGACAATGCCCAACCGGTTCGGTGTCTTTCCCGTCAACAAACCGGCGCGCGATGGCGAGCAGACGGGAGACGCGGCATAAAACGAGGTGCACAGTAACCCTTGTTTTGCCAGATCATCGAGATGTGGTGTCTTGATTTCGGGATTTCCGTAGCAACCCAGATCGCCGTATCCCAAATCATCGCAGAGTATGATGACGATATTCGGACGATTGCTGATTTCGTCGGCACATACCGGTTTGTTCGCAACGACGCACCAGACGAACATCAACGCTACGAACAATATAATGCGGACATTGCAATGGATGCGATGCACTCTTCCACGACTAGAACAGGGCTTCATTGTTGGATTTCCGCCTATAGGGGAGCAAGCGGTAACGCCTGCGCAAAGCGGACGACTATCGGGCCGCAACGCAACAGAGAGTGCGATATCGGATCGAACAATCGAATGTTACGTCGCCTGTGGAATTCAATGAACGATCCATTGGCCCCCTATCGTCCATCATCTCTGAAAAATCACGACAGAAATTCGATTCTGAACGTCTGAAATCCGTCGAGAGATTCAGATTTCTCATCACGTAGGTGCGATCGTGTCCTCCACGGCAGATATTCGACGAATCCATCCGACGAATCTTTCCCGTGCGGCGAATACGTAACCGATTTCGACGTCTGATTTCCCGCTGCGATTCTTCGACACGGTCGTTCGGTTTCGGCACCTTTGGTTTAAGCGGATAAATCGTTGATTCGCTCCGTGCGGCGTTGACTGACCCCAGCAGTTTTTCGACCACGTCGGGCTTCTGCTGCGACAGGTCTGTTTGTTCGGATGGATCGGCTTCGAGATCGTATAACTCGACCGGTCCACCGATGGTACGAATCAGCTTCCACTTCCCCGAACGAATCGCTTGCTGCGACCCTCCTTCGTGAAATTCCCAGTAGAGATATTCGTGCTCTTTCTGCTGTTCGTGTTGTCCCAGCAGTGTCGGCATGTATGAGATACCGTCGATTCCTTCCGGTGGGGCCACTCCTGCCAGCGAACAGGCAGTCGGGACCAGATCCCACAAAGCACAAACGTGGTTGGTTGTCGTGTTCTCGGCGACTTTCCCGGTCCACTGTGCGATCAACGGAACCCGGATACCACCTTCATACATGTCGCGTTTATATCCACGAAAATGACCGGAACTCTGAAAGAAGGCGGGATCAGCACCCCCTTCCTTATGCGGACCGTTATCGCTGGAAAACAGGACCAGCGTATCGTCGTCAAGTTCCAGTTTTTTCAGCACGGCCAGTATTTCGCCGATGCTACGATCCAGGCGGGTAATCATCGCCGCGTGGTTTTTTTGTGGTTGCGGCCAGGGTTTATCGGAGTAGGGCATGTCGTCGGGGACTTCCATTCCTTCAATTCCCGCTTCGTTATTTGCGTGTGGAATGATGTAAGAAAGATATAGAAAGAAGGGAGTAGATTGATTTTTTTCGATGTAACTCAACGCCTCTGCGGTCAACAAATCGTGTGAATATTGCGTCTTCTTGATCGCGACACCGCCACGACCAATGGATTTGACGACGTTTCCACGAATGGGAGACTGAGTCGAATTCTTCCAGAGAAAGTCGGGAAAATGATTATGAGCGTGACCATTGTCGAGATATCCATAAAAATCTTCAAAACCGCATAACTCCGGATGACCCGGCGGAGGATTGTCACCCGCGCCCCACTTGCCGAATACCGCCGTTCGATAGCCCGCCGCTTTCATCACCTTGCCGAGAGTGATGTCCTGCGGATCAAGCAGCGCTCCCGAATTCCCGCGAACGAGCGTGTGGCCGGTGTGCATTCCGGTAAGCAATGTACATCGCGAGGGGGCACAGACGGTACACCCGGCGTAATGATCGGTAAACCGCATTCCCGATTCCGCCATCTTGTCGAGATTCGGAGTGAGAATGGTCTTTTGGCCGTAGCATCCTAAATCACCATAACCAAGATCATCTGCGAGAATAAAAATCAGGTTCGGTTTCCGTGAAGGGGGCGGGGGTTGATTCTGATCTTGGGCAGGAACGGTTTCCACCGAATCCTGGTCCTGAGCGGCGACGTCTTGTCGGTCGTCCGAAAGGAAAAAAATCGCAGCCATCACAGAGAGGATGACTGCCACTCGCCGTAAGCAAATCGTCCCTTGATGAGATTTGCACGAATGTACTGAAGAAAATGCGCAGCTGCGCATACACCGGTTTCGACTCAGTGGAGCCACAGATTGCATCGCCATTAAAAGGCACTCGTCGACCGGCTTTCCGGTCATAAGATTAGTCTCCCAATTCCTCACCGGGAGGAATTCATATTATTAATGTCACAATAATTCGACTTAAACTCAGGCTGAACACGGGACGACATGTCGGCGCGACATCGCTGTCATTGAGGAGAACCAGCGACGCCTTGACAGAGATGCTTTCCTTCTATCGCCGCTTATTTCTCCTTCAGTGTACCGTGATTCTAATGTGCCGCAAACCGCCACAGGCGGTGTTTTCGATACCGCCTCCGAAAATCACCGCCGTCACAACGGTCGAAATCGCTTTGTTTTCGTGAGTCGGTATTGAATTTGGCAATGTGTCACTTCCCAATCGAGGTTGCCATCTCCGAGGTGACGATTAGAATGGAATCGTTGTGCTGCATTCAGGAAAATGGCGTTTTGCGACGCATGTTACCGACGAAATTCACCGCAGAATCTCTGAGAGGTCGCTGATGAAAACTATTTCCGCCTGCACATTCATGATATGTGCCATCGTTATGTTCGCTCCCTCACATCAAAATATTCTGACTGTACAAGCCGGGGAGTATAACCAGGTGCTGAGCATTGGCGATGAAGCCCCCATGTGGAGCGATCTTCCTGGGACCGATGGCGAAAAACATTCGCTCGCCGATCTCAAAGATAAGAGCATTGTGGTCGTCGTCTTTACGTGCAACAGTTGCCCGTACGCGGTCGATTACGAAGACCGTATTGTTTCTTTCTCGAAAAAATATGCGACGAGCGATTCCGACGTGGCACTGATCGCGATCAATGTCAACAAGATTGACGAAGATCTGTTGCCGCTGATGAAAGTGAAAGCCGACGAGAAGGGGTTTACGTTTCCGTATCTCTTCGACGAGTCGCAAAAGGTTGCTAAAGATTTCGGTGCGGGAAATACGCCTGAGTTCTTTGTTATCGATCGCGATCGCAAAATCGTTTATATGGGGGCCATGGACGACGATACCGACGCCGAGAAAGCGCAAGTCAATTATGTCGAGCTGGCTGTCGATGCGGCCCGCGAGGGGAAAAAACCTGAGACGACGGAGACGATCCCGATCGGCTGCCGCATTCGTTTTGTCCGTGAACGAAAGAAATCGTGATTCCCAGAATGTTAGGTGACACCAAACATGTTGAGAATCATACCCGCGATGTCGACATCGCGACAGACGTCGAATTCCTTCAGTGCATCGGCATTTGAGCTTACCAAGACCGTCTCTCGCGAGGCATCATCGGCGGGATAACCATGCGAGCCTTTCACCAGCGTCGCATCAAGCGGCGTCGACCGCGCAGGCATGTTGATGAACATCTCGACGGGATCGTATCCTGGCTTTCGATGGATGTCGACTGTTCGGGCAAACGCAGGAGCTTTCGCATCATCCAGCCACCAATAGTAGGCAAACCACGCTTCGGGCTTTGCGATCAGTACGACTTCACCTGATTGTGGATGGTCAAGGCCGACAGTATGGCGATCCTTCCCGACAAGAACCCGTTCAACCGCCGGGTCGTTCGTGAATAGTTTCGCGACATCGTCGATTTTTGTGACATCGTTCACGAACACATGGGCCAGTTGATGGTCGACCATTGCAAACGCAGTACATTCCCCAGGAATAAGCTGTTCGGTTCCAGTGTCGTCACGAAGTGCGAGCATTCCTGCCTCGCGCAAAGTACGGTTGGGATAGCCAACCTGCGAAACCGGTGTGATCGCATATTCGCTCGCGGCGACCCAGGTGACATTGTCCAACCCAGCAGTAGCGTAACCATCGATAAGTTTGCCGATCGTTGCATCAAGTTCACCGAGTGCTGCGACCGCCTGATCGCTGTCGGGACCGAATTTCTGTGCCGCGTAGTCAAGATGCGGTAAGTAGATATAAGAGAAACGAGGATTGTGTTTCTCGGCAGCCCAGATTGCCGAATCGACAATCCACGTCGTCGATTTGATATTCGAGAGGGGGCCCCAGAAATTCATCAGCGGGAAGTGTCCCAGCGCGTCACGCAGTTCGCCATACATTTCCGTGGGAACAGTGTAACACCACAACGACTCGCTACCGTCGGGATTATGAATTGGTGCCGGCGTGCATATGTAATCGGCCTTAGCACCTTTGGAGAGGAGTGGGAACCACACGGCAGATGTCAGTGTCTTGTCGTGCTGCGATAATTTCTCCCAGATCTGCGGTGCCTGGATCTCTTTATTCCATGCCGTCCACATTTCGACTTGGCCCTTATCGCGCCAGTAGAAACCATTGGCAACAACGCCATGTTGTTCGGGGCCGACCCCGGTCGTCAGCGTCGCTTGAACAGGACACGTGACCGCCGGAAAACTCGGTATGAGAGGCCGTTTTCCTCCGACGTCAGCGAGCGAATTCAGTCGCGGCATATGCACGAGATCGCCATCGCGAAGAGCAGGTATCGATAACAGAACGACATGAGTATCAGACGACATCGGGCGGGCTTTCATGGATCTTCATCCCCGAAGGGATAATCACTATGCACCAGTGGCGTGAATCGCTGGGAAAATGGCGACAGGTCGAAGTGACAGAGTCGCATCGACCTATCCGAGGTAAGAGTGCGTCTACTCCAACACCTTCACCTTAATATTTTTGAAATACACCACACTGTCGGGGTCGTGGGCCTGGATCGCGAAACTGCCGCTACTCAGTTTGCGGCTTCCTTCGACATCGTCAGGTTCGACGTAGTCGACGACCTGTTCGTCATTGACGAAAATCTGAATGTGCTTTCCATCGACGATGATTTTCTGTGTCCACCATTCATTATCTTTCGCGGGCGTCTCGAGTAATTTGACCACATTGTACAGGCTGCCGGTTTTCACCGGATCTGTGTGAGTGACGTTCACCTGAGCCTCGTGGCCGATTTCGGGCCAACCGGTTTCCTGAAATTTCGTGTGGAAGTACAGCCCCGAATTGCTGCCGGGAGTCGTCATGACGTCTGCGGTAAATTCAAAGTTCGTGAACTCCTCTTCGGTGAAGAGGTGCGCTCGTGGTCCGCTGACTACGATCTTTCCGTCTTCGACTTTGAACTGCCCATTTTCGCTGATTTTCCATCCGGTGAGGTCTTCACCGTTAAACAACGTGATCCATCCATCGTCGGCGTCGGCCGTTTCGGTATCCTCATAGGGAACCGGTGCAGGCTCTGGTGCGGCTTCACCCACTTCTGCGTTTTCTGACGATGCCCCTAATCCACAGTTGTTGCACGTATTACATGAATCGCAGCGATGACGACCGCGACGCCGGCCTGCTTGTACAGAATCGATCGTCAGCACACAGATCGCGATCAGCAGCCAGATTCCTAAATTCTTCATGAGCTGTTTCTCCTTCATACTAAACGTTTGAGATCAATGAACGACATTCTATTCGCTTTTCGCCGGTGGTTTCAGTGTGCGAATGAACTCGATGACATCTGCGAGTTGTTGCGGATCGATTTCTTTTTCGAGGCCGACCGGCATCAATGACACACCGTTACTTGAGAGTTCGTCGATTGTCGAACGGAGTACGACGTCTTCCTTGCCTTCCGCACGACGAAGCGTCAGGCTACCGCCTGATTCAGCCGCTATGATACCGGTGATGATTTGCCCTTGAATCGTGACCACGGTGTAAGTTGTATAAATGGGCTGCGCTTCGCGGCTGGGGTCGAGGATGCTAATTAAGAGGTCGCGAGGCGACTTGTTGGCAACCGACGTCAAATCGGGGCCGACCTGATGTCCTTTGTCATCCACTTTGTGACAGACCGAGCATTTTTTGAGGAAGACTTCTTTGCCTCGAGCTTGATCTGCCTTGAGTTCAAGTGACTTCTCGTACGCGGCAACAACTTGAACTCGGTCTTTCGAGACCTCAGAGCCGAGCAATTCCTTCGCGAGATCTTTTAATGACGAGTCGGGATGATTGAGCAGAATTTCTTTTTTGTCTCGCTCGATTTCGCTCGACTTGATGTCCTCGTTAGACAGCGCGGTAAGTAACGCCTTGGCTCGCGGCGTCGAACGCAGTAATGCTTCAACGACTTCTTTGCGAACAGTGGGACTATAGCTGCGCCAGTTTTCGAGAAGTAATTCAGCGACTTCGGCGTTTTCCTGCTGCGAGAGAGAATTCACGACCGCCGATTGAAGCGGGGGAGGGGAGGCAGGGGAAAGAAGCGGCTCCAGTGTCTCGCGTGCCGTCTCCCAGTCGGCGAGCGATAAGAACGAGGCTGCGGCGCGGCGTTGATCGACGTCCCCTTCTTCGTTGGATGCGATTTCTGCCGATTCTGTAAAAAGATGACCGACGGCATTTCGAATGGGATCGGAAGTGTTTTCATCGGCAAGAAGATGGCTCAATCGAGAACCGCGACGAGCCAACCCTTCACCCAACGCTTGCAACAATCGGCGTTGCAGAGAGGTCGCGACCGATTCGTCGAGCATTACACTTTCTAAAAACAGCTGTGTCTGATTGACGTCGGGCTGAGAACCGACGACGCGGGCAAATTCGACAAGGAGTACGGTGACATCGGCACGTTTCAGCAAATCTTCGTTTTTCAACAATTCACCCGGAAGAGCGGCTGCTACTGCAGGGGGAGATGAGAGAACAGCGACTCGCATGTCACTGTCAAGTTCTCCCTGAGTGATAAGGTCGAGCAACCCTTTGACAGCAAAATCGAGTGGCAAGTTGCCCACCGAAAATGCGGCCTGCCAGCGAACGCGGTAGTCGTCGTCACGGACGAGCGACAACATCTTTTGTGCAAGTTCATCGTTATTCGCCGCGGGGATTTCGGAGAGGCGTAAGGTATGTTCGCGTACGCCGGGTGTGGGATCGTCGGTCGCTGCGATCAATAGATCGTCGGTTAATGCATCGAGTCCCGATAAGGTGTAAAGGGCATGCAGTCTTGCGAGCGGCCACTCGGAAGAACGGGCCAACTGGATGAGTGACGGAACAGCCTTCTTATCCTGACGCTCCCAGATCAGACGTTGGGCCGTCTCGCGATTCCAGCAATTCGGAGATTCCAGCTGCATCACGAGTTCTTCTGTCGATGCCTTGCCTAATTTGAGTGTGGGAAAACGAGTGATATCGGGTGAAATCATTCGGTAAATTCGCCCACGATCATGTCCTGATTCGAGGTCGAGATGCATCTTAATATCATCGGGAATCGACAGCGGATGTTCGATCGTTTCCCGATACATGTCGAGGACGTACAACGTGCCGTCCGGCGCATTCACGAAGTTCGTCGGTCGGAACCAATTGTCGGTCGATGCAAGAAACTCGCATTCTTCTTCGGTACGAGTGGCGAGGTACGCAGCACCGTTCCAAGCTAACGACTTGCGGTGCACGAGATTTCCGCCGACGTCGCCGATAAAGGCATTGTTGTAGAATTCTTCAGGATAAGCTCCTCCGCGGTAGATTGTCACGCTGGTCGCCGATGTGAAAAAGCCGGTCGCATGCCGTTCGGTTTCGGGAAGACCCTTAAATGCCGGGTCGGCGACGCGGCGACGGGTCCGAACGATGCGCCACGGTTCGGCACCGCTGAGACGATAGACCGGCGCGGCTGCTCCTTCGGCGGCGATAGTCCGCAGAGTTCCCGGCGCTCCCCAGAAAGGATTGCGCGACAGATATTTTTGATCGTAAACGACCTGCATGATGTGATTGCTGTTACTCGAACGGAAACGGTTTCCCCAGTCGTCAAACGAATGGCCGAATTGCGTTCCGCCCGAAATGAGTTCAACTGCTTCGGTTTTGGGATTGAATTTAAAATCATAACCGTTGAACGTTGCGATCGCTTTTTCTCCCTGCATTAACACGCCGCCACTTGTTCCTCCAGCGGCGTAGATGCGATTGTCGAGCCCCCATTTCATATTGTTTGCGAGGCCTTGTACATTGCCGATCGACAGTCCGGTCCAGATGAGTTTCTTGACATCGGCGCGACGGTCGCCGTCGGTGTCCTTAAAGTAATACACATTCGGCGGCGCGAAGACGAATACCCCGCCGTCGTAACAGCAGACCGATGTCGGCCAGGCGAACCCTTTTGCAAAAATATCGCTTTTGTCCATCATTCCGTCGCCATCGGTGTCTTCCAACACGCGAATGACGCCTGGTTTTTCGCGAATCGGTCCTGGAGCGAATGCCGGTCGTGTTTCCGGAAGATAGGGATATCCCCGCATTTCGGCGACATACATCAATCCATTTTCATCGAAGCAGGCATCGACAGCGTCGGCCACGAGCGGTTCGGCCGCCACGAGTTCCAGGGAAAACCCTTTTTGCAATTTGAACGTCGACAAGGCGTCCTGGACTTCGACAGCAGGAATGCGCGGCAATTCTTCATCGAGGTCATTCTCATCGTAGGCATGTGTCGCCAACGTCGTCAGAATGAACATTCCAAACGACATGCCGATCCCAATTGCGATGGCAATGGGCTGCTTTGAATTTATGATATTGGCGTTAAACGACATCTATCGGCTCCTGTAATCAATTTTCGATCGTCGGTCGGTCAAGCCGATCGATCCGACTTTCAAATGAAGTTTTTTCAATTTTCGAGCGTTAAGTATAAGGTAGTAGGGTAGGAAATTCGAACCCTCCGGGGAAATCGCAGGTGGGACTACCAGGCAAGTCGCTCGGCGGGAAAGACAGGCCCTTCGACGCAGACGCGGCGATAATCCCAGTCGCGGTCATTCATTTTAACGCGAATGACGCAGCTGAAACAGGCTCCGAATCCACATGCCATCGGTGTTTCGAGCGATAACCAGCAGGGGGTCTCGCGAGACGCCGTCAGCTCTGCAACAGCCTGCATCATCGGTTCGGGACCACAGCAGTAGACCACTGGTTTATCCGATTGTTCATCAAGTATTTTCGCCAACAGTTGAGTGACAAAACCTTTGTGGCCGCGCGATCCGTCGTCGGTCGCGATCTGCATGTCGAGACCGCTTAAAGTAAAATCATCGAGCCCGGCAAGATATCCGGAAGACCGGACTCCGTAGCAGAGAGTCACACTTGACGGTGTTGCTTCTATATTACGAACAGGATCGCCGTACTTCTGTAACCTGAGTGCTTCTCGGGCGACGGCTAGGAAAGGTGTTTGGCCGATTCCTCCTGCGACGAGCACCAATGGCCGGCCATCGGGAAGCGGAAAGCCATTTCCCAGCGGTCCCCAGATTTCGAGCTCGTCTCCCGGCTGACATTGCGATAGCAGATGCGTCATCTTGCCGATGACCACGTATCCGAAATCGACATCGGTCGGTTCCCCGTTGGCATCATAAAACACATTGAACAACGCAAACGGTCGACCGAGCAACGGGTCGGATAGCCCCGGCAGACGTACCATGAAAAACTGCCCTGGGACGATTTGCCTTGCCAGTTCTGGACAAGTCATCCGCAAGCGAAATGTATTGAGCGCCATCGGTTCATGGGAAACGACAACGGCTGACTTGTGAACTGCCCGCTGATTCATGCCACCATAGGGATGAATGCCACATGGGTTTTGATCATACGATGTTGTGGACTGCGGATCTGACATTGGCAGGTGTGTTGGCTGTTGAAATTCGAAACGGATGGATTTCAATTACCGGCGAGGTGGTTTTTTCGACGACGATCGTCCGCCGAATGGGCCGGGCTTAAATGTCTTACGTTTACCAGTCGTGGCCGATCGCTTTTCAGTTGCCGACCGATCTGTTCGCGGTTTTCGTTCGATAGGAACGGAATCATCCCCCAAATGTTCCGTCGACTTTTTTCGAGACGGAGTTGGGGTTATTGGCGTCCGTTCCCGATCCCCTTTCAATGCCCGTTCGGTTGCGGGAGGCTTCTGTTGCCTCGGCGGCTTATACTCGCGGAGAGAGCGGACTTCCGCAGTCGTCAGCATTCGCAAATCGCCGGACGAGAGTTTTCCGAGACGTAGCGGGCCGAAAGAGGTGCGAACCAGATGCAATACTTTGTGTCCCATGCGGGCAAACAACCGGCGTATTTCTCGGTTTTGTCCTTCGTTAAGAATGACATCGAGAATTGTACTGTCTCCCTGTGTTTTCACGCGAGAAACATCTTGCACGCGAAACTTTCCCTCGTGGAAATAGAGACCTTTTTTCAGTTGCGAGAGCGCTTCGGGAGAGGGAAATCCGGCCACTTGTACCTGATATGTACGAGGAACGCGAAATCGCGGATGCGCCAGCTTTTGCGCCAGTTCCCCGTCGTTTGTCACGACAAGCAATCCTTCGCTGTTTTCATCCAGACGGCCGACGGGGAAGAGTCCCGATTCATGTCCGCCGACAAAATCAATGACGCGCGGTCGTCCCTGAGGATCGCGGTTGGTGCACAACACGCCTTTGGGCTTATTGAAGACAAAATAGCGCTTCGATCGCGGCTTGACTGGTTCACTGTCGCAGGTGATCTTCTGTTTTTGTGGATCGACCGACGTTCCCAGTTCGGTGACGACGACACCGTCGACCGTCACACGACCGGCTGTGATGTACTCTTCACAATTTCGACGCGATCCTAACCCTGCGGAGGCGAGGAGTTTTTGCAATCGGACGCGTTTAGGTTGGTCATTCTGCGTATGAGCTTCGGGTTTTTGTTGATGATGGGGACGAGGATTCATAATATCTACTGGCATTGATGTATTCTTGCTTTGGTCAGGGAAGCGTACCGTAACGTGGTACGACCTGCTCCTTTCAACCGACGCGACACTGTAACACGCGAAGGGGGAAACAACCACTCAACGACGGATTCACTCACGCCCTCAATTATCGACACGCCGATCGGCTTTCATTTCTTCATCGGCGAGTGCCTCATAATAGCGCCGAATGAGGTCTTCGTATCGAGGAAGGTATTTTTCCGAGAACAGATTGAGCATCTGTTCTCGGACGGAATCGGGCAAGTGTCCCCAGACATCCTTAGCCAACTTCTTCGGTACAGTAAGGTTCTCTTCGCCAGTATCGCCAGAGAATGTGCTGTCGGTTGAATCCTGTGGCTGGTTGTCCTGCCGACGTTTTCCGTTGGGAGTCGCTCCCGTTTCGTCACCCTGTTCGGCGTTCTCTTGCTGAAGTTTCGTTCCTTGGCGTTTTTGTTTTTCGTCATGCGATTGTGTCGAATTCTCATCGGAAGGGGGAGATTGCGACGAAAACTGTTCGAGTTGCTCGAGCAGTTCGTCAATCGCCTGTTCAGCATTTTGCTGTTGATTCTGAGTTGGCGAGCCCGCATCGCCTTGGCTGAGTTGCCGTTGGGCCGCTTGCATGGCTTCGATGATCCGTTGTGCCGAAATGCGAAGCTGTCCTGCGGTTTCGACCATCGATGGGATTGGTTTGTCGGGAGACTTGGGGGGAGGCGATTCTTCTACGGTCGAAGATTCGCCGTCGGAGAACTGACGGAAACTGACGACCATCGAACGGACTCCATACGAAGGTCTCGCCGATGATTCGTTGGAATTCTCGGGAACGTCTGGGGCATCATCAGGTGCCTCATTTGCTTCGGCTGGCTTGTCGCCGTCAGATGTCGGCGGAACGTCCGATTCCATCGGGTCGCGACCGGAAAGCGATTGCAGCAGCGTTTCTGCCAATTCGAATAACGATTGTTGTTCGTCAGCAAGCATCTGACGTTGGGCCGTGGCTTCCGCAGAAAGTTCGGTTACGGATTGGTGTTTCTCATGCCATTCGACAGTTTTCTGCCGGAGTGCTGTCTGCAATTCCTTCAGCAGTTTCACTTGTGCCGTCTGAGGGAGATCCGGCGACGGCGGACCGTCGACCGCATGCTGATCACCCGGTTGTGCTTCTGGTTCCTGCCGGTCATGGGTATCCTCGGACTTCACGAGCACGGCCATTAAGTCGGACAGTTTCCGGACAGCAGTCGTTGCGTATTCGACCGTTAGTTCATCGGCCTGGCGTTCGTTAAGCCGGTTGGCAGCAAGAGTCATTAGGTCGGCGACGTGTTTCAGCGAATAGGCGAATACGGGAGCCTCCTGCAAACGTTCGGCGATCTGCGAAACATCGGTTGCGATTTGTGCTTGTCCGGCACCTGTGTCGCGCAGCGTCTTGAGTTGACCTCGCGTCCAGCGCTGGTTTGCGAGGTACTCGATCTGTAAACGCGTTATTTCTTCGGACATCGCTGTCTGGCGTTCAAGCAGACCTTGCACTTCCTGTTCGAGTCGCGCAATGATTTCGCGGGCCAACTGCTGTTCCATAATCCGACGGCTCTTGGCCAGCTCGCGACGACCTTGATCGAGGTTTTGTTCGATGTCGTCGTGACGTTTACGAAGCTGGTCGGGTTCGTTCGCAAGCAAGTGGTCACTTGCCTTCTGCATTTCCTCGCCTGCCCGTTCGAACGGGAGGCGGATATCTTCCAGTCCTTCCCGACGTAATTTATGGGCCAGACGGCGTGAATGTTCAATGTTCTTTTGCTGGCTTTTTACCAGTTCCAGACGTTCGGCGATGTTGTCCGCTGTATCCTTCGCGAGTTCCTCTGACTGAAGATCGATTTCGTGCTGTTCGGTGATCAACTCATCGGCACTCGCTTCGAACTGTTTGAGCTTTTTGATCAGAGTCTCGGTATCGCTTTCTCGTTTATGCTGCAGGAGGTCACGGAGTTCGGCAAGCTCACGTTCGATGTTTTGCTGCGAAATACCGGCTTGGCCCAGATCGTTTCTGCGAATGGCCGCCGCCGCCTCCTGCATCTGGCCGGTGACCGAGCTTTCTGCCAGGCTTTCGCTCAGATCGTTCAGAACATCCCGCTGATCTTCGGAAGCCTGATCGTCTTCATCGTTCATTTTGCCAATCCGTTCGCGGAATCGTTGCAAACGGTCGGCGACATCCTGTTGTTTTGTTGCGGCCTTTGACAGTGCGGTCTGTTGTTCCAGGGTGAGTTCATTTAAATTTTTCGAAAGTGTATCGCGGCTCACGTCGGTTGTCTGTCCGGTTGCCTCGGCTTGCAAGTCCATCAGTTCCTGCCATTCGTGTGCCACGGTTCGCAGGTCTTTCCAGTCGGAAATCGAGTCCACCAGTTCGTCGAGCGTATCGACAGCGGTGGATTGAAGGTCTTCAATTCTTGCGAGCGAATACCGAGGGGCACGGCTGTTGAACTTTTCCCGCGGCACGGTGCGAGGAAACGATTCCGCATCTAGTGACTGTTTACCGGGTTCGTTTGACGATTCGGTGTGTTGATAGTCGCCGGGGATGTACGGCGACGTCGGATCGGTAGACGCGGAACTGTCTCGCACCGATGTGTTTGTTTCATCAGAATGAGTATCGGTGGATTCGTCTGACCGTGGCAGAGTTGAGGGGCGATCTTCTTTCCGATTCCACAATCGTTTACCAGTATGCATAAGCTCGGCTTCGAGTGTCGGATAAATCTCATGTTCGAGCCAGTCAAGTTCATGCGCGAGGTCGGCTACGCGGTCGCGCATTTCGTCCCCATGAAGACCATTATTTCTAAAGTCCGTGAGCCAATTGCGAGCGTGTTGTCGAATACTCGTAACCGGGCCGGAAAGTTGTCTGGCGATCTGTTGTTGTTCGCGTTCGATGCGTTGAAAGAGTTCAAAGTCTTCATTTGACAAATTCCCGGACTTTTTCTGTTCGAGATTGAGGTCGCGTATCGCATCGCGGGCCAGGCGTTGGGCACGATGCACATCGACTAAAGCCTTGAGCATCTGCTCCTGACGGGCAGCGAGTTCTGCTGTTTTCTGAGCAACAGATACGATCGTTAACGTGCGCGACCGGCTGCGCCCGATGTGATCGGGGGTTAAATCGTAGAGATCGGACGCCGCGGCCACGAAGTTCAACCGTGTCCCCTCGTTCAACGATAATGTCGTCAGCGGCCAATCGTCTTTCCAATGAAGTTCTTTAACGGAGGGAGGATCCGTCAGACGGACATCTGAACGGGTTCCTGCATCGGATTCTTTTGAAGAGCTCTTTATGCGAGGATCTGAAATATGCTCAATCGCGGTGGTGAGTAACTGTCGGACCGGAGCGCTGGACGACGAATCGACCAGGCTTAACTCAAGAAAGAGTTGGTCGAGTCCCTGATCATCGCGAACTTCGATTTCGAGTGGAATGATGGCGTCGGCCGTCACGGTCATATCATCGCGAGGGACTCTGAGCGTGACTTCGGGGACCGTATCGGCGCGGCCTTCGATCTCATAACGGCGCGCGTTCGGATTCCGAAATCCTTCGCGATCTTTCAGGTCGAACCAGTAGGCATATTTTCCAGGTTCCTCGATGCGAAACTGAGCGGAAAAGTTCGTTCCCTCGTGAGTGAGTTTGAGTTCTAGACCGCTGCGATCTTTAATCCGCAGGGCGGCAAAATCCATCGGTCGATTTGTCGTCGCCTGAATGTCAACTTGCGTACCGATCAAACCTTCGATATGGCCAATTCCCTGAGGCAAAGTCAACGGTGCAGTTGCAGAATATGGTGGCGGGGTCAATGTCACGTGTAACTCTGTGATCAATGGTGGTAAGACGACTTCGAGACGATGCCAGGGCATATCGTCATCGTCTCCCCCCGATGCACGCAGTAACCAGGTTCCCGGTTGCACATTGATCGTTGCAACAGCGACGTCGCGCGAATGACCCTCGGTATCAGGAATCGTAATGCGACGGACCGGTTCAATCGTTTCGCTCCCCTCTGCCGAGCGAATCCAGAATGCGATGTTTTCAGGGAGTTCACCGAGGCGGTTTTCGATAAAAATCTGTACGGTTTCGCCCTCAACGGCACGCATGGGGGCCATACGGGTTTCCCACGTCTGCCAGTTCTCATCGTAGAATACGAGACCGACTTGTTTGGGCCATGACAATACAGCAAACGGACGGACCAGCCGCTCGAGTGCCAACGCCGCCGAGAATTGATCGAGTGCAACAAGAACGGCCGCGATCAACATGACGCCCACGGCCGACCAGGCAACGCGCAGTGCCGGACGAGATTGCAGCCCCTCCGCCGATTCGAGGCG
>JAQCEJ010000171.1 GCA_027618475.1 Planctomycetota bacterium | reverse complement strand
CCCTTGTTTTGAAGGGCTTGGCGCAAATCGCGTGCCAAAGTTCGGGAAGTCAAATGGGAAATGCGGGCTAACAGTGAACTATGTGTTGAAGTGTAAAATGACCAATAGTAATTGTGTTAGACGTGCATCAATATATTAAGAAATTCGTACTCAAATTGCAACTTTGGGGAAATATCGTGCCGCCTTAGGGTGCATCCGTTAAATGGTGGACCCCCTGTTTTCCGGCCCAAAGGGCCAGAACTTCGTCTAGCCCGGTCCGCAGGGCCGGGGATAAGGCCACACGCAAACTCTCTTCAGGCCCAACGGGCCGACAGTTCGTCGATATTCTTAGCTCATCACCGATCACGAATGGAATGGCTAGCCCGTTGGGCCTTCAAGACATTTCCACACACGACATGGATCAGGCCCTTGCGGACCTGGCTATAGGAACGGCTGGCCCTTCAGGCCGGTCGACCACCACCAGTTAACGGATGCACCCAATCATTACCTGCAGTAACATTCGGAACAGCATACGTGTCACCACGCCCCCGCTCGAGGCTTTCGTCCTGATGACGATCATTCTTCTACAATTCGTCATATCTTTAGCGATTTCGTGAAATAATTCTTCCGCTCGTGCGTCTCATAGGGCAGATGGCCACGAATGAAACAGGAAGTACGAATGGCTGAGCATGATCGAGCACATCCACCGGGATGGATTCAGCAGTTATTAGCACGGCATGAGGCGTCGTTGATCCGCTACGCCTATCGGATCACGCGCAATGCCGAGCAGGCACGCGATGTCGTGCAAGAAACCTTTCTCAAACTCTGCCGGGAATTCCCGACGGAAATCAACGGACATGCGACGGCGTGGTTGTACACAGTCTGCCGCCATCGCGCAATCGACATGCGACGCAAGGAGCAACGAATGTCTCCCACCCTCGACGTGCAACAACTCACCACCGACGAGACCCAACACAGTCCGCACGACGCTGTCGTGATGCAAGATGAGTTCAAGCAGGTTTACGACCGGTTGAAACATCTCCCCGAGAATCAGCAAGAGGCGATTCGCCTGAAATTTCAATCGGGGCTGAGCTACAAAGAGATCAGCGAAGTCACCGGCGAAAGCATCAGCCAGGTCGGCGTGCTGATTCATCGCGGGATTAAGACGTTACGACAGCAGTGTGGTGTGAGGACAATATCGCCGGATGCGAAAACCGAAATGTAATACAGGAATGTTAATCAGTACGACGTTTTGATTGTAAGTAAGGAGCCTCGAAGAGGCGGTCGTCAATAGCCTGGGGCGGAAGCCCCAGGAGACCATCACGCGAATGATTTCAAGCCCCGCAGGGGCGACAGACGATTCGCAAAAACGACCGTCGGACAACAAGGCCTCTGTCACCCCTTCGGGGTTCAAATGCAGGATCAATACTATGACCAACCATCCCTTTATCGACGACCCTCGACTCTCGGCGTATGCATTGGGCGAAATGTCCGCGATCGAGGCGGCAGCGTTTGCCAATGAAATCGCCGATTGTCCCGAAGCTCTCGCCGAAGTCGCCGAGATCAAGACGTGCGTCGAGAACCTGACAAAAGCCTTCGCCGTCGAGACGGTTCCGGCGTATCGTCCGATCAAAGTTGCGGAGATGGCATCCACGACGCCAGATCAATCACCACCTCGCACATCACGACGAAGAACAATTCTGCTTCTCGCTTTTTCGTCGGCGGCGATGCTGTTCATCGGGTTTATTGTCTCTACGTTTTCGTCGAACGAAGCGATTGTTGGCGAATATTACGCTAGTGGAACGACAGTTCGCCCAACAAGTTCCGAAGACCAAAATCAGCAAAGCGGATTGGCAGCTTCAGTCCAACTCACCGAGCGAGAGCGAAGGGCGTTAGCCCATCTTAGTTATGCCGGAAATCAGGCGGAAGCGAACAACGAGGGCGATGCCCATGCCGCTTCAAGCACCGAAATGAGCCTCACCAGCCGAATCGAACACCTCACGGATGCAGACCAGCTCCTTCGTCAACGAGAGAAAGAATCCAAGGTAACAACATTTGAATCGCTTACTCAGCGTAAGCGAACGCTGGCCAGTCTCGGCTACGCCGGTAAATCGAATACCGCGAATGAGAACGGTGGCAGCAACGGCAAGATGATCGCAGACGAATATCTCAACGGTGTAAGTTCGCTAGAACGCAATATTCGTTCTTCCCGGTTAGATCAGTCCGGTTTGGGAGGAGGCAAACATACGTTCCAACGAAAACCGTCTAAAAACGATGCGATTCAAGAGGAGTTGCCACGATTGATGGTTGAAAAGAAAGAATCGCTTTCTGAGTATGGTGGAAAAGGAAAAAAAACACCCGAGGATGATGTATTGTCTACACAATTGTCCAAACACGATAAGGCGCAGCCGTTTTCTCGCCTCAAGACCGACAGTCAGAAATCAGGTGACGAAGCGAAACAACAACTCGCCGAAAGTGACCATTGGGGACTCGATGTTCGGTATCAAAAGGGAGCAGACTCGATACACCCCAAACACGCACGCGAGTTGGCACGTAACGAATCCTACGCCCCGCTCATCGAAAACAATTTCCTCGCTCCCCGCAATCACCCCCTCTCGACGTTCGGTCTCGACGTCGACACCGCCTCGTACTCCAACACCCGACGATTTTTGCAGCAGAACACGCTGCCGCCGCCGGATGCCGTCCGCATCGAAGAACTCGTAAACTACTTCAGCTACAGCGACCCGCAGCCGACGGAACATCCATTGAACGTCTCCGTCGCGTACGCGGCGTGTCCCTGGGCACCGCAGCACAAGCTCGTTCGTATCGGCCTCAAAGGAAAAGAGATCGTCAAATCCAAACGTCCGATCAGCAATCTCGTCTTCCTCATCGACGTCTCGGGTTCGATGCAGGATGCTAACAAGCTGCCGCTCGTGCAGGTCGCCTTGCAAATGCTCGCCGAAGAACTCGGCGAGAAGGATCACATCTCGATCGTCACGTATTCGAATGAAGCGAAGCTGTTGCTGCCACCGACGTCGGGACATCAGCGAAGCGAAATTCTTTCGGCGATCACCCAATTGAAAGCCGACGGCTCGACGAACGGAGCGGCGGGAATTCAACTCGCCTACGAAACGGCGGCTCTCAATCTGCTCAAAGAGGGCTCGAACCGCGTGATTCTCTGCACCGATGGCGACTTCAACGTCGGCATCACCGACGACGATCAACTGGTGACGTTCCTCAAAGAACAGACGTCGGCCGGCATCTTTCTGAGCATCTTCGGCTTCGGCATGGGAAACCTCAAAGATGCGAAGCTCGAAAAACTCGCTGATCGAGGCAACGGTCACTACGGTTACATCGATTCGACGCACGAGGCCCGCAAAGTCTTCGTCGAAGAGCTGACGTCGACGCTCTACACCATCGCGAAAGATGTGAAGTTGCAGGTCGAGTTCAACCCGTCGCGCGTCAGCGAATACCGGCTGATCGGTTACGAAAACCGCCTGATGCCTGCGCAAGATTTCAACGATGACACCAAAGATGGCGGCGACATGGGAGCGGGCCATTCGGTGGTCGCGATGTACGAAATCGTCCCGACGGGGATCGTCCGGCAGCCTCCTGTGGTCGATGATCTGAAGTATCAAACGGTTCCGAAGAATGAAGACCCCGCCACAGAAGCCGTGCTGCCGGAGAACCTCTCGAACGAATGGCTGACGGTGAAGGTGCGGTATCAGTTGCCGACGACCGATGTGAACGTGCAGCCCGAGAGCGTGAAGATCGAGTTCCCGCTGACCGACGAACAATCGGTCGATTCTTTGTCGGACGTACAGCAGGCCGATTTTCTCTGGTCGGCCTCGGTGACGATGTACGGCCTGCTGTTGCGAGATTCGAAGTACCGGGGCCGTTCGAACTACGACGCCGTCTTAGAAATGGCCAACGCCGGCAAACGCGACGATTCAACTGGTCGAAAAGCCGAGTTCTTAGAACTCGTCAACCGGGCAAAGTTGCTGGCGCGGTAATCAGTGGTAAGGTGGCACAACGAGCCGCGACCGTAAGGGAGCGGTTCAATGGTGCTTGTAGTAATCGACCGCTCCCTTACGGTCGCGGCTAGTAACTCTCACCTCATCGAGAAACATCTGCTGCCACAACTCAAAACAGAGCAGCAACCACAGACGATTGCTGTGATCGACCCGCGAGGCCAGATGATCCTCGACCAGTTTTTCGACCGCTTGTGGATTGAAGTACCCGCGCTGCAACGCTTTCGTCGACAGCAGCGTGTCGCGGAGCATCTCTTTGAGTTCGTTGCGAAACCAGTGATCGAGCGGGACACCGAATCCCATTTTTCGACGTTTTCGCAGTCGTGGAGGAATGAACTCGGCGAACGTATCGATCAGTATTTTCTTCTGCTGACTCCCTCGCATCTTAAGTGAGAGCGGTATGCGCGCAGCAAGTTCGGCAACCTGCTGATCAAGCAGTGGGCAACGGCATTCGAGCGAATACGCCATACTCGCGATGTCGACCTTCGTCAGAATGTCACCCGGCAAGTATGTGTGCACATCAGCGCACGTCGTCTGCGTGACGAAATCGGTCTTCCTGCACATGTCGTACGCATTTTCCAAGAAATCGAAGGGATCCGCATTCCGAATCGATGCCTTGAAGTCGGACGAGAGTAACGTCTCGCGCTGATCTTCGTCAAAGACGCTGATCCATCGACCATATCGGTGAATCGAAGCATCACCCAATCCCTGCACGAAGCGCTTAAGCCGACGCCGACTTGATTTCTGCTGCACTGACGCTGGTATCATTTTCCAGATCTGCTTGAACAATAGTGATCGCAACGCTTGCGGCAGAACGTCAAAGTATTGGCTGAGCTGAATCGCGCGGTAGCGCTCATACCCGGCGAAGAGTTCGTCGCCGCCGTCTCCGGATAACGCAACGGTGACATGTTCGCGCGTCGTTTGCGCGAGGTACATCATCGGAATCGCCGAACTGTCGGCGAATGGCTCGTCGTAATGCCAGATGAGCTTCGGCAGAATGTCGAGGGCTTTCGGTTCGACGATTGTTTCGTGATGAATCGTCCCGAGATGTTCGGCGGCTTCGCGGGCATAACTCCGTTCGTCGAACTGCGCCACCGGGAATCCGATCGTAAATGTATGAATCGGTTCGGCTGAAAGCTGTTGCATCAGCCCGGCGATAATCGTCGAATCGATCCCGCCGGAGAGAAACGCACCGAGTGGCACATCGCTTCGCATCCGCAATCGTACAGCCTCGGTCACCGTCTCACGCAAAGCCTTGCGCCATTCGTGCTCACTCGCATTGGCATCTGGAATTTTCACCTCTAACGTTGAATGAGCAGACGAATCATATGGCGGCGTCCAGTACCGTTCGACGGTCATTTTACCGTTGTCATAAACGGCGTAATGAGCCGGTGGAAGTTTCTGGTAACCCTGCAAAATGCAGTCGGGGTAGGGGACGTACTGGTACATCAGATAACGATCGAGCGCCACGGGATCGAGCGTTCGACCGGCACCGGGAATCTGCAACAGCGACTTGAGTTCGCTGGCGAATGCCAGGCGTTCGGATTCTTGTCGATAGACCAGAGGTTTTTTGCCGAGCCGATCGCGGGCGAGGAAGAGAATTTTCTTGCGGTCGTCCCAGATGGCGAAGGCGAACATGCCGCGCAGATGTTTCAGGCAGTCGACGCCGTATTCTTCGTAGAGATGGACGATGGTTTCGGTATCACTATGCGTCCGAAAGCGATGGCCGCGTGCTTCGAGATCGGGACGGAGTTCGCGGTAATTGTAGATTTCGCCGTTGAAGACGATCCACACCGTTTCGTCTTCGTTGGCGAGAGGCTGATGTCCCGATTCGAGATCGATGATCGACAACCGTCGAAACCCGAGTGCGGCACCGGGCTGTCCATTCGATGTTTTTGAAAAATAATCGCCGTCGTCATCGGGGCCGCGATGGACGAGAACCGACTGCATCCGTTCAAGCACGTCGCGCGAGAGGGGTTCGCCGCGAGCGGTCCAACTGGCTCCGGTGATGCCGCACATTATGAACCGCCCCCCGTCTGAGAGGAGACACGACGATACAACTCGGCGTAAGCGGCAACCATATTCGAGACGCCGAAGTCCCGTTCCATCCGCGTGCGAGCCGCTGTGCCGAGCCGTTGAGCGAGTTCGTGATCATCCAAAATCTTCTTCGCGATGGTAACAGGATCTCTGATGGTGCCGACGGGAAACAACCTCCCCGTTTCGTTGTCGGTCACAAGTTCACGATTGGGAGGGATGTCGCTGACAAGGACGGGAACTCCCGCCGCCATCGCTTCCATCACGCTGTTCGACTGACCCTCATAATCACTCGCGAGCCAGAAAAGCGAAAACGCCGGCCACAACTTCGACACATCGTCGCGATGACCAAGAAAGAGAATGTCATCATCGACGCGCATATCGCGCGAATATTTTTCGAGGTCGAAACGATCGGGACCGTCTCCCACGATAACGAACTTCAGTGATGGTACCACCTGACGGAGCAACTCGAATCCCCAGATCAGATCACGCAGCCGTTTTTGCGGAGCCAGCCGGCCGACATAGGCGACAAATCGCGTCTCAGGCGGAAGTTGAAGTTCATTCAACAGCGACTGCTTGAGCGATTCGCGTTCTGCCCCCGTCGGAAGTGCAGGGAGGGCGATGCCGTTCGGAATCACCGACATCCGCTCGGCTGGAAAACCGAGCCCGCGATAATATTCGGCGACGCTTTGCGAATTCCCGACGAGATGATCGGTGCGGCGAAACTGCCGGCGATCGATCCAGAGCTGCCAGCGACTTTTCCACGTATCGACACAACGCTCGGAGACAATCACCTTCGGAGGCGACGTCTTCCCCGCAGCCCAGCGGCCGTAAGCATTCGCAGCGAAGAGCCAGGTATGAACGATGTCGGGCCGATGCTCGCGGATGATTCGACGCAGCAACGATAACGCACGCAAATCGAGTTTTTGCCGTTTCTGCAAGACCGTCAGCGGGATATCATGTTGAGCCAGGATGTCGGCGTACGGTCCGCCTCGCGTCAGAGCGATCACTTCCACTTCGAATTCGTCGCGCGGCAAACCGGTCGCCAGAAGTGTGAGCTGTTTTTCGGCACCCGAGCGATCGAGCGTAGGAATCACCAGCATGACCTTGATCGGCATCGGCATAACATCGATTCGTTGATGAGAGAGGCAAGTTCGGTTAAGAGTGTCGGGCAATTATTCGGAGTCGAGACCGATTTTGCAATTCGAGAGGGGAGACTGTGAGAGTTCAATTCGGAAGTTGTTACGTCGAACTCGCCCTGGGAGACATCACCCGGCAGAGCGTCGATGCCATTGTGAACGCCGCGAATTCGCAACTCGCGGGAGGTGGGGGCGTCGACGGCGCCATCCACGCCGCAGCAGGGCCGACGCTGATGCAAGAGACCATCGAGCGCTATCCTGACGGATGTCCAACCGGTCAGGCTGTAGCGACATCGGCAGGACGGCTCAACGTGAAGCATGTCTTTCACGCCGTCGGTCCCGTCTGGAAGGGGGGGTTGAAAGGGGAATCGGAGTTATTGCGCTCGGCGATTCTCGCCTCCCTGCAACTCGCCAAAGATCATCATTGCAAAAACATCGCGTTCCCCGCGATCAGCACGGGAGTCTACGGCTACCCGATCGACCTCGCCGCCGACACCTCGCTGCTGGCCGTCCGCGATTTCATCTTCGAACATCACACCCCCGAACTGGTGCGGTTCGTGTTGTTCTCGGAAGGAGCCTACGGTGCCTTCTCGCAACGGCTCGAGCAGTTAATCGTGTGACGTTGCTTTTAATCGCAATGTTTTATGTATATGACATCGCTAAAACAAACATCCTCAACGAGCGGCGGGGTTTACCCCAGTATTGTTCGGCACGAAATTTGCGCCCTAGCTTTAGGGTTGTCAATTTCTGCCAATCTGGCGTG
>JAQCEJ010000042.1 GCA_027618475.1 Planctomycetota bacterium | reverse complement strand
TCCGCTGCGCGGTGCGCCCCCGCCACCCTGAGTGGATGGGATATTGTGAAAAAGGCGATCGCCCTGAGGTGAAAAATGGATGAAGGGTTTGTTGAAACAGAACGGTGAAAACCCCGAGATGACTTCCGACACCTCGCTGGATGTCATATTCTCCAATTGCTCGATGCATCGCCAACCGGGTTATGAAACCAGTTCTATTCATTTTCCCGGTAGGCCATCCCATAATGATCTGCTTTGAATAATCGGCATATGACCAAGGGGTTGTCATTTCTCTCGCAGCAAATTGATCTTTTGAACGGTCGTCAACCGGATTACAACAAGTTTCTCCGTTGAAGGTGCTAACGGATGCGATTACTCAGTTACAACATTCACAAAGGAATCGGTGGCCGTGACCGGCGGTATCGACTCGATCGTATTCTTGCCGTCATCGAAGCCGAAAACCCCGATGTGATCTGTTTGCAGGAGGTCGATCGCAAAGTACGACGATCGCGATATCACAATCAACCCCATCTCCTCGCCGAATATTTCAATTCACAACATCATCTGTACCAATTGAATGTTCCGTTAAGTGAAGGAGGTTACGGAAACTTTCTATTGTCGCGTTGGCCAATGGTGGCGCATCACCAGATTTCGTTACAATTTAATCATAAGAAACCACGCGGCGCGCAAATGGCAGTGATAGAGACTCCCGAAGGAACCATGCATGTCGTCAACTGGCATCTGGGACTCAGTGAGTTGGAACGGCATTGGCAGGTCGGACACCTCTTATCTCACCGTTTGTTTCAAGAGAGCGCTCATCACCCGACACTTATTGCCGGCGATTTCAACGACTGGAGAAACACGTTGGCTGATCGTATCTTTGCCGTGCATGATTTTCGAGACGCCACATCGCCGGCGTCGCGGTTTCGATCGTTTCCCGCATACATGGCGGTAGGTTCGCTCGATAAAGCCTTTTTCCGGGGCGAAATGCACATTCATCAAGCCCGTGTGGTGAGAACGTCACTCACACGTCAGGCATCAGATCATCTGCCGCTGGTTGTCGATTTTCACCTGCGTCCACCGGAAGAGTGCCTGGCCAGCTTGACCCCGCCGCCTTCTCCCTCGGAATGAGGAAACCACATCAGCGATGAGCATTGTAATCATTTGCCACACAATGTCTGCGCATTGTGACGTGTACTGCTTCAGATGCTAGATCGTCATCGACGAGAAACCACCGTCGACGACGAGGTTCTCTCCCGTGATAAAACTTCCTGCGACAGATGAGGCCAATAACAAGACCGCACCGGCAAGTTCGTCGGGTTCACCGAATCGATTCATGGGCGTATGCTGCATCACGCGGGAGACGCGCTCGGCAGTCAGGACTTTGCGATTCTGTTCTGCTGGAAAAAAACCGGGGGAGAGTGAATTGACCCGCACACCCTGCTCGGCCCATTCGCGAGCCAGATTTTTCGTGAGATTGATGACGGCAGACTTCGTCGCCGAATATGTGAATACACGCGAAAGCGGAGTAATACCGCTTAGTGAGGCAATATTGATGATCGAACCGCTCTTCTGTTTGAGCATCTGCTCGCCGAATATCTGACAACTGACTCTGACGCTCGTGAGATTGACGTTGAAAATGCGGTCCCACTCCTCGTCGGTGATCTCCAAGAACGGCGTCGGTGAATTCACGCCTGCACCGTTGACGACGATGTCAATCGACTTGCCGGTTTGGGTCAGTGTGTCGATCAGCGATTGCAGTTCGCTGCGCCGACAGACATCGGCGGAGATGAATTCTGCACTCCCTCCATTCTTATGGATCGCATCAACCCCATCTTTTCCACGATCGGCATTTCGTCCGACGAGAACCGTGTGTGCGCCGGCCGAAGCGAGCGCCTGTGCAATCGCCCCACCTAAGACACCCGTACCGCCGATGACAATAGCCGTTTTTCCAGAGAGTCCAAAGAGTTTGAGCAGATACTCCGCAGCAGAAGGGGTTGTCATGTGCGTCTCTTTCACCCTCTCCCTCCAGCAGGAAACCGAAGCGAGGGTGCCTTTTCGTTTTTCTATTCTCTATCACCAGTGCGAGGCGTTTCGCTGAAACCCCTCGCAAAGTCTACGACATCTTCCTCTCAGAAGGAGGAAGAATGTGAAGACCTCACTTTTCTTGAGATTTCACTTATCCCGTGATGAATTCCACTTCAACGGGTTGAGGAATCAGTCCCGCTTCAAAGCCACGTTGGAGCAGTAACTTCACCGCTTCGCGGCCTTTGTCTTCAAAATCCAGCGTATAATGATTCACATACATTCCTACGAATTCATCGGCCTTATCTCGATCGAGATCTCGCCCGTATTTCAGGGCGTAGGCAAGTGCTTCATCACGATGTCCTAGAGCGTATTCGATACTCTGTCGTAGCAGCGTGGTAACTTCAAGCATTGTCTGCGTGCCAAGATCTTTCCGGATGGCATTCCCTCCCAGAGGTAGCGGCAGTCCGGTTTGGTCGTGCCACCACTTACCCAGATCAACAATCAAATGCAATCCCTGCCGGGCATATGTCAACTGTCCCTCGTGTATGATGAGCCCGGCATCGACGCGGCCCTGTTCGACGAGATTGAGAATCTCATCGAAAGGATGAATTTCGTATTGAAAATCGTTCTTGAGCAAGAGTTGTAACGTCAGAAATGCCGTCGTTAGTTTACCGGGGATGGCGATCGTTTTCCCGCGAAGATCGTCGATCGTTCCGGGAGATTTCGCGACGACCATGGGGCCGTAATTGTCCCCCATGCTGGCGCCGCATGAGCAAAGGGCGTAGGTGTCAGTCATGTATGCATAACCATGGATGCTGACGGCGGTCAGTTCCAACTCGCCACGCAGCGCCCGGTGATTGAGCGTTTCGATGTCTTGCAACTGATGCGTAAACTGATAGCGACCGGTTTCGATGCAGCCATTCGTGAGTGCATGAAACATGAATGCATCGTCCGGATCGGGACTGTGCCCTACATGAATTTTCATCGTGTCAGCAGGATTCATGACAGGTCTCAACTCTCCTTAAACAGCAATCAAATCGGTCATTATTTCAAATACCGCCGTTGTGCAGCGTATTCGTTGTTCTCGTTGCCCCACCTCAAACTGATTCATAACCCGCTGACAAGTGAAGCGATTCGAATCGTGCCGTCGCTATTCTTGTTGACATCCGGGTCATAAAACCAGTTGTAGCAATGTGAGACAAGACTGTCCAATTCGCGGCGGTTGAAAAACTTTCTACAATCAGTGCGGCTACTATTATTGTTGCTAGATTCCGTCATTGCGCGAACAAATTAACCGCCAAAATCGTCAGTTTGTCGTATTCATACGTCATCTTCGATCGTAAAATCCTAATCCTTGCCCATGTTGCTGGAGTGTGGCGTTTGCTTCCTTGAGTTCACACAAAGGTTCGCTATGATGAAGTACGGGTAGATACTATCTCTGCCTGACCGAAATTCGCGCCGTTCGCATCCGTTCAGTCGTAGCCCTCCGTTGAGAAACCGACGTGAAATGACATCGTTCCCACCATCATCTTCGAGTGCGGAAGGTCCGCGCCCTATCCCATTTCAGGCTCCGCAGGGAGACCTTTGCATTCTTGCGGGATCGGCGAATCCACTCTTGTCAAAGGCGATTGCCGACCGATTGGGGGTCACTCTTTGCCCTTGTAAGGCGCATCTCTTCAGCGAAGGAAACGTTTTCGTTCAAATTCTTGAGAATGTGCGCGGGCGAGATACATTTATCATTCAGGGAAATCATTACCCGGTGAACGATAACTTCATGGAACTCTTGTTCTGGATTGATGCCCTCAAGCGTGCCAGTGCCGAACATGTGACCGCCGTGATTCCCTTCTTCAGTTACTCCAAAGGGGACAAAAAGGACGAACCTCGCGTTTCGATCCGCGCCCGCGTCTGTGCTGACGCCATCGAAGCGGCCGGTGCCGACCGCGTACTGACAATGGACCTGCACAGTCCGCAAATCCAGGGATTTTTCAGTGTACCCGTTGATCATTTGTATGGTAGACACGTAATCTGTGCACATCTGAGGTCTCTGCAGATTCCCGATCTGGTCGTCTGTAGTCCCGATATCGGATTCGCGAAGGATGCCTCCGATTTCGCCAAACTCATGTCGGTTCCCGTGGTCATCGGCAACAAGAAAAGAACCGACCATACCGAAACAGTAGAGGTTCTCGAAGTCATCGGTGAAGTCACAGGGAAAAATGTCATCCTCGTCGATGATTTTACAATAACCGGTCGAACGCTCATCGCTATGGCTGAGGTACTTAAGCGGCGGGGCGCAAAAGACATCTACGCCGCCGTCACACACGGTGTGCTCTCACAAGGGGCCGCATCACGGATTCAGGACAGCGTGATCAAACAAATGTTCGTCACCGACACTATCGAATGTGGAGTCGAACCGCTCCCCGAGAAGTTTCAGATCATTTCGGTGGCCAACGTATTTGCCGAAGCAATTCGGTCGATTCACGAACGGACAAGCGTGAGCATGTTGTTCCCTGGCACTAGAGTTTGAACGGAAATCTGCCTCGATGCCCGAGACCGCCGCCAAACTGACCCCCATGATGGAACGGTATCTGGAAGTCAAAGGCCAGAACCCGGGGACTCTGCTGCTGTTTCGTATGGGAGATTTCTATGAGTTGTTCTACGAAGACGCACAAATCGCCTCGCGAATTCTGGGATTGACGTTAACCAGTCGCGACAAAAATTCGCCCAGTCCTGTGCCGATGGCGGGATTTCCTTATCATGCCCTCGACCAATATCTGCAGAAGTTAATTCAATCGGGCCAACGAGTCGCCATCTGCGAGCAGGTGGAAGACCCGAAGGAAGCCAAGGGCCTTGTCCGTCGCGAGGTAACACGGGTCGTCACCGCAGGTACACTTACCGACGAAAATCTGCTTGATCCCCGGCAGAACAATTTTCTCGCCTGCGTCTGTCCGACTCCCAATTGTATCGGCCTGGCCTGGCTGGACTTATCGACAGGACGGTTTCTCACTTGCGATTTGAAGCTCGACGAACTTGCCGACGAATTGTCCCGCATCCGTCCCGTAGAAGTGCTCGTCCCAGAGAGTTATCACCCCAAGGAACTCCAGCCGAACTCACTTGCTGGATCGACGTGGCTCTGCACCGAACGACCACTGTGGTGCTTTTCAAAAGAGCATTGTCAGTCACGGTTGATGCAACACTTCGGCACGAGTACGCTCACTGGCTTCGATCTCACACCTGAAAGTCCCGGCATTACTGCCGCCGGTGTGTTGCTCGAATATCTCAAAGAAACACAAAAAGGTTCTCTCGGACACATCAACCGCATCGAGACGTATCACCGCGCCGATACACTGAAAATGGACGATGCGACTCGGCGGAGCCTTGAAATTGTTCACACGCTACGAGAGGGATCGCGAGACGGCAGCCTGCTGTCGATTCTTGACGAGACCGTCACCCCTATGGGGGCCCGATTGCTCGCCGAATGGCTGGCTAACCCGCTGACGAACATCGACAAAATATCACAACGACTCAACGCCGTCGATGAATTTATGCAGGATCCCAACTTGTGCCGTGAATTGAAAGAGACGTTGTCGCACACGTACGATTTGCAGCGACTAACGGCACGCATCGCTACCGGCCGGGCTCATCCGCGTGATCTGGCATCGCTGGCGAAATCGCTCGCTCTATTGCCGCGGCTGAAGGCGAAAATTTCCGGTCGACAAACCGAACGGATTAATCATCTCGAGCGACAACTTGATTTATGTGCTGAAGTTCGCGCCGACATAGAAACCGTGATTGTCGAAGACCCACCTTTGCAGGTCTCCGACGGTGGAGTCATTCGCGAAGGATTTCACGCTGAACTCGACGAACTTCGCGGTCTCGCCCGAGGCGGAAAAGAATGGATCGCCCGTTACCAGGCCGAAGAATCGGCGCGCACAGGAATACCGAACCTCAAAGTCGGTTTCAACCGGGTCTTTGGGTATTACCTCGAAGTCACGGCCTCGCAGGCCTCAAAGATTCCTCCGGATTACATCCGCAAGCAAACGCTGAAAAATCAGGAACGCTTCATTACCCCCGCGCTGAAAGAGTATGAAGAAAAAGTCCTCCGCGCGGAGGAACGGGGCCTTCGCTGGGAGCAGGAACTCTTTCAGGCGCTTCGCGAACGAGTCGCACAACACGCTGCAAGGATTCAGCAATCAGCCGAAGTGCTCGCCGAAATCGATGTGCTTGTTTCATTCTCAATACTTGCCTTAAGGCAACGGTACTGTCGACCCGAGTTGGTCGAAGAACCGATTCTGGACGTCGTACAATGCCGGCATCCGGTGCTTGATCGATTGCAACCGAGCGGTCGATTTGTCCCTAACGATATTCGCCTCGGAAACAAATCCGGCACGATTCAGATCATCACCGGCCCGAACATGGCGGGGAAGAGCACATACATCCGCCAAGCGGCGCTGATTACGCTCATGGCTCAGATCGGCTCGTTCGTACCCGCAACCTCGGCGAGAATCGGCGTCGCCGATCGAATCTTTGCCCGTGTAGGAGCCAGCGACGAACTCAGCAAAGGGCAGAGTACCTTTATGGTCGAAATGACCGAGACAGCCCGCATTCTCAACTCGGCAACTGACAAGAGTCTCGTTATTCTCGACGAAATCGGCCGCGGCACGAGTACGTATGACGGAATTTCAATCGCATGGGCCGTCACCGAATATCTTCACGATGTTGTTGGCAGTCGTACGCTGTTTGCTACACATTATCATGAATTGACAACGTTAACATCATCATTGCCTCGAGCTCGCAACTGGAATGTGGCCGTTCACGAACAGGACGAACAGATCGTGTTCCTGCACCAGATCGTCGAGGGAGCCGCCGACAAGAGCTATGGCATTCATGTTGCTCGCCTGGCGGGCATTCCCGCAGATGTGATCGAACGAGCCCGAATCGTACTCAACACACTCGAATCCGATCATGTCGACGAAACGGGACGAACGCATATTCCCGGTCGTGCATCGTCATTCAAAAAGCAACGCCAACTGTCGCTATTTGCTGCCGATCAGCATCCGTTACTAGATGAAATTCGCGAACTCGATCTGGAGCATCTCTCCCCGTCGCTGGCATTAGAAACGCTACAGCGGTTTCGACAACGATTGACGGCGAAGTGATTGATTCCGTTCCATTGCCGAGAATCAACTCGTAGCGCCTTACAATGAAATCGGCACTAACAGCGACAACACAAATGGGTCGTTTAAACTGTTCGCAACATAATGTGCGGTCGAAAAATCGTGGTGCCGACTGTGTTCGTGCGGAATCGAGACAACGTATGCTCCGGCTGCCGCCGCTGCTTTTGTACCCGCTTCGCTGTCTTCGAAGACGATCATCTCCGACGGGGAGATCTTTAGTGTGTTCGCTGCTTTGACGTAAATCTCAGGATCGGGCTTTCCCTTTTTCACATCATCGCCCGAGAGCAAATAATGCAGGCGAGGCAGCAGATCATAACGTCCGAGAATGTTTTCAACGTAAGGACGACGCGAAGATGAAGCAACCCCTTTGGGGAGCTGACACAATTCGATGTGAGCAAACAGTTCGAACAATCCGGGCATCGGGGCAAGATGGACATCGAGATATTCGTAAAAAATGACTTCCGACTCAGCGATCAGCTCTTCCATCGACTCGCTCAGTTCAAGTGTCCTTATGAGATAATCAAACGCTTCGGGAGCCCGGCGTCCCATCATGTTCACTCGAATGTCGTGTGTCATCCTTTTACCGCGTCGACGAAGTAATTCGGTACCGGACATGTCGAACACGTCTTCGGTGTTGAACATCAGGCCATCGAGGTCGAACGCAACGCCGCGAATGATCGGTTGCGAATGTGATTTTGCATTTGATTGATTCATAACGCCTTACCAGGTGGGACGTTGCTGGCGATAACTGTAGTCAAGGATTTCCATCGGATGCGCAACCCAGACATGTTGTCCGGCACGGCTGAGGGCTGCTTGAATTTGCAGCGTGCAACCGGCATTGGCGCTGACGAGGATCTCCGCCCCCGTGTTGATGATGTTGTTGAGTTTGCGCTGCGACAATCGATCGGACATTTCCGGCTCGGTCAGATTGTAACTTCCTGCGGCACCACAGCAGATGTCGGATTCCACCAGCGGAACCAGCTCGAGGCCGGGAATCTGTGCCAGCAAATCACGCGGCTGCTCGCGCACCTTTTGGGCATGCGCGAGATGACATGCGTCATGATACGCGGCCTTATACGGAATCTGCCCTGTGGGTGCCACAAGTCCCAACTCCGCGAGAAACTGCGACACATCCTGAATCTTGCCGGCAAACCTCGACAGCCGATCATAGCGTGCCTTGTCTTGTGGTTTGAGTTCGTGCGACATATGACCGTAGTCTTTAAGCATCGAACCACAACCGGCAACGTTTACGATCACAGCGTCGATATCATCGCGAGCGAAGATACCGACATTCGTCTCAGCTAGTTCGAGTGCCGGGTCTCCCGATCCGCTATGATAGTGAATGGCACCACAGCAGACTTGGCCACGCGGAACAATGACATCGCAGCCATTCGCCTGCAACACTCGGGCCGTCGCCCAATGCACATGACGGAACATGGCGTCGGCAACACAACCCGTAAAGAGTGCAACTTTCGCCCGTTTCGTGCCGATAGCGGGCAAAAACGTGGGAAGTGCTCGGGGCGTCAGCGAAAGTCTTGGCAATAACGACTGCATCCGCTGCAGAGACTTCGGCATCAATTTGAACAGGCCTGTCGCCTCGGCAAGTTTGTCGAGCTTCAGCCATTGCATGATTCGCGCGGGCCACAACGTCAGACGCATTCGTCCGGGGAACGGAAAAATACCGTACAAAATCCAATCGCGAAACCAGCGAGGTGCTGAAGATGTCGTCGCGGACGCGGGTTGTTCGGCTCGCCGTTGCTGCATTTCGACGCGAAACGGCTCGATCAGCCGCCCATATTGCACCCCTGAAGGACATGCCGTTTCGCAACTGCGGCAATCGAGACATAAATCGAGATGCCGCTCGACCGTTGGGGAAAGGTCTAGTTTCCCGTCGACGACGGCACGCATCAGATAGATCCTGCCGCGAGGACTGTCGTTCTCGTTACCGGTCTCAAGGTACGTCGGGCAGGCCGCAGTGCACAATCCGCAGTGGACGCAATCCAGAAATCGATCGTACACGATATCCGCCCCGATGGGACGTTCGGCTTCCGGCGGATTTTGATTCGCAATCGGTAACTCAGTCGGCAACTTCACCACAATTGTCTTTCATGCGGAAGGTTCATTGAAACGCAGAGTTCTCGGAGACCACAGTGAATTACTCGTAAGTAACGGTCGTCTGCAGTGCTGCACCTTCTCGTCTTTGACTTTCCCGTATTCTATTTCTTATCGCCAAACCGCCGAAGTTGCGCAATACGCTTTCAGTCCCATTCGCGATCCCTGCGATTCAATGTCTCATGCTTTAACGAATAACCGATGGGGATTGAGCACCCCCTCTGGATCAAATGCAGCCTTCATTTTTTTCATCAACTGATAGCCCGACTCCGGCTGGCCCCACAACAATAAATCGCGTTTCCATTCATCCGGACATTGTAGGATGACGAAGTTGCCGCGATTTTCCTGTGCCTGGTGCGACAGGCTATTAAGAATGGCTAGAGATTGTTCCCAGCTGATCCAATCGTCGGGGAAATGTCCAATGACAATGCCGTTTCCGATGTGTGACAGAAGCGAAATCCCGGTTGCATCGGCTCGCTCCATAAAACCAGCTGCCCGTGACGGCAACATATTCGCGCGAAACGTCAGCGGTTCATCGGTGACCACGGGATAATCGGTCAATGCCGTCCATACCGATTCCCCATGGTGGCCGGGTATATCATACATTGCGCTCGCACCGGTAAACGATAACTCGTCCTTCAAGACGCTCGACTGCCATTCGGTCTCTTTCTGAGTACCTTCAATTGCCAGTGCCAGCGTCGGTGATTCCACTGGGACATCGAGATGAATTTCATTGACGATCTGACGAGCCGCCCGTGCGTTGAGTGCGATCATAGCAACAGGCCGGGTCGCCGTCGTCGTCAGACGTTCAAGAGCCTCATCAAGCTGTTGCCACGTCGGATACGAACACCACAACCATGACGACGTTTCAGGTACGGGCCGCAACTTCAATGTCACTTGGGTGATAACGGCGAGCGTTCCCAGTGACCCGATCATCAATTTGCACAAATCGTAACCGGCAACATTTTTCACGACCCGGCCCCCGGCGTGAAACAGATTTCCTCGACCGTCGATTGCCGAAACACCGATGACGTAATCTCGCAGCGTACCGTATCCATACCGGCGCGGACCGTTTGAATTGGTCGCCAGCACTCCCCCGAGAGTCGCCCGATGCAATTGGGGAATATCGATCGGCAACCGCTGGCGTTCCCGATCAAGCAACTCGTTCAACTGCTCCATCCGAATTCCAGCCTCGACCGTGACCGTCATATCGCGGGCGGGATAGTCAACGACACGCGAGAGCCTAGCGGTCGACACAACCGTTCCCGGATCGCAGAGCGGATACCCGTAATGCAGCGCCGTGCGGCCACCAACGGGATAGACAGGCTTCTTCACCTTCCGGGCATTCTCTCCCAGAAAACGTTCTAACTCCGCAACCGTTGCGGGTGCAAATTCTTCAGAGGCTTCGATGACACTTGCAGTCATGGGCATTGTCACGACGATGCCTTTTTCCCAGGATGACTTCGCTCGATATGTTCCATACCACAGGCACCGGCGGTTGGCAGCATTTTTTGCGGGCTGCATCTTCCAGAGGGATTGAACACCGTACGAACCCGTTCCATCACCTCCAGTGTTTCCTTTGTAAACAGCTTCTCCATGAAACTGATCTTCTCGACACCGATACCGTGCTCACCGGTCACACTGCCGCCAAGTTCGATGCATTTTTCGAGAATTTCGTCGCTCGCCGCCAGTACCCGGCCGACCTGCTCTGTATTCCGTTCATCGAACAACAAAATCGGGTGAATATTTCCATCCCCGGCATGAAATACATTGACAATCCGAATTTGATGCCGGGCACTCACCTCGTTGATAAAATCCATAATCTCGGGTAATTTTGTCCGCGGCACGACACCGTCCTGCGTGCAGTAACTCGGGCTTAGTCGGCCAATCGCTCCGAACGCCTGCTTACGGCATTTCCACAATAATAGGCGTTCCTTTTGCGTGTTCGCCAAGCGGACTTCTCTCGCTCCGTTTTCTGAGCAGAGCTCCTTGATGCGACTCGCTTCCTCGTCAACGGCGACTTCGAGACCGTCGACTTCGATCAACAACACTGCCCCAGCGTCAAGCGGGAAACCAAAGTGAAACGCCGCCTCGACTGCTTCGACGATTCCTTGATCCATCATCTCGAGCGCCGCTGGAACAATCCCCGCACCGATGATCGCGCTAATCGCGTTAGTGGCTTCGCCGACGGTATTAAATACGCCGAGCATTGTGCGATAGGCCGACGGGTCGCGGCTGAGTCTGACAGTTACCTTTGTGCAGACGCCGAACGTTCCCTCACTGCCGACAAAAAGTCCCGTAAGATCGAAACCGGGGACATCTTCCACCTGTCCGCCTAGTTGCACGATTGTTCCATCAGGCAACACGACCTCGGCTCCGATCACATGATTAACCGTCACACCGTATTTCAACGTATGTGGTCCGCCGGAGTTTGTCGCGACGTTTCCACCGATGGTGCAAGCTCCCTGACTCGACGGATCGGGGGCATAATGAAATCCCGTCCCCTTCAAATGTTGCGTCAAATGCACATTAACGAGCCCTGGCTCGACAACCGCGTAGCGGTCGCGGAGATTGACTTCCAGAATCCGCTTCATCCGGGTGAGAGCGATCATCACACCACCGCCGATCGGCAGACACCCCCCCGCCAGACTCGTCCCCGCCCCTCGTGGAATGAACGGCACGTCCATCTCGTTGCACAGTTTGACGATCGCTACCACCTGCTCGGTCGACGTGGGAAACACCACGACGTCGGGCACCTTTTTTTCGATCACATACCCGTCGCATTCGTACACGAGCAACTCGGACGGATCGAAGAGCAGCCCATCGTTCCCGACAATCGTGCGCAGTCTCTCGACGAGCATCTTCGCGGCCGAAGAGGTCAACGATCCTGGGACAAGTACGGTCACGGCGGGATTTTCGTTAGTACGGAGGTTGATGTCTGCACGCGCAGTGTGAGTCTTCACGCGGAGTTACGTTAGCATACCGTATTGTAGTCGGTTTTTTGCCAATCGCAACTATAGGGTAAGCTGCGCCGCTCCTCAGGGTGCATCCGTTAAATGGTGGTCCCCCTGTTTTCCGGCCCAAAGGGCCAGAACTTTGCCCAGCCCGGTCCGCAGGGCCGGGGATAAGGTGACGCGACAATGACGCAGCTCGAGTCGACTGGCGTTCGTATCGAAATGATGATCGACCGGACGTGCGGCATTATGGCTAAACCGAAGTCATCAATAATCGACTTTATCCCGAAAGAAACCTCTAACGACGAACTCCGTTTGCACAACTCTTATGGATTGACCACTATTCGTTGCAACAATAACCACTTGGCAGCTTCTTCGTGCGGGGCGCAGAGTTGGCCGAATTGGGGGGTGGGGACGGCGTGCAGGCGGTGGTCGGTGGTGCCGACCAGACGGATTTCCACAGGAACCGGGTTCAATTTGCCTTTCGATTGCTTGATGATCTCCCGTCCCGTGGCGAGACAATCGTCGGTGCTCACGCGGTTGTCGTCGTTGCCGATCACGATCCACAGCGGTTTCCCCACCAGCTTGTCCGCCAGATGAATCGTTGAATGCGCCTGCACACGCTCGTCGGTTTCGGTTCCCTTGAACTCGGTGAGCGCTCCCAGATTCGTCACTGGTGCGAAGGCGATCACCTGCTTGACGCGTTCATCGGCAGCCCCTGCATGAAACGCCATAAAGCCGCCTCGCGACGTCCCGGAAATGGCGACGTGTTCGGGATCGGAAAATTTCTCTTTGATCAGATAGTCGAGCACGCTCGAGACGTTATTCGTAAATGATTTGACGAGGTTTTCGCCGTTGACGATACGATCTTTCCAGCCGACGAGTCCTCCGGGCGTTTCACCGGGACGCACATCCGAACCATGACAGGGAACATCAAGTGACACGCAGAGATAACCGTGCGGAATGAGACGTCGCCCGATATGATTGACATCGACGCCAACAAGAGCGCTGTGCATGTCGCCACCGAAGACGAACAGTGTGGGGGCCGGGGCGTCGGGTTTGTCGCCAAGGATCGCGAACGTCACACCGTCGTCCGTTTTCAGCACCTGGACTTCCGGAAGCTCCGGCAGAACATCGTCGGCGCGGCAGACCGCTCCCCAGAGCGACCCCATAGTGACGATGAATAACACAGTGGTGAGATACTTCATGGCATTCCTGGTTTTTTCGTGATGTTCCGTCGAGTGAACGACGTAACGGTCGGCGACTCGCCTTTATAGTTTCCCCAGCCGTTCGCGCAATTCGTCGCTGAGCGGATTATTTTCTGCCGCGAGGGCCTGATCGAT
Source organism: Planctomycetota bacterium (assembly GCA_027618475.1). Classification (GTDB taxonomy): domain Bacteria; phylum Planctomycetota; class Planctomycetia; order Planctomycetales; family Planctomycetaceae; genus JAQCEJ01. The sequence continues at coordinate 29,089 of JAQCEJ010000042.1, read as the reverse complement.
ATGCGACGGGCTCCGCGCTCCGACCAGCATCGTCGTAATACCGGGTCGTCCCAACACCCACGCGAGCGACAGATCGATCAGCGATCGGCCAGTTTCCTGCGAAATGTTCTGCAATCCTTCGAGAACGCGGAAACCCGGTTCGGTGAAATAAATCGGCTGATGCCCCGGGATGATGTCGAACCTCGTCCCTTTAGGGACATCGCCGCCACGACTGTATTTACCGGTGAGAAAACCAGCCCCCAATGGACTGTAACTGAGCACGCCAATCTGTTGATCGAGGCACAACGGCAAGAGATCGGTTTCGATTTCTCGCTGCACGAGATTGTAAGGAGGCTGGATCGACTCGAAGCGGATGCCTGCGTGTTTCACTGCACGAATCAGCGATTTCGCGAGCTGCCAGGTCTGCCAGTTGCTCACGCCGATGTATCGAATCTTGCCGTGTTGAACCAACGCTTCGAGCGCACCGAGCGTTTCATCGAGCGGCGTGTTGCCGTCCCAGTTGTGCAACTGGAAGAGGTCGATACGATCGGTTTTCAGCCGTTTGAGACTTTCGTCGCATGACGACGTGACACGTTCTTTCGTCAGTTTGCCAGAAACTTTCGTCGCCAGCACCATCTTGTCGCGGACTTTTCTGGCATCAATCCATTCGCCGAGTATGGCTTCGCTGGCCCCCTTCGCATACGCTTCGGCGGTGTCGAACAGGTTGATACCCTGAGCGAGAGCGTGATCGAGCACACCAAACGAATTGTCGCGATCGATTTCGCGTCCGAAGGTGACACACCCCATGCCGATTGCTGAGACTTTGAGTTCGGATTGTCCGAGTTGACGATATTGCATGCGTGGAGTTTCTCCAGTAGATGATGTGGGAGTACAGACTTCAGGAAAAAATCTTTTTGCAAGGCAAACCTTCATTGAGGGTCGGGCGTTCGGGTTGGCCTTTGTGTGGGTAGGCGAGCCGCATGTTGTCGAGGCCGAGCAGATGTAGCATCGTGGCGTGCAGGTCGTGGACGTGCAACCGGTCTTCGACGGCGTACAGGCCGATCTCGTCGGTCGTGCCGATCGTCTGCCCCCCTTTTACGCCACCTCCGGCCATCCACATCGTGAACCCGTACGGGTTGTGATCGCGGCCGTCCCCTTTTTCGCTCATCGGCGTGCGACCGAATTCTCCCCCCCAGACGACGAGCGTCTCGTCGAGCAGGCCGCGTTGTTTAAGGTCGTGAATCAAACCGGCGACCGGCAGATCGGACTCTCTGCAAGTCGTCTTGTGATTGGCCTCGATGCCAGCGTGGGCATCCCAACGGCTCCCCGCGCCATGATACAGTTGCACGAAACGGACGCCCCGTTCGATGAGCCTGCGGGCTAAGAGACAGTTGCGGCCAAAGACGTCGGTCTGCGGTTGACCGATGCCGTACAACGCTTGCGTGTGGGGGGTCTCTTCCCCAAGATCGACGGCAAGCGGCGCTTCAGTTTGCATGCGGAAGGCCAGTTCGTAACTCTTGATCCGGGCGTCGAGTTCCGATTGCTCACGTCGATATGTTTCGTGTTCGCGGTTAAGTCGATCGAGGAAGCGGAGTTTCGCCAACTGTCGATCGGCACTAATGCCATCGGGGGTGGCAAGATTATGAATCGGCTCGGCCCCGGGAAGAAATGACGTCCCCTGATAAGCTGCCGGCATGAAGCCGGCGCTCCAGTTGCGCGGGCCGTTGATGACTTTACCAGGGGTGTCTTCCATCACAACGAATGCGGGGAGATTCGCGTTTTCTGTTCCCAAACCGTAACTCACCCACGCCCCGAGCGACGGCCGTCCGCCGATGATCGAACCGGTGTTCATCTGGCAGACGCCGTTCGAGTGATTGAGACCGTTGGACCAGCACGAACGGATCACGCAGATGTCGTCGACGCAGCCTGCGATATGCGGCAGCCAGTCACTGACCCACGTCCCCGCTTCGCCGTGTTGTTTCCATTTTCGCTGGTCGGCGAGCAGTGGGGCTTCGTATTCCCCCATCGGCGTGATCACCGGTTTGAAACTCGGCGGGAGCGGTTGACCCGCAAGTTCTCGCAGTTTCGGTTTGGGATCGAACAGATCGATGTGACTCGGGCCCCCTTCGAGGAAGACGAAGATAATGTTCTTGGCCCGCGGTAACAGATGCGGTTGACCATGATCAAATCGGACATCCGGTTTTTCGGCGGCCACCGTCTGTTGTTCGAGATACGACAGCGCCAACGCGCCGAACCCGGCACCGCTGGTCATCAGCATTTCGCGGCGAGTGGAATGTGAAGGATTCATTACGAGACGATGCGACATGATTTCCTCATAATCTCCACCGCATATTTTCGGAGTTCGCCAAGAGCTCTTTGCGATTTCATTCCACTTCGCGAACTCCGCGTCTTTGCGGTCGTCATCACCCGTGCGAGTCAATTCATATTAATCAACATACATAAACTCGCTTGAATTAAAAATCGCGTGGCAGAAATCGATCCACGCGGCGGTTCGCGGATCGACAGGTTTTTGTTGTTCGTCGGCTGAATCGGGAGCGATGATGCGGTCTTGCTGCTCCTCAATGAAAACCAGCGCCGCAGCGATTTCATCGTCGCTTGCCTTGCGACCGTAGGCACTTTCATAGGCGCGAGCAATGCGGTCACCGTCGCTGACTTCGAGGTCGAGCAGATTGGCAGCGAATTTTCGTGCGCGGCTGAGCGTCCAGACGCCGTTGATCAGCAGCAGCGATTGGGTCGGAGTTGTCGTTACATTACGCTGCGAGATACTATTGAAGTTGTCGGGGGCATCAAAAGCGTCAAGCAACGGATCACGCTTATTGCGAATGACTTTCGTATAAATCGTCCTCCTCAGCAAATCGGCCTCGGCACTCGGTCCGCCATGTTGCGAATCCAGTTCGCCACTGACAGCAAGCATCGCGTCGCGAATCTGCTCGGCGTCGAGCCGGCGGATATTCATTTTCGACAACCAACGATTCTGCGGATCGGTCGATTTGGCGATCTCGGCATTGAGACCGACGGAACTTTGTCGATACGTCGCCGACGTGACGATCAACCGATGCAGCGACTTGAAGCGCCAGCCCCCATCGAGAAATTGCCGCGTCAACCAGTCGAGCAGTTCAGGATGCGTCGGCGCATCGCCCAGCCGACCGAAATTGCTCGGCGTTCCCGCCAGGCCGCGGCCGAAATGATATTGCCAGATTCGATTGACGATCACCCGCGTCGTGAGTGGATTTTCGGGATTCGTCAACCAACGGGCGAGTGCCAATCGGCGACCGGTTGAATTCGGCATATCGGCGGGTATGTCTGCATTGAGCGGATCGAGCACCGTGAGAAAACCGGGAGGTATATCGATCAGGTCAACATCGCCTGGAATTGTTGTGATAGGGGCCTCCGGACCGACGTCGGTGACAGTGAACGCCGGTGGCAGTGGCGGTGGCTTGGCAGCATCATACTCGGCGAGCTGTTTTTTCAACTCCTGATACTTCGTTTTCGCGTCCCCTTCCAATTGCTTCGCGACATCGAGTCGGTCGAGTTCGGCATCGACCTGGCGGTACGCCAGCGAAGCAAGCTGATGCTCGAGCGGCAAACGATCGCTTACCGATTTACGCAACATCGGACGGATGTCCGGCGGAAATTTATCAATCGCTGCCGCGGCGGCTTTGTCGCGAAACGGTTGTTCGATTTCTTCGATCTGCCGGCGCAATTCGACGGTTTCGTTTTGCCAGGCGGAACGCTGTTGTTGATACCTGTCAACCTCTTCGGTTTCACCGAACATGAGATCGTCGCGCGGCAAAAGCGGCGCAAAGAACGCCTTGAGTCGATAATAGTCCCGTTGCAGAATCGGATCGAATTTATGATTGTGACAGCGGGCACACCCCATGCTCATGCCGAGAAACACATCACCGGTCACGTCGGTGATGTCATTGAGAATCGTGTCCCATTGCGTGCGGACGTCGCGCTGGTTGTATTCATAGATCCAATGCCGCAGATAACCGGTGGCCGCCAGCGTTTCGGTGTCACGAGGTCTCAACTCGTCGCCGGCGAGTTGTTCGAGCACAAATTGATCGTACGGTTTATCCTCGTTGAATGCTTTGATGACGTAATCGCGATACCGCCACGCTTCGGGACGGAAGTCGTCCTGCTTGTATCCGTCGGACTCGGCATAGCGGACGAGGTCGAGCCAATGGCGTGCCCATTTCTCGCCGTAACGCGGGTCGTCAAGCAACCGATCGACGAGTCGTTCGTAGGCATCGTCGGCTGTATCATTGACGAAGGTGGCGATGTCGTCGGGGAGGGGCGGCAGGCCGATCAGGTCGAAATAAAGCCGGCGGATGAGTTTGACTTTGTCCGCTGCTGGTGATGGCGTGAATCCCTCGTGATTCAATCGTTGCAGAATGAAGCGATCGATGTCGTTTCGAGACCACGCATCCTTCTCAACGTCGGGTGGGGTGATGTCAGCTAATGGCTGAAATGCCCAATACGCCCGGTCTTCGTCTGTGATGGCGGAGGCAAATCCCTTCTGATGCGGTGATGTCAATGTTTTAGGCCAGATCGCACCGTCGCGGACCCACGTCGTCAGCGCGGCGATCTCGTCATCCGTCAATTGGGCGGAGGGTGGCATTTCGAGAGAGGCGTAATTGATCGCTTCGATCAGCAAACTTTCGTCTGTTTTTCCAGGAACGACGGCGGGACCGCTTTCGCCGCCTCGAAGCATTGCTGCCTGCGAATCGAGTCGCAATTTCCCATTCTGCTTGGTTGCGCCGTGACAGTGATAACATTTTGCCGAGAGCAACGGTCGAATGTGCGTTTCGAAGAAGCGTTCTTGTTCAGCGGTTTCTTGTGAATCGTTCTCGACCGACGATTCTTCGGCCCAAGCGACTACGGGGGCACTCAGCACAAGCAGCAGTCCCATAATCGAACCGAATTGTCGTGGCAAATCAGACATCTCGGCTCCGATTGGCCCCGTCGGCGTCACGCCGCGAGAACGAATTATGCCGACTGTGGCAGATAGGAGAACACCGCCGTTGCATTGTCGTCGGCATCATTCCCCTCTTCCGGGAGGTAAATCGCCGCATCGCGAATTTTACGCGGCAAGTCTCCGGCGGCCGCGGCAGCTTTCGGTTTGACCGCTTCCACACTGTCGTCATCAGCATTGGGTGCCGGAGTCGCCGGTACACCGGCAATCGCCTGTTTCAGCAATTCGACAGCCGATTGCAACTGACGGTCGACATATTCACTCTTCGGAGGTCCGTCGGCTTTATAAACGTCTCTGTCGCGGCGATAGATCAGATACTGTTCGGTCTCCTGCGGCGTGAAATCGATCAGATATTTATCGTCGGGGTAAACGCCCCATTCGTCTTTGTCGGTCGCACCGGGGAAGCGATGAATATTCTTGCCGCTCGGACGGTGATAACTCGCCGTCGTCAACTTGAGAGCGCTGTTTCCGGCTTCCAGTTCAATCACATTCTGCACGCTTCCTTTACCCCAGCTTCGTTCGCCGACGACGACGGCTCGCTTGTGATCCTGCAGGCAAGCACTGACGATTTCACTGGCCGAGGCGCTGTAGCGGTTGACGAGAATCGCCATAGGGAACCCAACGAATGTTCCCTCTTTCTTGGCCGTCCATTCTCGATCGGAACTGTTACGTCCCTTCGTGCTGACGATCTTGCCGCTTTCGATAAACATGTCGGAAATTTCAATCGCCTGTGAGAGCAATCCGCCGGGATTGAAACGCAGGTCGAGCACCAGCCCTTTCATTCCCTGCGTCGTCAAGTCTTTCAGAGCTTTCAACATTTCCGGGGCACTATGTCGGCTGAAATGCGTTAGACGGATGTATCCGACTTTGGACTCCGGATCGAGCAGAAAATTCCACGTGTTATCGGGATTGTAAGTGTCGCCAAGAACTGTCGGCACCTGAATGATCTCGCGAACGATCGACATGCGGATGGTCTCTTCCACACCGGGGCGTTGTATGCCGATATTCACCGCTTTCCCAGCCTCGCCTTTAAGCAGCTTGACGGCGTCTTCGGTCGTATAGCCGTCGGTTGCCTGTCCCTCGATTTCGACGATCTGATCGCCCGAGCGAATTCCCTCGCGGTACGCGGGAGTTCCCGGCAAAGGGGCAATGACGGTCAGCCGGCGCGACTGGGGGTCGACCTGCACCTGAATGCCAATTCCACCAAATTCCTGTTCGACCGACTGAGTGAATCGAGCGAGATCGTCCGGGCTGATATAATTCGAATACGGGTCGAGTTTAGCCGTCATCCCTCGAATCGCCGCTTCCAGCAATTCCCGGCGGTTCACACTTTTTACATAATTGCGATCGATTTGCTCGAAGGTATCGGCAAATGTCTTCATCAATTCATAGTATTCCTGATCGTCGTCGGCATGCGATGGCGGCGGGGCAATCGCTACGCACGAAGCAAGAACTGTCCCACACACGATTCGAGACAACAACCGGAAATGACTTCGATGCATTCGACGACTCCTCCCGAATCCTTGGTAGAAAACGAAATCGATTCACAATAGCGTAAGCGTATTCAATCGCTGATTGAGGGCGATTTCAACGCGCTCCTATCAGTTTATGTGATTTGATAACTTTGGGCAAGATGATGCTGCATCAACTCGAATTATTATTAGGACTAGCTGGAACGGGGAAAACCCGGCATCTACTCGAACGATACCGCCGTTTTTTACGCACGGCTCATGAAAACAGGCACTTCGGCTCGACATTATGGCTTGCCCCTACCCGAAAAGCATGTCGAGCGATCGAACGAAATTTACTGGCGACCGATTTGGCAGTGTGTAGCCGCCCGCAGGTGATGACCTTCGAAGACTTTGCCGAAAAGATTTTAATTCATGCGGTGCTCTCCCGTTCGGTGGACCACAATCTGCCGATTTCGAATCTTGAACGCCGCTGGATATTCCGACAACTCCTCGATCGGTTGCTGGCCGACGGACAATTGCCTCACTTTTCGGTGGTATCAAAGACAACGGGGTTTCTCGATCTCGTGATCGAATTCGTCGTCGAATTGAAACGCGAAGAACTCTGGCCCGAATCCTTTCAGGAGATCTGCAGGCGGCGAGGCGAGCGACCCGCCGATCGCGAACTTGGTCTGATTTACGCCGAGTACCAGCGACTCTTGCAAAAGTGTCAGCGTTACGATGCCGAGGGACGATTCTGGCTGGCTCGTTCTCTGGTGCTTGACGGACACTGGCAACCTTTCGATCGACTCGATCTTGTGATCGTGGATGGTTTCACCGACTTCACCAGTCCGCAGCACGAAATTCTGGAAGCACTCATACGACACTCTGAGCAGACCGCCATTTCGTTGCCGTTTGATCCCGACGATGAACGGCAGGATCTCTTCTCCAAGTCGCAGGGAACGTATCAGCGGTTGCAGGAACTAAAAAAACGAGATGTCACGATTCACGAAAGCGTGCTGAAACTTGCAGTCACTGAGACGCCGCTTTCCATTCAAGATTTGTTTGCAAAAAGCCTGTTTGCCATTACGCGAACGCTCGAACCGGCCTCTTCAATGGCCTCAATCGAAATCGTGGAGACGCTCGGGCCGCAATCGGAATTGCAATTGATCGCCGAGCGAGTCAAAACATTGCTACGCACCGGTGTTCCCGCGAAAGACATCGTCGTGTCATACCGCTCGTTGAGCGATTCTGCAGAGAGATTGCGTGACGTCTTTGACGCCGCGGAAATCCCTTGCGACTCGGAACTCGAAGAAACGTGCGAACGGCATCCGTTACTCAAATCATTGGTCGCTCTGTTGCAGCTGGAAGTCGAAGACTGGCCCTTCGATCGGTTGACGTTCCTCGTTGGATCGAGCCACTTTCGCCCCTTGTGGCAGAGTTGGAATCCCGACACAAGTCCACGAATCATCGCCCGGCAATTACGGCGACGAAAACTCTCGGGCGAACGACTCGCGATCTTGCACGGACTCGCACAGGCCGCACGTCAATACGAACAGCGAGAACCCCGTCGCCGGGATTCCGCTGACGCGATCGAAGTCCAACAGACATTGGAATGGCTGAATAGACTGTCCGAGACACTCGATCTCTTGCGGACGCCAACGACATTGTCGGGTTGGATCGATCGACTGGTGACATTGGTTCAGAAGCTGGGATTCACGCGGTCCGTCGCGCCAACACAGAACGACGCAACCGCCGAGCACGATCGACACGACCTGGCGACATGGGAGTATATCAAGCGAATTCTGTACGATCTCGTGCCGTACGAAGAGATCTTCGCCGACACCGCAACAGCCTCAGAAAAAACGACATCAAAAAAGGGACACCGAAAAAGCGAAGTGGCCAAACGGCTTGCACTTGCGGATTTTCTGCTCTATCTGAACGATCTGTTCCGGTCGACGCCGCTGTTGACGACAAAATCAGCAACATCCAGCGTGCGAATACTCTCCGCACAATCGGTTCGTCATCTCGAAGTGCCGTATCTGTTTCTCCCCGGCATGAACGAGGGGAGTTTTCCGAACCAGCGGCGTGAGAACTGTTTGTACGGAGAACAGGAGCGAGCGCAACTGCGGCAGCTCGGTGTGCCGTTCTCCATTATGCAGATGCATCGTCACGACGAGATGAATCTGTTCTACAGTGTCGTCACGCGCGTGCGAAAAGAACTCGTTCTTAGTTACTCGTCTGTCGATTCCGCGGGGCAGCCGCTGTATCCCAGCCCGTATGTCACCGCCGTGAAAGAACTGTTTCGCGAAGACAGTCGCCGCGTCAGAACGTACGGTCGGCTCGATCCGATACCCGATGCCGCACACGTTCTCACCGACGCCGATTTGCGCATTCGCGCCGTCGCCGACGTCTACAACAGGAAGGGCGGCTTATTTCGCGCGGTGTGGGAACGCCAGACGTCGCGACCGATCGCGACAAACATCCTGGCCAGTGCTGAAATGGCCGCGAGACGACGGAAAAAACCATTTTCCACTTACGAAGGAATGTTGCGTGAGCCGCAATCGCATGAATTTCTGCGAAAAACCTATCCGGCGGATCACGAATACAGCGCGACCGAACTTGAAGAGTATGCGACGTGCCCGTTTCGCTTTTTTCTGAAATCGATTCTGCATGTCGAACCGCTCGAATCTCCGGAGCCGGAAACCAATCATCTCCGCCGGGGCATCGTGGTGCATTCGATTCTCTCGACGCTGCTGCGCGAAGCACGCGACGAACAACAAGCCCCCCGAGAATGGCAAGCCAAAGCGATTGCGAAACGGTTTCATGAACTTGTCGGCGCGAAACTCGGACAACGCCTCTCCGAAGGCCGATTGCACGAATCGATTAACCGCATCGAGCAGATGCTGCTCGATGAATGGGGCACGCTTTACAGTACGCAATGGCACGACTACTTCAAGGCCTTTGGCCAGGCGTGGGATATCCCGCCGACGCCGGAAGCGTTTGAAATCGCATTCGGACGAGTTCCTGAAGAATCGTCTGCTGAATCGGCCCCAGCGAATGTTTTTCCCAGCTTGAAAATCGGGAAAGGAAAGCAAACGCTTTCGGTGCGAGGCCGAATCGACCGCATCGACGTCGGCGAGACCGGCGATGTGAAGGTGTTCAACGTCATCGACTACAAGACCGGCAAGCCTCCGCGATTCAATCAAGAGGACGTCAACTCGGGACGAGCCTTGCAACTGCTGCTCTACGCGCTCGCCGTACAACGTTTGGGAATGGTCGGGCCGGATGCGAAACCGTTTCAGATGGTTTACTGGTCGATCAAGAACGAAGGTTACGCGTTGGGCATGACAGGACAAGGGAAAAAAGCGAACTGCAAGCCGGTCGACGTCGCAGTGTGGGAGTCGCTCGTCACTCTGCTCGAATTGCGATTGCCGCAGTTGGTGAATCTGATGCAAATCGGGCAGTTCCCGGTTTACAACGCCGACCCGCAGTGCACCGGTCTCTGCGATTACCGCACGGTTTGTCGCATTCATCAAGTCCGCTCGCATGGCAAAGTCTGGCATCCCGTAAATGCGACGGCGAATTTGCCTGAAGAACGATCTGCCACCGGAGGTGCCACGACATGAGTGCCTCCTCGACAGGCTCGACGGGCCAACGCCTGACGGACGAACAAGCACAAGCCCTGACTTTGCGAAACGTATCGCTCGCGCTCTCCGCCGGTGCCGGTTGCGGTAAAACATTTATTTTAACGGAGCGTTTTCTCGCCGATCTCGAAAATCAGGACGATCCGCAGTCGCTGTTCCGTCGCGTGGCGATTACTTTTACCGAGCGGGCGGCTCGTGAGATGCGAGATCGCATCCGCAAGGCGACGCTCAATCGATTGAGCCTCTGCCCCCCCGATCGCATCGATTATTGGCAGGGAATTCTTCACGGACTGGACACCGCGCGGATTACGACAATTCATGCGTTCTGTGCCGCGCTCCTGCGGACACACGCTGTCGAAACCCGGCTCGATCCGAATTTCGGATTACTCGATCAACAAACCACGGGAACGTTTTTGTACAAATCAGCCTCACAGACAGTCCGCAGTCGGTTGATTGATCAAGATTCTCGCGTGATGGATCTCGTACTGCATTACGGTCTCGAAAAAACGACCGGTATTCTCGTATCACTCGTCTCGCAACGTTATCGGGGGGACTGGAAACACTTTAACGATCTAACACCCGACTCGTTGCTGGAAAAATGGATCCATCACTTTCACAGCGTCTTCGTCCCCGAGTTGCTCGCCTCCCTTTTACAATCGCCGATCGTCACCCGGCTATTTGAAGTCCTGCAGTGCCACGAACCAGCGCATAAGGTGATGCAACAGCGGCGTGATTGGCTGCTCGAACACTTTCCCCGGTTGCCCTTGGCGGAAGACCCGGTCGATCATCTGCGAAACATCATCGAACAGGCCAAAGTCCAGGGAGGCGGAACGGCAAAAGCATGGCCCGACACTGATATCTACGAAACCGTGCGCGACGGCCTAAAATACATCCGCGAGGAAGCAGCGGCCTTGATCGACAAGCTGGACCTCAATGAAGACGCGCTGATCAAGACTGCGCGACTTGCGCTCGCCGCAGTGCATCTGGCAACGGAAGCCGATCGCGATTACGCGGCGATGAAGGCGCAGCAGGGCTTGCTCGATTTCGATGACTTGCTGATCAAAACCCGTGACTTGCTGGCCGAACATCCCGATGTGCGCAACCGCTTGCAGCAGGGAATCGAATTGTTGATGGTCGACGAGTTTCAGGACACCGATCCGTTGCAGGCCGAGATCGTGCGTCTGCTGTGCGGCAATGACATCCTCGACGGTAAATTATTCCTCGTCGGCGATGCGAAGCAGTCGATCTATCGTTTCCGCCGCGCCGATCCGCGGGTGTTTCATCAATTCCGAGAGGAAATGTATGAACAGGGACGACTGCCTCTCTCGACAAATTTTCGCAGCCAGCCGGCGATTTTGAACTTTGTGAATGTCCTATTCCGTCCGGTGATGGAAAAATACGAGTCGTTGCAGCCGTTCTCGGAAGAACAATTCTCTCCGCCCCCGTGCATCGAGTTTTTGTTCGCCCATCCGTCGGCTGCGGAAACAGCCGGTCTCACTACCGGTGAATCATCCAGCGAGCCGGATGCCGACGATGCAGCCGCCGACAATCATGCTGATGAAAATGCCGATCAACTGCGCAAACGCGAAGCCGACTGGATCGCCCGGCGGATTCGCGAGTTGCTCGACGACGACACGCCGCGCGTGCGCGAACGCGACGCCGTGAGCGGCGAGATGCGATTGCGCCGCGTACAACCGGGCGATATCGTGCTCTTGTTTCGTGGGTTGACGAACGTTGCTGTTTACGAAGACGCGCTGCGGAACTGGGGCCTCGATTATTATCTCGTCGGCGGCCGGGCGTTTTATGCCCAGCAGGAGATTTACGACGTCGTCAATCTGCTCAGTTACGTCGACGATCCCGACGACATCGTCAGTCTGGTCGGCGCACTCCGTTCGCCGTTTTTCAGTCTGACGGATGACACGCTGTTGGCTCTCTCGCAGCAAACCGACGGCTGGGAATCGTTCGTCACGCTACCGGTTCCCGACGGACTTCCTGGCGATCAGCGCGAGCAAGTGCAGAGAGCGAAGGACGTACTCGGTCGATTGGCCGGTTCGAAAGACCGGTTGTCGTTCGTGAAACTGATGGAAACCGCTTTTGAAATGACCGGTTACGATGCTTCGCTGCTGCATGAGTTTCTGGGGCGGCGCAAGCTCGCGAACTTGAGAAAACTCATCGACCTTGCGCGGAGCTTCGATCAAGCGGGCGTCTTTACCCTCAAAGACTTCGTACGGCGGTTGCGGACCGCCGTCGATGATGAAACCGACGAAGAATTTGCCGCACTGCACGCGGAGCAGACTCAGATCATTCGCCTGATGACGATTCATCAATCGAAAGGGCTCGAATTTCCGGTTGTGTTTGTGGCCCAGATGAACTGGCAACCGCGCGGCGGTCGTTCGCAGATCTATTTTCATCCGGAGTTCGGAGCCCTGTTGCCGTGTTCGACGCAGATTGGCGAAATGCCGACCAGCATCGCGCAGCATATGCATGCGCATCACGAGAAAACGGAAGACGCCTCGGAAGTGGTTCGGCTATTGTACGTGGCGATGACGCGGGCAGCCGATCATCTGATTCTTTCAGCCGGCTTTAAACAGCCCCCACAAGGGGAGAACAAGCTCTCACCGTGGATGTCGCTGCTCCGCGATCGATTCGATCTCTCGACCGGATTACCAGCGGGAGATCCGTATTTTGGAAAACTTTCTGGCGGCCATCTGAACGAAGAGGAAGGATCCACGCCTGAAATTCCCGAAATCAAAGTACACCATTTCGCTCCCGAGGCGAAGCCGCCTGATGGACGAGAGTCGAAGACCGCTCTCCCGGCTGAGTTCGCCGGAATTGTCGATTCGTCTGAACCGTCGATCTTTCCCACCTTGTATGGCCCGGTTTCAGTTACAGCCGGCACGATAGAGGAGTTCAGCGTCTCAGCGATAGTGGCTGCGCATCAGCGGGTCTCGACGCGTTCGACAGGGCTTTCGGTTGAGCCTCCTGTGGTCAAGACCAGCGTCAAGGACGATGTGGAACCGGTGCTCCCGTCAACCGAATTGGGAACCGCGATGCACCTGGCGCTGGAATGGATCGACCTTACTAGTCGTGAACCATTCGCCGAACAAGTTTCAAGGGTATTTTCGATGCAGATTCCTCAGCCATCGGAGGAAATCGCTCACGCCGTCACGCGTCGACTCGACGTTCTGCAAACGACCGCTTTATGGACGGAATTGCAAACCGCACAGCGATGTTGGCGCGAACTCGACTTTCTCTTGTCGTGGCCGATTTCGCACCATAAGAAATCCACAACAAACAACGTCATTCGCGGAACGATCGACTGTCTGTTCGAGTCCGCGCAGGGAGAATTAGTCGTTCGCGACTACAAAACGATTCCGTGGAACCGTTCTGCCGATGCCGCAGCATTAGAGCATTACTCGCTGCAACTGGGCTTATATACTCTGGCTGTCGAGCAGATGTTCGGCCGCTTGCCCGATCGCATCGAGTTGGTGTTTTTGGGGCGTCATGCCACACAGCAGGCGTTTGTTCCGACTCCCCAGGCGTTGTCGCCACTTGCCACCCAGGTCGATGCCGCGTTAGCAGAATTGAGATCACATTCGCACATCATCCCGACCTGACGGTCACTGAACCGAAGGCAAATTAGTTTCCCGACTTCGTCGACGTCGGAATCGTTGATGTATCCGAAATAGTCGATCCGTTAGGTGTGTTTTTAGCCGACGATTCCGGAGGATCATCAGCCGGGGGCTTGGTCGTTGTCGAGCCAGAATTCGTTTTGGCCGATTTGACTTTGGAAGATGACTCGGTGGGGAGTGTGACGCGGATTTCGTCCGAATTCGTTTTCATTTTCTCCGTCAGGTCCGATGCCGACTCGACAGCGTCGTCGAGTCGTTCAGCGACTTCGCGGTCGGCAATAATTCGTTCCATCCAATGCAACGCTTCTTTGGCCAAGGCTCGATTTCCCAGTGGATCGTTCTTTTGCGCGGAGACGATGCGAGCCAGCTTACTTAATGCAGGTTGATACTTTTTCTGTAAATAGAGAATGCGGGCTTCGAAATATCCGATCAACTGTCGATCAGCAATCGTCTTGCGATGCATCGACAACTGTTCGAACGCCGTCTCAGGAACGCCATGCTCCAGCGGAATCGTAATCGCTATGTAGATCAACATCTGCCGGACCTTGGGATCGTGTTCGTCTTCGATCGAATCATTGAGTAGCCGCGTGGCCAGCGTCAACCGATCGGAACGTGACAGATAAATTGCGTATTTGGAAGTGATTTCGGAATTGCGTGGATACTTGGAATGCAAGTCGGAGAATTCCCGATCTCGATCGAGCGAGTTTTGCGATAACGAAAGTGCCTCGGCGTAAATCAAGGCTGTCTGTTCGCTGCGATTGTTCTTTTGATAAAGCAGATTTGCCGCTGCGACAGCCTCGTTATGGTTCTGCGACATCGAATACAGACTCACGCATTCTTTTACCAGCGGGATGTCATCTTTTGCGAGCACGTACAATCGGTCGACAAGCGGTTTGATGCCGTCGACGACGCGAAGACTGACAGCGGTCGTTAGAATTTCGCGTTGCAGTTCCGGAACAGAAGCACTCATGGCAATCGCCGTCTTCAGCGCTTCGATACCTGCGATGCGGCTATTTGTTACCAGATCGAACTGTTGATTCTTATTCTGAAAAATGGCTCTTGCCTGATAGGCATAACACGTAAACAGTGCACACGCCGGATGCGACGGATGCTGCTGGTGCAGTTGGATCATCTGATCGACTGACTGCATTTTGCCCTGTTTCAATTCCGCATGCATTCGCAGGCGGAGACCGAATGCCTGAAACGTCAATTCGTCAGGTGACTCCTGCAATGCAATCGAAATCTGATCTTGAGCCGCATCGTAACGTTTCAGCCGCTCGAGCGAGATGCTTTGCAGATAATGTCCTTGTGCCGATGGATCGTCGCGCAGTGCATCCAATGCCATTTGAGGTTGCCCGACTTGCAAAAAACGACGGGCTTCCAACACCTGTTGAGTCACCGGCGTGTCTCCACAGCCCGAAATGAGCCCTGTTAACGAAGCCAGCGCAACGACGACTGTTAACCGGGGAAGAGATCGAATTAGATAAAATGACATCGTATTTTCCTGGTCACACATTGCCGTAGCGTTCATCGACTTAATGCAAAAACAAATTCGTTATTTCCAGAGCGAACCTGCCGCAGCAGGCGGACGGTTTTCAGTTGGCTCCACGCATGTGTTGCGGTGTCAGTTCCGTGTTGTGTCGCCGGTCTCATGATTTTTACGGTGACGCGGTGCAAACCGATCAAAGCCCCATCCTCCTCCGGTGTAAAATTCATACGAAATCGACCGCGTGCGTCGGTCGAAGCCGATGACGGACGTCCCGAACGCTGTTGTTTCTCGTCGAGCGGCTCGAACAACACATCCGCAGCAAATGGAATTCCGTTAAATGTGACGACGCCGCAGACATCAGCGAGGTCGGCCGATGTTTGTTGACAACCGTGAATTCCCAACGTGCAGATCACCATTAAACCGATGGAAAAACGGCTGCCTGAGCGAACAAGATGTTCCGACAGGAAATTCATCAGGGCGTTCCTGTTGATACCGTTTCTCCTCCGGCGATCGTCGAAACCGATTCGAAGGTGCGTTGATCGATCACTTCACTTAGAAATCGTACGGAACCATCGGCGAATAGAAAAAATGCACCCTGAGAGTGAGCCGACTGAAACGAGTAAAACGGCCTTTCATCGGACGACAGCGGCAGCTTGCGCGGAGAGGGGTTGATCGGATACGGTTGGCGCGGCGCGGATGCATCCTTCGGACAGAACGGAGATTGAATATCGCTGGTAGCAGCGAAGGGACCGGCGATCCAGTACGATCCGGGAATTCCTTCACCGCCGGTCGGTGCGAAATATGTCACCGCAGCCATCGCCCAGGGATATTCCACCGACATCGAAGGAAACGTCACATCCCATCCGCTGTAGATCAGGAGTCCTCCCCCCTTTTCTCCCATTAATAGCGAATTTGAGGTGCCATCGGAGATATCTTTAATACGGCAACTGCTACTGTAACCGAAAGCGCCGCGCGTATGTGTCGGCCACTGACTCCAATAATTCAGCAGCCCTTCAGAGCACGATGCTTCGTAGGTGCCGGCGAGTGCGCGAATGATATCGGCACCATGTGAAAAGGCGTAGTCGGCAGGCGATCCTGACATCCAATGCGTTCCGTCGTCGGCTCCGCCATCGCCAATTGACCCGCCAGAATGTACACTGCTCGGGCAAACAAACAGCGAAACGTGAGTGCGATTGAGCGGCCAACTGGAATGGTCGGTCGCGTCAGTCAGGCTCGACAGCCAGGTTTTCGTGAAATCGTATTGACTGTAAAGCGGAGCCTGGTCGACGTAAGGCAACAGCATGTGAAACCCAGTCCAATGACTGCGGTATCGAAGGTTGGCATAAGGTACCGAAGGATACGGCGGATTGCCGTCTTCCTGTCTCACAAAACTTGGGGGAAACGTGCTGTGCGTCGACTCGTAATTGTGCAGCGCCAAGCCGAGTTGCCGCAGGTTGTTCTGGCATTGAGTCCTGGCTGCGGCCGCGCGAGCCTGCTGCACAGCGGGTAGCAACAACGCAAGCAAAATGGCGATGACGCCGATCACGACTAATAGCTCGATCAGGGTAAACCCGGTTCGAGCTGATTTTCGTCGCGGTTTGAGGTGGGATGGCAAGCACATCGTGAATCGAGCATAGGGGGATAAGGCGGACAAGGGCATATTCCACTTTACGTTATCTACGGCACGATGACGGTCGAAATCAGAGATTTCATCGACTCCGGACGTGTCGGTCGTAACGTTTGGCCCTGTTGCTCATATTATAGCGTTCGAAGCCATCGCGTGTAGACGGCGGAAGTTCGAACGATCAATCATTCGCGGGGAATGAACCTCCCCGGCCACCCGAACACGTTCTGTCGAACGACTCAATTCGGCAATCCATCGTCGATCGATTCGAACTGTACATCCTCAATGGGAGAAATCTGCGGGTCGAAAGATTCCCCTTTCGATCGCCAGTACACCTTGACGGGGATCTCGTGGAAACCGAGTTCTTCGCGAAGTGTGCTGATCAGGTAACGCTTCCAGGTATCGTCGATAAGCCGGGCGTCGTTGCATTTGAACACGAATGTCGGCGGTTCAATACCGATCTGCGAACCGTAAAAAATCTTCGGTCGCTTCCTGTTTTTTGCCGGCGGGGGGGATTTTTCGATCGCTTTTTTCAGGGCGCGATTGAACCGACCTGTACTGACGCGCCGACGACTTTGCTTATAAACTGATTGCGACAGATTGATGAGTTTTTTGACGTTCCGTCCGTTTTTCGCCGTGATGCCGGCAATGGGAATGTGACTTAATGAGGGAAACGAACGCGCCAGGTATTGCCCCCACGCGGCAATTTCCATATCGGCTTCTTTGGCAAGATCCCATTTGTTGATGACGAATATGCACGGCTTGACCGCTTCTTCGATATCCGAGATCAGATGTTTGTCGACCTGTGAAACCGTCTGCGTGGCATCGAGCATCATCAGGACGACATCGGCGCGGCGAATGCTGCGATGAGCACGCGTCAACCCGTAGTATTCGATGTCGTTCGCAAGGCTTTTTTGCTTACGGACACCCGGAGTATCAATCGCCACGAAAGATTTGCCGTCGAGTTCGAAGCGGACGTCGACGCTGTCGCGAGTCGTCCCCGCAACTTCGCTGACGATCATGCGCTCGGTTTGAGCCAGCGCATTGAGCAGCGTGCTTTTCCCGACATTTCGCCTGCCGACGAGTGCAAGTTTGAGTTCCGGCTTCGCAGAGGCCACTTCGCCTGCCGTTTTCTCTCCCTGCTGCTCTTCGGGAAGTAGTGCGATGATGGCATCGAGCAACTGCTGTCGATTGCGGTTTCCAGGAATACTGGTGATGACCATTGGCAGGTCGATCAGGCGAAGAAACTCACCCGCGTCGAGATCGCACTTCGTCGAATCACATTTATTGACCACCAGCAACTTGGGACGTTCGATCTTGCGAATGCGGTCGGCGACCTCGCGGTCAAGAGGATTCATCCCGGTGCTGCCGTCGACAACAAACACGATAAGATCAGCCTGCAGCATCGCGGTCTCGATCTGCCGGTCGATATCCGCCGAGAGATCGTCTCGGTCGACGATGCCGATGCCGCCGGTATCGATCATTTCGAAATATCGGTTTTTTTCCTGCATCAGATAAGTCACTCGATCGCGCGTCACGCCAGCCGTCGGTTCGACGATCGAAATCCGATGTTTCGCCAACCAATTGAAAATCGAACTTTTACCCACGTTCGGTCGCCCGACGACCACCACGTGAGGGATAACCCCTGCCATTGAATCCGCATCCACAATGTGTTTGATTTCTGTCATCTTGGAATCGATCAGGTTCACTTCGCGATCAGTAACAATCCGTCTATTGTAGAAGGTTTGCTGAAAACGGATAGCCTGCGTTATGCTGGCTTTGTCAAAAGTTGACCGACTATCGACATTCGATATCGGTTTGAGAGTCCGGCAACGTTGCTTTGGGTAACAAGCCCCCAACACCTGATCGTGCGTATCGTGTCCAACTTATCCATCGTGGAAAGCCTGAAACAGTGGGGACCGGACGGAACCTGCTCCATTTCGCTGAATTTGTCCGACGCGCGAAGGTATTGTCGGCAGTTGGCACTAGGACATTACGAAAACTTCCCCGTGGCAACATGGCTCCTCCCACGAGACGTTCAGCCTCATTTTTTCGCGATTTACTCCTACTGCCGATGGGCCGATGATCTCGCCGATGAAATTGAGGATCCCGTCGAAGCGTTGCGCTTACTCGCCTGGTGGGAAGACCGATTTCACGAATGTTTTAGCCGGTCCAAAGAAAAGCTCCCTGCTTCGACCGCATCCACACAACCGGATCGCTGTATTCATCCCGTGTTTGTGGCCCTTGAGCCGACAATTCGTGAACATCGACTTCCTGCCAAGCCGTTTCTCGATCTGATCTCCGCCTTTCGGCAGGATCAAACCGTGCATGAATACGACACGTTCGAAGACCTGCGGGGCTACTGCCGACGAAGTGCCGACCCCGTCGGGCGTTTGATTTTGTACCTCTTCGGTTTGGCAAACGAACAGAATTTCATCTGGTCCGACTCGATATGTACGGGTCTGCAACTTGCCAACTTTTGGCAGGATCTCGGACGCGACGTCGCCCGTGGCCGACATTATCTTCCCCGAGAAGATCGCATTCGATTCGATTACGACGAATCGGCTTATGCAATGCGCGCCACTAACGCTTCGTTTCTCGAACTGATGACTTTTGAAGTCGAGCGGGCGAAAATGCTGTTACTCACGGGGCGTCCGCTCGTGCGACAGTTCCCCCGGAGACTGCGTGTCGATATCGAGTTGTTTATTCGTGGCGGACTCGGCATACTCAACCGCATCTCAACCGATGGGTACCGTGTCTGGGACAAAAGGCCGGCCCTCTCGAAATTCGACTTTTTCAAACTTGGGCTCGGCAGTCTCTGGAAGTTTTTTTGACGCTAAATGTATGGACGCTCTCATTGGCACTTTCGAACTCCGAAGAACTAATGCCTCTCACACGGGATGAATCGTACATCTGGTGCCAGACGCTGGCAAAGCAAACGGCGCGGAATTTCTACTTTTCGTTTCTGACGTTACCTGCCGATCAGTATCGAGCCATGTGCGCGTTGTACGCCTTTATGCGGATTACCGATGACTGGAGTGATGACGAACGTTTATCTCTCGACCAGAAGCGAGCCGGCCTCGCTCGATGGCGCAACGACTTCCTCAGGCAATTGACTCGGGAACAGGTCGGCGAAAATGCGCACATGTCCGACAATTCCCCACTCCACCAGGTGCTTCCCGCCATTTGTCATGTCGTTCAGCTATATCGCATTCCCGCGGAACACCTTACAGCGGTCATCGACGGTGTCGAAACGGATCTCACCCATTCCGGTTACGACACCTTCGACGATCTCAAGGAGTACTGTCGGCTCGTCGCCGGCGTGATTGGGTTATGTTGCCTGCCGATCTGGGGCTGCACGCTACACGAAGCAGAAGCTCCGGCACTCTCGTGTGGGCTGGCGTTTCAGCTGACAAATATCCTCCGAGACCTCGGCGAAGACGCCGAACGGGGTCGGTGTTATCTGCCGCGGGAAGATTTGCATCGATTTGGCTACACACCCCAGATGCTTGCTGCGAAGACGTACAACCCAGCATTCAGGGAACTCATGGCTTTCGAGGTTGATCGTGCCCGCAGTCATTACCGCGAGGCCGAGCGATTGAATGCCTGGCTGAACTCCGGCGGAAGAGGGGTCTTTCAAACCATGTTTCGTGTCTACTCAGGATTGCTCGACGAAATTGAGCGTCGCGAATACAACGTTTTCTCGACGCGAGTCACTCTACCAGCGTGGAAGAAATACCTGTGGGTGACTCAGTCGCTGATCATGCATCGCTTGTTTAAGCGGTAAGTCCGCGTCTGGATACTAGTCTCTCTCTGATTGATGGAACGTCACCAAGGCCGGCTACAAGTCAACAAGTGGCGGGCCACCTTTGAGCAGATAAGCTCGCGCATCACGTCTTAAGTTAGGCCATCCACTTCACACCGCCGAGTGCACAGTTTTCGACGTGAAAACATCGAAACGACCTTCAACCGCCGGGATTGAAAGTCGTTTCTGATGATGGGTCGTATGCTTGACGGTTTCTATTCGAGAACCGTTATCGATTACCTGGCGTAATCTTCGGGCGATGCGGAGAATTCCTGCATCGTCTCCGGCGAACTGAACAAGTACAGATGGTGGCGATACCAGAGTGCGTAATCTAGCGATCCCGGCGCGTCGACATTACTCGCCTTGAGCACGATATCACGGCCCTGAATGGCGGGAACAAACTGTTCGGGATCATTGTCGAATTCCTCTTTGGCTTCACGAGAGCTGAAACCGTAGACGACTCCCTGATAGATCGAATTGAATTCGGGTTTCGCATCTTTCAACTCACGATTATTCTTTAAGGTGACTGGGCAGAACCCCTTCATGCCTGCGACCGAGCCGCGTGCGGCGATTTGTTGCATTTTTGCTTCGGTTGCTGGGTCAATTTCCGCTGGTATCTGCACCAGTTTATGATCTTCCCTGGCGGTATCGATCTTCGAAAGCTTAGGAGGCGTACTGGCGTCGCGTTCCGTTTCATCGGTGAACTGATCATTCAACGACTCGGGTTCGTCGTCAAAGGAATCGAGGCTGTCGAGATCCAGTTCTAAGTCTGAATCCGTTCCTGGTTCGACCGGGAGGGGCAAATCAAGATCGAATTCGCCATTCCCTTCAGGAACCACCGTCGGCAGGTCTGCAGACGGGTTCGCTTCGCTGAAGGCCGGGTCAGCCTGCGGCACGATCACTGGAAGATCACCTGTCGGTTTTCTGTCATTGCGCGTCGTTCTCTTCGAGACCGCCGGCGCAGCATCGACGTCGGACCTCGAATTCTTTCGCGTCGAAACGCGCTCAGCGGAAGCCGGCTGCTTCACTTCCTTCTTCGCCGTCGTTCGGGGGGGAGCCGGCACGGCTCCGTCTGATGAACTCTGCGTGGGTCTCCGGTAATGTTTTGTGAGCTTTCGAATCTTAGATTCGTGCTCGAGTTCCGAAGGGAACGCTTCATCAATTTCCACAGCTTCTGGAGCTGATTCGGGCAATTGGCTATCCGAGTCCTCCTTATCAACGAATCGGCTGAATGGATTCAGGCGTTGTAGCAAACTCGGTTTTTCTTCGTCTGCTTCGATTTTCGGGGCTCGTTTCGCAAATCGACGCCCGTCTTGACGTTTGAGTTCTTTCAACGTCATCGGAGGAGCTTCGAGGTTATTACGATCATAAAGTTCCTGAAGTTTTTGTTGAACCGCAGATGGCTCGGACGATTCGAGGTCGTTCGAATCGACGATGCGGCGATTCTGAACTTGTACGATCGGAATCGAACCGTGACTGCTCGTAACCGATGGGGCAAATTCGTCAGCTGGGGCGCGGTATGTTGTCGTGGTGGCGCTTCGTTCGGTTACTGGAACCGAATTTCTGCCACGGCCCAATTCGCTCTTTAATTGCGAATAACGCGCCCGAATTTGTTCGGGAGTCTCATAATTCCCACGAGGAGTCATCGGACGCAACGTACGGGTGACCGGTTTGCCATCACGGGTGACCGTCGTCTCGGTCGTAAGATGAGAATGTTCGACCGGTCGACCATCAGCCGACTGTGCATTTGCCGTGTTGAATCCCACTAGGACTCCGGAAACGGTCGCCAGCGCCGCGCCAGAAACAGCAACGGTAACCAACGATCGGATTGAATTCTCATTCCAGCGCCAAATATTCCATCGACCCATGATACAACAGTCTCCTGCTGTGAGACACAAATGCGATTGGCATCTCAATTGAATAGGTATTTGTTTCGATTCGGGTTCTACCACTTGCCAATCGAATCGAATCGACTTGCAGTGACAGAACCTGCTACGGATAATCCGACCAGAGCTGTTTCACGTTCCGCAGATTTGTTCTGTGTTTGCTTTACGGATCGATGCTTCCCGAACAGCCAGATCAAAAGACCGGTTTCAGCTTCACGCCGAAATGTGTTACCGTATGTATCGACGATGACGATCACATCGGTATTTCTTCGTTTGATTGAAATGCCAGTTCTAACACAGGTACGATCCTGCTTAGCAATACAATCCGAATCATCGACAAAGTCCATGCAGTCCCCTCAAATTGCCAAACGGAATCTATTACCTTGGGGGTCAACACAATATTCGACGTGTAATCTCTTACTCAATATAACGTTACGTCTGACACCTGCTTCTCGTAACAAACTGATTTCATTTCGTACCTTCCATGGACGACTATCGAAAACTCTCGCATAAGGTTGCCTTAATGAACTCTTCAACGACTTCTCCCGATTCCGACTCGCCACACAGTCAAGTTCAGCCAATCATCATTCAAGTTCCTCCCCCCCCTCCGCGACGCTGGTGGAGCCGGATCGTGGGAACTTTTCTCATCATGTCGATCATGTTTAACTTTGCTATGTTCTCGATGGTCTCATCGCAATTTGTCGATACCAGTGGCCCCAGCGAAGAATACCACTCCGGTGACTCCACGGCCGTCGACAAGATTGCAGTTCTCGAAATCAGCGGTACGATCATGTCACCATTCACCGAACGCATCCTGAAGGCTCTCGAAAAAGCGGAAAAAGATGAGCATGTCAAAGGGATCGCCGTGATCATCGACAGTCCTGGTGGTCTCGTCGCCGACAGCCATCAGATCTATCACAAAATGACGCAAGTCCGAAAAACAAAACCTATGGTCGTTTCAATGAAACGGCTGGCTGCTTCAGGAGGTCTCTACGTGGCGATGGGGGCCGGTCCCGAGGCAAAGATTTTTGCCGAACCGACAACCTGGACCGGATCGATCGGCGTGATCATTCCGCGATACGATGTGAGTGAATTAGCTCAGCGCTGGGGCGTTACGGCCGACCCGCTCAAGACAGGTGAATTCAAAGATTCGCTCAGCCCGTTTCGCAAGTTGACCGAAAACGAGGAAGCGGTCTGGAAGGAAATCATCGACGACGCATTCGTACGCTTTGTCAAAGTTATTGCCGACAATCGGAGTTCGCTGGATGAAGCAGGAGTCCGAAAGCTCGCCACCGGCCGTATTTTCACGGCGGATGGTGCTATGAAAGCCGGTCTCGTCGACGTCATCGGTTATGAAGAAGAAGCGATTCAGGCGTTGCAGGATCAACTCGGACTGACATCAGTAAAACGGGTGAAGTACACATCGCCCCCCACGTTGATCGATATTTTCACCGGATCGATCAAAGCGAAACCCGATCCCTGGCAGACGCTCGTCGAAGCGACAATACCGCGGGCTCTTTATCTCTGTTCATGGGGACTTGTCGTACGAAACGAATAGACTTCGCATCCAGATTCGGAAAAATGCGAACTTTGCTATTTCCTGTGGCCGCGATCGATTTTTTTCTGACCGCTGGATTCCGGTATAATCGCATGACGTGGGTGCGTGAAGACGAAGAGAACTCTAACCTCCGGCAAAGCGGGGGATGATTCAACTTCACTCATCGCCTCGGCCGAAGATGACTGCTGAGTTTCGGCGAGGACCGCGAACGATGGTTTCTTCGCTGTTACAGCATCGTCAAACACATGTTCGCTGTCGCGCGTCGCCGCTTGGGTTGCCTTATCGTATTTTGCCTTCGCCTGGGAGCGGACGATTGGACGTCTAAGACGCTCTTTTTGACTTCGCTGACTCAAAAGACTTTCTGCGGGAACCGGCAAGACCATCTGATACGACAAACCGGCGCGAGCATCGCGTGCCGCCTGAACCGTTTCGACGCCCAACGAGTTTCTCGTTTCCCCCGGTTTTAAGGCGATGGCAACGTCGGCATCGAAATCCGCATTCACCCCTGTCGAAGGGAGTTTTGCAGGCTCAACCGGTTGTACCTTCGATTTCCTCATCGCGAGCGGTTGTGAATCTCCCTCGCCATTATTGTTCTGAAGTCGATTCGTTTGCGACTTTGCGACGCGAGAATCTGATGCGATTCGATCGGCATTCGTTTTATCGCCGACGACCCCGTCGCTTGTTTTCGTTGCGATCGGTTCTCGAACTTCTCTCACATCGGAGGAGTCGTCCGTGAATTCCGTCTCCCCTTCCGATGGTTGCATCAGCGATTCATCTAATTGTTTCCACACCTGCGTGTCACCACTGGCAAGTTGAGCAACGTTGGCCTGCAAAGGGGGATGCAATGAGAAATTAACCACGTCGGCATTCAAATCCAATTCGCGAACGGTTGCCGCCAATTGTTCGGGGGTCGCCTGCACAAAGACCGCAATTAACTCCTCAGAATAGCCGTATTCAACATCCGAAGAGGAGTCGCTAACACCATCGGGCTCATCCTTCGCCGACGTTTCGACGGCGCGAAGTGAGTCCCCATCGTTGACACGTACCTGTTCCGGCAATACCGCATTTTGCGACAATAAGACCTGTAATTGCCCGGCGGATTTCCGCACGTCGACAACAGTCATTTCGACAACCGCAACCTGATCGTCATTGGAGGGGAAATAATAAAACATCTGACCCAGCAACTGTGGGTTCTGTAACAGCTCTCGCCTGACAGCCTGGCTGAGAGATTGACCACGTACTGGTTGCATGCTCTCGCTTCCTCTCATAGCGACGTCAACCGAGAGGGTTTCATCGGACGCGATCTCATTGCCATCAAAAACCATAGAGTTAGAAATTGCCCCCATATACGGTCCCGTGAGAGAGGCGTCCCCAATCGCATTGCTCTCGGCAGGATGCGCGTCGACGGCGAGGTTTGCCGCCGGCAATTCGCTCTTCGCAACAACGCTTAGACTCTTTTCGTCTGAATTACGACGAGAAACATCGACTGCTGTCCAAAGCGTAACGGCGATCAGCAAACCGGCGGCAGTGACGACGCCTGTCATCTGCCAACGGCGAACATGACGGACAGCTAATCCCGATGGTACGTGAACCGCAGCCGCTTCCGTTTCGGGAATCAGCAACGTTCGTTCTGTCTGCAACATCACGGCGTGCCGCAATTCCCCTGGAGCCGCATCGATCGGCAAGGCACCGATCCTGCGGGAAAGCTCACGATAACTCTCCAATTCGGCGCGGGCGGCCGGTGATGTCTCCAATTGGCGATCGGCCTCCTCACGTTCGGAGGGGGTCAACTCCCCGTCGTGATAAGCAGAAATCCAATCATCGGGTAACCTGACGTTCATAACCCGTATCTCACGTTTGAATAGAACCAATTTTGAAACAAAATGTTGGGAAGTAAAACAATATCTTCATCCTTGAATCTTCGGAATGAGGGTTCCTCTTTTACAACAGCTATAAAGACGGCATGACCAGTTTCAATTTTTCTTTCAACTCTTGTCGTGCCCGATGCAACCGGCTGCGGACAGTACCAATCGGACATTGACAGGCTTGAGCGATTTCTTCGTACGAGAGTCCTTCGATTTCCTTAAGGATCAACATGGTTCGGTGATCGGACGGTAATTCCGATAGAGCCTGACGAATCAATCGCTGACTCTCCTCGACTTCCATGGCGTGTGAGGGATGATTATCGCGTCGCTGATCGACAGGTTCCTGACCTGTCTTGGCTTGTACATTTTCTACGGATGCGACCATCTGTCGCTGCTTTCTTTTTTCGGTGATGGCAACGTTAACCGCGATTCGAAAGAGCCAGGAGTAAAACGCCGACTCCCCTTGAAACGTCGTTAATCGGTGGAAGGCTTGAACGAAGGCCGTTTGGGTGGCTTCTTGTGCAGCGTCAGCCGAACCAAGAACTTTCACGAGTGTGTTGTACAGACGATCCTGATGGCGCGCGACGAGTACGCCGAACGCTTCAGTACGCCCTTGTAAACATACGTCAATGATTTCGGAGTCGGTACGTGTCACGATGTCTTTTGTTGAGACGTCCGAAGTCGTGCCAGAGTTCCCCAAAAGTTTCGTATCCACGCAAATATCGGCTTTTATCTATGAGGTGATTCGTCGCCGAGACTTCGAACGGAAAACCGCCTCGTCAGGACGATTACAAACGTAATAGACCAAACTCGTGACCGCGCTCACTTTGTTATCGTTCCGACGATTTTTCATCTGTTAAGCCATTAACGGACGATGATTATCCCGATCCTGTTGCTGTCGTTGAGGAGACCAATCCGTCCGCAAGTCGCCGTTCTCGGGAAATCACCCCCCAGAAAATCAACCCGCTGACGAACAAACCGACACCGATCCACTGGGCGATGGTAAACGAGGTTCCGAATTTCCCCATCTCATCGCCGCGCAAAAATTCGATCATGAATCGTGTGACCGGATAGATGATCCACCCCAAAGCGAGAACGGCTCCATCACGAGAGCGCCGTGGATAATACATCGTGAGCAGAATCGCCAGAAACAGGGCATTAACGGCACTGTAAACCTGTGTGGGATGCAAAGAAAATGTATTTGCCTCGTCACCGGTGAGAAATCCGCGACTCAAAAGCACGTTATAGGGGACACTCCCTTTCGCGAATTCAATGGCCCATGGCAATTCACAGCGGTCGCCAAAACAGCAACCATTGAGCAGACACCCGATCCGACCGAACATCAGGCCCACGAAAACCGAAGGTGCCAGCACGTCGGCGAGTTGTAGTGGCGAAATATTTTTGCGATGACAGAATAGAAAAAACGCGATTCCGCCACCAATGACTCCGCCATACAGCACAATTCCGCCACTCGGAAGATCGAAAAAAGCCAGCAACAGTTTCAATCCCGATTTGCCGCCAAAGACAATCTCGGGATATTGCACGCAGTAGAACAGTCGCGCGCCGAAAATGCCGCCGACGAAGACCCACAGTCCGGCATCCCAGATCAGGTTGGGGTCGATCTGCACACTTCTTGCCCGTCCCATCGCCAGCGAACCGCCGACGACAAACGCAAGAAACAACATGAATCCGTAACCGTAAACCGGCACCGCTGTCAGTCTCGACACGGGAAACGCCAGGTGAACGACAACTCCACCAACGACCCAGAAAATGATCGCCCCGGTCCAATCACGAATCGGCCAATCATGGCGTCGTACGTAGGCGAATATCATTCCCACGAGTCCGACGAACAACCACAAGTAGGCGGCTCCGACAAATTCAACACCGTTTAAGGTTCCGGCCGACCAGGGATGTTCCAAAGAGAGCCACAATAAGACCTGTCGCATGTTTTGATCTCTGTTTTTCTGCCATTACTCAATGCGGGAATGCTCCGCAAGATGTGGTAACAAGACGAGCACGTTGTCAATCAGTCGGGTCGTTCCGACGCGAGCCGCCACGAGCAATACCATTTGTCGTTGCGGTTCCGTAATCTCTTCCAACGTATTCGGGTCGGCGATGATAAGATATTCAAGGGTGACACCCTTCTCTGAACCGACCATTTCGCGCATCACTTTCACGATGGCAGTGATGTTCGCCTCCGGAGCGTGGAGTTCTTTCTCTCCGAATAATAAAGACCGCGACAATACGAGTGACGAGTTTCGTTCTGACGGCGAGAGATAGACATTTCGGCTGCTGAGCGCCAATCCGTCGGTATCACGCACGATCGGGCAGACCCGAAGTTCAACAGGCACATTCAGATCGCGGCACATCCGTTTGATGATGAGTTGCTGCTGAAAATCCTTCTGACCGAAGTACGCGACGTCGGGTTGTACAATCGTAAAGAGTTTCAGTACAACGGTCGCCACGCCGCGAAAATGTCCAGGACGGAAGGCTCCTTCCCATTTGTTCGATAAATCTTCGACGTTTACGAACGTTTTGAAGTCGGAAGGATAAATCGTCTCGGCTTGCGGGTGGAATACAGCATCGACGCCCAACCGACGGCATTCATCGACATCGGCTGCTATCGGGCGCGGGTAACGCGACAGATCCTCCTGGGGACCGAACTGCGTCGGATTCACAAAAATCGTTACGACGACGAATTCGCATTCGGCTCTGGCGGCTTCGATCAGACTCAGGTGACCCGCATGCAACGCCCCCATCGTGGGAACCACACCGATCCGCTTGCCATCGCGCCGCGCTGCAGCAATGGCATGACGTATTTCCGTCACGTCTTCATAGATCGACAACTCGCGAACTTCCGCCGGTACAGGCATGGTGTATGAACTCGTCACCGCAATTCCCTGTTTGTATGCGATACCGTTTGACACCTTCTTTAGAGGGCACAATAGCCCTGCCGAAGGAATCCTACAGGAACGTTCCACTGGTTTCATAACCCAATCGGCGACAGATTGAACGTCATAACGTCCACGACCAACACAGCGCCTAGAGGGATATGAATCAGCTGGTAGGGAATTTTAACGAGAAGTGCGGCTTCTGACGAGGGCGAGTTCGCGAAACACCAGGGCAATCGGGTTTAACACAATGGGTCGGGTGGCGGGGG
>JAQCEJ010000041.1 GCA_027618475.1 Planctomycetota bacterium | reverse complement strand
ACCAGCCGCCCAGCAACAACTTGGACAACCCCACCCCTGTGCAGAAATTGAGCCGAACTATACTGGGGTGAACCCCGCCGCTCTTTGGGGCAATTTGTGAAAACGTTTCACCGTTTCCGATACACGAACCCGCCGAGCGTGAATTGCAGACCGTCGTTGCGTTCTTCGAATTGTATTGTCTCTCCCGAACCTCGTCCGCCTCGCACTACGAACGAGCGATCGTCGGCGGGGACAAGCTGGGCCGAGGTATGCAGCGGGTATTCCGAGATGCCGGATGCTTCCAGTGTAAGATGCCCGTTTCGCCAGCTGATGTGCAACGGAATCTGCGGAAAGGCGATGTAAAGCCCGAGCAGCGGTTTGAATTCTGTCGGGACGGGCGACGTCTGGCCAAGACCCGCTTTACTCGCTTTCTGCCCCGCTGCAGTTTGTTCCGATTTTTGCACGGCGACGGCGTGTAATAACAGATCGCTCGCCAGCGGCAGCACGCCGGGGTGGGGCCAGATGTTGGCGAGGCAGATGACGCCCAGCCGGTGGACTTTCGAAAACGAAATCTGCGAAGCAAAGCCGTGAATGCCGCCGCCGTGGCCGTGGAAGACGTCGTTCCCGTAACGATTGGCCCGCCAGCCAAGACAGTAGGCGATGCTCCAGTCGGGTTCGAGAAACTGCGGGCGATGAATTTCGTCGAGCGTCGTCCCGTTGAGAATGTTTTTGCCGTCGCGTTTGTCGGCATCGTTGCGAAACTGGGCCGAGAGCCATTTTGCGAGATCGCCGACCGATGCGTGCAACTGTCCGCACGCGGCGACGCCGTTCAGCTGTGAATACGGCGCGGGTTCGAATTGATCGCTAAACAAATCGGCCATATAGCCGACGGCGAAATTCCTCCGCGATTTTTCATCGAGCGTAAAGAGGCTATTCGTCATGCCAAGCGGTACGAGAATGTTTTTGTGAACGTATTCGAAATACGGCAGACCCGAAACGCGGGCGATCACTTCGCCAAGCAGACCGTAGGCGAGATTCGAATATTTAAACGCCGAATCTTGCGGAATGACGACCTCGGTTTCGGGCATTGCGGCGAAAATCTCATCGATCGACGGGAAGTCGAGCGCCTCCCACGTCGGCAACGGCGTCTCGCTGACGAGACCGGAGTGATGGCACAACAGCCGACGCAACGTCACACCGGCGAGCGTTCCCGCTTTGACTTTCACGTTTTTGAATTCGGGGATGTATTTTGTCAGCGCATCGTCGAGGTCGAGTTTTCCCTCATCGCGCAGTTGCAGCAGCGCGGTGGTGGTGATCGTTTTGGTGATCGACGCCACACGGTGCAGCGTGTCGACGTCGGCGACCTGTCCTGTCGCGAGATTCACCTGGCCGAAACCTTTGAACCAGACGAGTTCCTGATCGCGCACCACGCCGACGGCAAGCGAAGGGATTCGTCCTTTACGCATCTCATCGGCGACGCGTGCCTCGATACCGGTTGTAAGTTGTTCGATGAAGGGGTCGCTCATAAACGGTCTTTCTTCCGGGAACAGATTTTAAAAGGCATTTTGGTACTGCACTGCGATCTCTGCGTTTTATGCTTTTTCAGGAGAAATTGAAACGGAGAGAGCGGGGTGCGCATTCGTCTCATCCGCACAAACGGTGCTCTTGTCAAGATGCAATGCCATCTAAACCCCGCAAGGGGTGGTCGTGAATAGCCTGGGGCGGAAGCCCCAGGTGGGCGAAATGCCCCGAATCTGAGCCCCGAGAGGGGCGATAGTTCGTCGTGTTCCGTTCGTCTGTCGCCCCTCTCGGGGCTAGGCTGGTAACATCGCTGCTTCCCCTGGGGCTTTCGCCCCAGGCTATTGAATGCCGCCTCTTCGAGGCTGAAAACCAAGCCGTCGACGTGCCTGCACATGGCGTTCAATCTTGTCGTCGGTTCGAATTCTGGGGATACTATAAGATCTATAAACAATCTCTCTGGCAAAAAGGCGATTTCGACTGATGCAACGAACAACGAACGAAAACGCGCCGAATAAACAACACGCGCTCTGCACCGGCAGTCGGCGTGAGTTTTTGTGGCAGATGGGAGCCGGGTTCGCCGGGCTCGCGCTGACCGATTCTCTCAGTCGCGATGGGTTTTTCTCTAAACATGTGAAAGCCGCCGATGGCCGTCCCGCTGTCGGAAATCCTCTTTCGCTCTTGCCGCCCCACATCGTCGGCAAAGCGAAGCATTGCATTTTCCTGTTTATGTACGGCGGGCCGTCGCAGGTCGATACCTGGGACTACAAACCCGAACTGCAGGCACGCGACGGGCAGACGGTCGATATCGAAATCCGTCGGCATTCGATTCAACAGCAGAAGCTGCTCGCGTCGAAGCGGTCGTTCAAGCAGTGCGGCGAGTCGGGGTTGTGGTGCTCCGACGCCTTTCCGCATATCGCCACGCAGATGGATGAACTCTGCGTCATCAAAAGTTTGTACGCCGACACATTCGCGCACGGCTCGGCGATGATTCAGATGAATACGGGCCGCATCATTCAAGGTTCGCCGTCGATCGGGTCGTGGATGTCGTACGGCCTGGGGAGCGAGAACGAAAACCTGCCGTCGTATGTGGTGATGATCGACCCGCGCGGCGGACCGATCTCGGGTGCGGCGAACTGGTCGAGCGGTTTTATGCCGGCGGCGTATCAGGGGACACACCTCCGCAACAAAGGGGAACCGATTCTCGATCTCACCGGCCGGCCGACGCAAACGCCGGCGATGCAGCGCGATCTCATCGACACGCTCTCGGCCTTCAACGCCGAGCATCTGCGTGACAGGCCCGGTTATTCGGAGTTGCCCGCGCGCATCGCGAGTTACGAACTCGCGTTCCAATTGCAGACGACCGCTCCCGAAGCGATGGATATCTCGCAAGAAACGCAGGCGACGCAAGAAATGTACGGGTTGT
The DNA here is from genome assembly GCA_027618475.1 of Planctomycetota bacterium. Taxonomy (GTDB): domain Bacteria; phylum Planctomycetota; class Planctomycetia; order Planctomycetales; family Planctomycetaceae; genus JAQCEJ01. The sequence continues at coordinate 40,261 of JAQCEJ010000041.1, read as the reverse complement.
TCGACCCGAAGCCCGATCACAAAATTTCGGTCGGCCCCGAACCGTTCGGCCGGCAATGTTTGATTGCCCGCCGACTCGTCGAGCGCGGCGTGCGGTTCGTGCAGATCTACTCCGGCGGAGGACACCAGCAAGAGAACTGGGACGCCCACAACGGCATGGAAGAAAACCTCATCATCCACGCCCCCGAAATCGACCGCCCCATCGCCGGCCTGATCGCCGACCTCAAACAGCGCGGCCTGCTCGACGAAACGCTGATCGTCTGGGGAGGCGAATTCGGCCGGCAACCGGTCTCGCAAGGAAACGGCGGCCGCGACCACAACCCGAAAGGTTTCTTGTACTGGCTGGCCGGCGGTGGCGTGAAACCCGGCCACAGCCACGGCGAGACCGATCCCTTAGGCCACGAAGCCGTCACCGACCGCCACCACATCCGCGACCTGCACGCGACGATTCTGCACTTGATGGGATTGGACCCCGAGTTGCTGACGTATTTTTATGGCGGGTTGGATCACAAACTGACGGGGGTGCAACCATCGGAAGTGATTTGGGATGTGATTGCGTGATGTCAAGTCAGGCAAGGTAGCCCCGGTTGCTTACAACCGGGGCTACCCTGCTATTATGAGGTTATATTGTTACATCAGCAGGAAATCGTCATCTAAAGTAGTTTTTGCAGAGGAGAGTTTCAGAGTGGGAAATGCTGATCATGACGAAGTCGACGGTTTCCGCAAGTGGTTAGGAATCTCCAGCAAAAAACGACCGCCGACGCATTACGAACTCTTGGCGGTGTCGCTGGATGAAGAAGATCATGAGGTCATTCAATTCGCCGCGAAACAGCGTAAAGACTTCGTTAAATCGAAGCGGGGTGAAGGGTATGACGATCATGTGACCGAAATTCTGTATCTGCTCGCCGAAGCCGAGATGACGCTCATCTCACCCGACCTGAGGCGTGATTATGACCAAAGAATGAAACTGTTTCAGAAGCGAAAGAAGAGTCGACGACTCAATGCGTATGGGAATGAAATCCCTCCCTATCGTGCCAGTTCGGCGGGAGTCGAGACCGGCTTCGTCGAAGAATATGGCAAGCTCGTCGCCATTCTCTGTGTGGCGTTTTTCGGTATGGCCGCCGCCTCGTTTCTGCTCCCCTGGCAAAAGATGTTTAATTCAAAATCCGATCCGTCGCACCAAATGGTTGAAATCGGCAGGGGCATAAACAACGGACCGTTGGTGGCAAATCGAGATGATAACGCTGGACCTCTTAACCAGGCTAAAGCAAGCGACCTCCCGGCTGAAGAGGGCTCCGACGCCTTGATCACGAACTCCATCGGGATGAAGCTGGTCTTGATCCCGGCGGGAGAGTTCATGATGGGAAGCCCCGATTCATTCAAAGATGCCGAACAAAGAGAAAGACCGCAACACAAAGTCCGATTCACAAAACCGTTTTATATGGGTCAGCATGAAGTGACAAAAGGAGTATTCGCCCACTTCGTGCAGGAAACGAATTATAAAACAACTGCGGAACAAAACGGAGTTGGTGGTAATGGGTATGACGCAATAACCGGGAAATTCAAAGCGAAGAAGGAATTCACCTGGAAGAACCCCGGCTTTGAACAGACCGACGATCATCCGGTCTTAAACGTCAGTTGGGATGACGCCGTCCAATTCTGCGAATGGCTTAGCGAACGGGAGAAGGAAGAGTATCAATTGCCGACCGAGGCACAGTGGGAATATGTTTGCCGGGCGGGGAGTCAAGAACCCTGGTCATTTGGTAATGATGTCGAAGGGCTGGTCGTAGTAGGTAATGTCAAGGATGCAACGGCAAAGGAAAAATTCACGGAGTGGGACACCATCAAATCTTCGGACGGTTATGTCTTCACAGCTCCGGTGGGACAATTTCAACCGAACGCGTTCGGAATTTATGATATGCATGGGAACGCCTGGGAATGGTGTCGGGATATTTATGACGAGAATGCTTATAAAAACCGGAGCGAAACGACAGACGCCCCGTTTGTCACTACCGGCACAGATAAACGCTTGATGCGTGGCGGCTCGTGGTATGATTGGATCAATTTCACCCGCTCTGCACGTCGTGCCGGATGGTCGCCTGACAGTTCCTTCGTCAACGTCGGTTTTCGTGTCGTGAGAACACAATGACTTTGTTGTTGTGAAAAATGTTTCTAATGTCGCCGACAATCGTGCAGGGAATGAATTGATCGTGGTTGGTACAGTTGATTAAAACAGGCTCCGACTTGCCGATCGTCTATCCGGGATACCACTTCACGGCTACATGCTGGCGCGGCGTTCGCCGCTGGCGAAAATTGCATCTGACGGAGTGACCTGCAAATGCTGGGAGTGCGCACCGATGACGTCTGAGCGAAATCATCTTCCCGCTGTCGATATGTCCCCCGAGGCGATCGACCGGCGGTTTCGCATGGTCGAAGCGTTGCGGAAGACGTTCTCTTATGACCGCTTACTTCGTGCGCGGCTCTGTTTGATATCCTGTCTTTGGTGCGTTTCGACCGCAGTGGTAACGAGGTCGGAAGACAGCCCCCGTTCGTTGTGAAATTTCTGTTCGCGAGCGAACTCACGCCGCGCGGGTGAAGTGCTGGTCGCCCCATTCGAGCAGGTTCCAGATCGGCCAGGCGCGCATGCCGATTTGCTCTGGGTGTTCGCCGGCGGCGTGCAGGATCTCTTCGCGGAACAACTCGCGACCGAAGGGGCTGGTCTGGAATTTTTCACGAATCTCGTTATGCCAATGCCGGCTCATCCAACTCTGCACCGGCGTCGGGAAACTTGCTTTCGGACGCCGGGCCAACTGTCGCGGCAACAATCGATCGGCGAGCGTTCGCAGCATCCGTTTCGAACGCAAGCTGCCGCGCTGATGAAGTTCTCCCGCCGCGAGATACGGCGAAGGCTCTTCCGGATCGACGTCGATGCGAAAACTCCGAGGCATGCGGAACATCTCTTCGACCAGACGATGATCGGTGTACGGCACCCGGCCTTCGAGGCCGGCGGACATCGTGGCCGAGTCGAGTCGGGCGAGAAGGGCTTCAAGATTGACGCGGTGCAGCAGGCGGTGCAGTTTCTCTGACGTGGGACGTTCGCCCCATTGCACGAACGCCGCCAGATAGGTGTCGTACATCGGACGGTCGTCGTTGAGCTGTTGCCAGATTTCCGGACGGAAGAGTGCGGCTTTCGTCGCGGTGGGAATCAGGCTGTTCAGGTCGAAATATTGAGCGACCGGTGACGCGAAATGCTGTTTGCCGTAATGCTTCTTCAGACTTTCGGCGTAACGCAGCCGCGTGGCGGCGTCGACCGGCCATGTTCCGTAGTGCAGGTTTTCGGCGAGATCGAAATCGATGCCGCTCCAATGTTGAACGGCGTAACCGCAAAGAAGCTCATCGGCTCCCTCACCGCCGAGAACGACACCCGCCGACGGTTTGATGTGCCGCGCCATGCGCGCAATGATCACATCGCTGGGGGTCGAAACGGGAGTCGCGTAATGGTCGATCAACTCGTGCCAGCCTTCGAGATAGTTTTCGGGTCCGAGACGGGCTTCGTCGTAATCGAGTTGCAGATGGCCGGCACATGCCCGCGAGTAGGGGAAATCGTCGGCATCTTCGGTCTCTCCCCCGCCGCAGACGACGGCGAACGGCTGGCCTCGTTGCTGTTTCATCAGGCCGGCGAGAGTGTTGGAGTCGACGCCGCCGCTGAGAAACATTCCGACCGGGACATCGCTGAGGAGTTGCCCCCGGATCGATTCATCGAGCAGAGAATTCAGACGCTCGACAGCTTCGTCGTAGGTGATATCGGTTTCGGTCTGTTCCGGGTAATCCCAATACCGCTCGACGTGAACGTGATGGTCGTCGAGCAAGAGGCGTTCGCCGGGAAGGAGTTGCCAGATTCCTTCGAACAGGGTCTCTCGTCCGAGCGTAAGGCGAAAGGTCGTCAGATAATGGCTGATGGCGTTCAAGTTCGGTCGTTTGACGAACTTCAGATGGGCGATTAACGCGGCGATGCTGCTGGCGAAAAGAAAATGTCCGTCGAGTTCTGTGAGAAACAACGGTTTGATGCCGAAGCGGTCGCGGGCGCAGAATAGTTTTTGCCGTTCGAGGTCGTACACGCCGAGTGCAAACATGCCGCGGAAGTGATCGACACAGGATGATTCCCATTCGCGATACGCTGCGAGCACGACTTCGGTATCGCAGTTTGTGATGAAGCGATGTCCTCGTGCGATGAGTTGTCGGCGCAGTTCGTCATCGTTGTAGAGTTCGCCGTTGTAGAGCAGCACGAATCGTCCGTCGTCGCTGACCCAGGGCTGAGCCCCATGTTGGATATCACGAATGGCGAGTCGGCGATGCGCGAAGGCAATGTTTTTCGTCTGCAGCACGCCGGCACCGTCCGGTCCGCGACTGGTCATCGTGTCTCGCATGCGGATGAGTTCAGCTGCGGAGATGTCGCACGGCTGATCGTGCCGGTTTACAATACCCAGAATGCCGCACATAAAAGTTCCGATTCAGAAATGAGAATCCCCGTGCGTCAATCCGTTCGACGCGAAATATCCTTAACACGTATCGGCGAAATGAGATACGAACGTCTCCCTTTGATCGGGAATTCTCGGGGTCGCCGGGAAGAGTTGTGCCGGTTGTAACACGTATGACGGATCATCCGGTCAGAATATGCCGCATCCGGGGGATATGCAGGGTCGATTCAACAGATTTTAGGGTGGCAACGGTTGTATGGCCTGTGAAAATGGTTGCCGTTTGGTAGGATGCAGAATTCACCAGTTCGATTTGAGTTAGAGGTTCCGTAACGGGTTTTGCTCCGCGCCGATCGCCTCGGGACTCACCGAAAACATGACACCGAAATCCCTCACGATCAAGATGGGCTATTGATCGATTTGTTAGAAGGAAACAGCGACATGGCGACTGACGTTTATCAGCCTTGTCCGTGCAGGAGTGGCAAGAAGTTCAAGTTTTGCTGTCATCCCGTCAGCGACGAGATGGCGAAAATCTATCAGAGTGTCGAGAACGGACAACTTCGTTCCGCAATACAGGCGCTGGAGAAACTGAATTCCGGCACGACCCTGTACCCGCAGGTGGCTATCGAACAGGCCAACCTGTTGATGCAGGAAAACGAATACAAAGCGTCGAAAACGGTCCTGCAGAAACTGTTGATTCAGGAACCGAATCATCCGCTGGGGATCGCCTTATTTGGCATGGCCGCCCTTCTGGCCGACGGGATCGATAAAGCCCGGCCTGCCGTTTATCGCGCCTATTTGCACGGAGGGGCTGCCGGCAGTGACGTAACCAGCAACATGGCGATGTTTCTGGCGACCTATAACATGCTCAATCGCCAGTTTCTGGCCGCGCGAGAACATCTGGCGCTATCGATGAGACTGGCGCCCGAGAACAAGCGGCAGGAGATTTTCGTCAAGCTGTTGCAGTTTGACGGAGATCGTCGTATTCCGTATCCGTTTCGCAGCGTGCATCCGCTGGTGGAATGCAAAGTGTCGGGCGAATACGAGAAGGCTTATCGCCGGGCGCGTCGTTATTGCGAAACCGGTTGCTTTGCCGAGGCTCACAAGGCGTTTGTCGCGGTCGCCGAACAGAATTCCGAACCCGAGGTCGCCGCACCCTTATGGCATAACACCGGCTATGCGCTCGCGTGGGACGGCCAGAACGAAGCGGCTGCCGATGCGTTTCATAAAGCGGCGAAACTGTATTCCGATTCGTCGTCGGCCGTCGAATGTGAAACGCTGGCTCAGATAATCGACCAGTTTCATACGAAAGACGTCGTACCGCTGAAATCGATCTGGCATCCGGTCGAATCGGTCTCACGCCTGCTGACGGTTCTCGATGGTCATGATCGGTTCCGTAGGACACAGAATCAGGAAGACGAACAGTCGGATACGAGCGACGCGACTCCTACCGCCGAATTCGACGTCGTCGACCGATCAGTGGAATCGTATTCAGCCGAGAAAACGTACACGCTCGACGATCTTCCCGTTGTGCTGGCGCGGGTGCAGGTTTATGACCGCGACGATCAACGTCAGCTTCCGGGGCGCATTGTGCTCAGCGGCTACGAAGGAGAACGCCGGGAAACGGCCGCTAACATCCTTCAAGAGATCACCGGTGCCGGTATCGATTTTACCGCCGCCCATCCGCAGGATCCCGAAGAGGCTGAAACATACCCTAAGGAATTACTGTTATTTGAACGGGACTGGATGATCCCGGAAGGGACTCCCGGAAAGGTCGTGCTGGATTTCGAACAGGAGCATTGGCGTCGCGTCATCAGCGATAAATGGCCGAATGCCACACTGAATGCGTTAGGGGGAGCGACCCCGACCGGCGTCGCCGGTGATACCGCGTTTCTGATTCCTCTCACCGCGGCAATTTATGTACTCGATGCGCATTGCGATACCCGCAGTTATCATCTTCCGATCGACGATGTGGCCGAACGCCTTCAGGTGAAACTGCTTCCTCCGCTCGAAGTGACAGAAGAAACCCCTCTGCAGGCGATCACGTCGCTCGGTTTGTTGCGCTTGCCGCTCGATCAACTTTCCGACAAGCAGATGGCATACTGCCTCAATCGCATTTTGCTGGTGCATCATGGCCGTCTGTTATACGACATCTTCAATCGAGTTCTCGACAGGCCGTCGTGCCTGGTCAATCTCGATCTCAATCGGTTGTACATGACGATGCTCGAACTTTCGCGCGAACGGTTTGCCAAAGACGAGCGATTGGCGTGGATCGAAAAAGGAAAAGAAGGGGCAAAAACCGGAGAAAAATCTTTCGAGCGAAGTCTCGAATGGGCGATGCGCGAAGTCGTCGTTCGCGTGGAAGACCCCGACGACCCTGCACTCAAACCGCTACTGCAGCACATGTGGGATTACTACGGTACGAAGATTCCCGATCTCAGGCAATATCTCACGACCATGTTGAGTACCCTGAAAATCACGCCACCGTGGGAGGGGTCTCGACTTGTCACGGGGACCGGCGATGCGAGCAATGTATCAGGCGTCTGGTCGCCGGAGTCGCAACAAACTCCGGAACCAGGAACTTCGAAACTGTGGATGCCCGGGCAAGATTGATAACGAGTCGAGTTCCAGAATCCCGAGACAGGAAAAGTAAACGGCCGGTGGTTGCCACCGGCTTTGCCAGTGTCCTTCTCATGCAGTTGCATTAACGATGTTATCTTTTCCTCACCACGAAGCTGTGATGCAGTATGCACTGGATCTTGCCTGTCAGGGGGTGGGAACGGTCGAGCCGAATCCACCGGTCGGCGCCGTGATTGTCGATGACGAACTCAACGAGATCGCATCGGGGTTTCACTCGCGCTTCGGCGGACCCCACGCCGAAGTCGTCGCTCTCGCGAACGCCGGTGATCGGGCTCGCGGAGGGACGATGTTCGTCACGCTCGAACCATGTTGTCATCATGGCAAAACCGGTCCGTGTACCGATGCGATTCTCGCTGCACGAATTAAAAAAGTCGTCGTGGCGCGAATCGACCCGGCGACCCATGCAGCGGGGCAGGGGATGGCACGTCTTCGAGAAGCAGGTGTTGAGGTCGAAACCGGTCTGCTCGAACGGGCCGCCCGCAAACTCACCGCGCCGTTTGCCAAAGGGGTGATGCTCGGGCAACCCTACGTTCATGCGAAATGGGCGATGTCGCTCGACGGCAAGATCGCCACGTCGACCGGGCATTCGCAATGGATCTCGAACGAAACGTCGCGCGCGAAAGTCCACGAATTACGCGGACGGATGGATGCCATTATGGTCGGCATCGGTACTGTTCTCGCCGATGACCCGCTGTTAACGGCACGGCCTCCCGGCCCGCGCACGGCGGTACGAATCGTGGTCGACAGCCACGCCCGGCTTCCGCTCACGTCGCAACTCGTGCAGTCGGCTGCTACCGTTCCCGTCATTGTCGCCTGCACACCCGCTGCTCCGGCTGAGCAGGTCGAGTTGCTGCGTTCTGCCGGCATCGAGGTGATTTCTGACTCGACACGTGGTGAAACCGATCATTCCCGTGTCTCATTAAAATGGCTGATTGACGAACTGGGCCGTCGCCAAACGACGAATCTTCTCATCGAAGGGGGGGGCGAGCTGCTTGGCGCAGCATTCGATGCACAGCTCATCGACGAATGCCATGTTTTCATCGCTCCCAAGATCATCGGAGGCGCCGACGCTAAGACGCCGATCGGTGGTGCAGGCATGCTCAGCGTTCCTGACGCATCGTTCGAACCGCTCGCCGTCGAACATCTCGCAGACGACATCTACATCCATACGCAATCCATCGCGGCTGTTCTGCGATGAACCCCCTTCGTTGCGTGACACCGGCTATCGACTGGGTGACAGGTCTGTAGATATGCAGGATAATCGACAACAACGGAAGTGTTCTGTTTCTGTGTCACTTCCGATTCCACACGTTTGCATGATGTCGGCATTCGGAGTATCGTGAGTTCATAATTACTCGTTCACATATCTCTGCTGAGAAGTTCGAATTCCTATGTCGCAGCCCATTGACGCGCAGCAGCACAATTCGTCCGCTGACATCGAACAGTCGCCGATCGATCCCCCTCGTCACTTTATGGGCATCGTTCGTCGCCTTGGTCCCGGTATGATTATCGCCGGCAGCATCGTCGGTTCAGGCGAATTGATCGCCACGACGAAAACCGGCGCTCAGGCCGGCATGACGTTGCTCTGGCTGATCATCGCCGGCTGCGTCATCAAAGTCTTCGTGCAAATCGAACTCGGCCGTCATGCCATTACGCATGGAGAAACAACGCTCACCGCTCTCGACGGTGTTCCCGGCCCCCGGTTTGGCATCAACTGGATTATCTGGTGCTGGCTGGTGATGATGGCCTTCATCATGGCGCAACTCGGCGGCATCGTCGGCGGCGTGGGACAATCGCTGGCTCTCACGTTTCCCGTTACCGGAGATTACGTCGACGCTGTGATGGTTCCCTCGCAAAAAGAGCTAGTGTCATTCGTGGGATGGGACGATGTGATACAGAAGAGTACTGAGCCGTTTGCTGATCTCGAACCGAAAGAGAGAGAACGCATTCTCACCGCACATGGTCGAATCGGTACCGCTTTGACGAAGGCAGGGGAAAAGGGAGAACAGGCTCTCGCCGCCGCTCGCGAGAAGACCGGATGGAACGATCCCTACACATACGACGACAAGATCTGGGCCGCGCTCGTGACGGTGGCGACGTCGGCATTGTTGTTCGCCGGTCGCTACGGCCTCATTCAGACAATTTCGACGTTTCTCGTCGTGATGTTTACATTCATCACGATTGGCAACGTTTGCGCGCTGCAGTCGACCGAGAAGTGGAGCATCACCGCGGCGGACGTCTGGCATGGGCTGTCGTTTCAGCGACCAGCCATGACAAGCAGTGGGATCGATCCCCTGGCGATGGCACTCGCGGCGTTCGGCATCATCGGCGTCGGCGCCTCGGAACTGGTTGCTTATCCCTACTGGTGCCTCGAAAAGGGGTACGGAAAATTCATCGGCCCGCGCGATGAAAGCACCGCCTGGTCGACCCGCGCCAAAGGCTGGATGAAGATCATGTTGTACGATTCGTTCTCGTCGATGGTTCTCTACACAATTGCCACCATCGCGTTTTATCTGATGGGGGCTGTCGTCCTCTATCAGCTTGGCGGCGATCCCTCCGACATGCGGATGGTCTCGACGCTGGCGATGGCCTACGGACCGGTCTTTGGTGAATACGCCACGTGGCTGTTCCTGATTGGTGCGATCGCGGTGCTTTATTCGACGTTTCTCGTCGCCAACGCCAGCAACGCCCGCATGCTGGCCGATGTATTGAAAGTGATGAAGGTCATCAAACCCGAACAGAAAGAGTTATCTCGTCGCGCGGTACAGGCGTTGTCGGTCGCCTTGCCGATGGTTTCGATGATCATCTACTGGTTTCATCCCGATCCGCCGAAGATGGTTCGCGTGGCAGGCATTATGCAAGGTGCCATGCTGCCGATACTAGGATTCGCCGCCCTCTTCTTCCGTTACAGGCGTACCGATGCCCGATTGACGCCCCGATTGATCTGGGACATCGCACTGATCGTCTCGTGCATCGGGATGATGGTCAGCGGCCTCTGGGGCGTCTATTCGGAGGTTAAGAAGATTACGGGGTAGATGGCGAACTCCATCACATCGACACCGCCGGTGCTTCGCGTACGATGGCGTCCTCAACTTCAAAATACTCTTCCTTCTGAAACCCGAACCAGTTCGCGATGAGGTTCGATGGCACGACTTCGATGCGCGTGTTCAAATCGCGAACGTTTGCGTTGTAGAACCGCCTTGCCCGTTGAATGCGGTCTTCGGTGTTTGAGAGTTCGTCTTGCAACGCAAGAAAATTCTTGCTCGCTTTGAGGTCGGGATAACTCTCGGCGACGGCGAAAAGCTGGCGTACGCCGCGCACGAGGTTGTTTTCATCCGCAGCCTGCGAGGCGGGGGAACCGTTGCTCGTCAACGCCGTGTTACGAGCCTGTGTGACCCGTTCGAAGAGTTCGTTCTCATGGGCAGCGTAGCCTTTGACGGTGTTCACGAGATTGGGAATCAGGTCGTAGCGCCGTTTGAGTTCAGTGTCGATGTTCGACCACGATTCGCGGCAGTGGTTTCGTATCCGAACGAGCGCGTTGAACCCGGCGATGAACCAGATTAACCCCACCACGGGGATGGCAAATAGTACGATCAGAGGACCATCCAGACCATCCATCAGTGTGCCTCCTTCAATTCGCGGACAACCGAATCGGGAAGTCGATCGATCAGCCCGGTGACAACGTCGAGTCCCTGCTCTAACTCGGCAACCGATAGTGTTCCCGAGCGATAAGCCAGCACGCGACGATTCTGCATATCGAGCGTGAAACGGGGCGAGGCGAGCAGGAACTCCATCGATTCCTGATGCAAGACATCAAACGCCCAGCGACGGTCGGGGCTCTTGACCATAAACTCGCGGCTGAACTCGGCGAGTTCGAAATCGATGTCATCGAAACCGAAGAATTCGCCAACTTTATCGAAAATCGTTTCGTTGCGGATGAACAACGGCTTGAGCGGAAAACCGGTATCGACGACGACGGCGGAAAAATAGTGATGATGCGTTTCGCGGCGTCCTTTGGAATCGGTCGAATGGGTTTCGTAGTGGTAATCGAACGCCGAGAACGAGTATTTGTTGTAGCGACCTTCGATGATGTTGTAGGCGTAGCGATTGCTCCCTTGCTGCAGATGCGAGAATTCGGAGAATCGGTCGTCAAAACTGCGATCTTTATCGGCGCAAAAGACCAGTCCGAGCGTCTTTGCCCAGTGACTCAGCTCCTGCCGGCGTTTTACGGCTTGCCGATGGCCGAAGTAGCCGACGAAAAGAAAGAGAACGATGAAGATGACGATCACGAATTCCAAACCGTACCTCCGGTGCCATTGATTCACGATTCCCAATGTATGGAAACGAGAATATCCGGGCTGCGGATCACCGTCAATTCGCGAGACGTCGTCAATAAAAAAGCCTCAGATTGAATTCACTTCAACCTGAGGCTTCTTGACTAGTCAAACCAGGTAATACGTTCAAAACACGTAACGACCGTTTGAAGATGTCGACGCGGTGATTCCCTTTCAACAGATGTCTGCTGAAAGCGTCAATTCACGCGACATTGTCAAACGGATTAGAGTTCCGGTTGTGCCGGAAAATCGAATCTCAGGCAGGCCGCACCGGACGTGGACGGGTCGCTGTCTTCTTCGCAATAATCGAATCCATCTTCGAAGATCGAACCGGCGACTGACGACGTGTGTCCCGTAACGCCAGAGTACGAGTAGCTTTCGTTGACGCTGCCGATCGAGATCGCCAGATCGCCAAGTTCCTGCACGACCTGGTCGCGCAAGGACGTCATTCCGACCGTGAGGCCGATCACCAGGACGGTACCGACCAGAACTAATTCACTGGTAACGACGAAACCTGCGTCGTCGCTCCACAGCTTCTTGATGAAGCTCATATTAGCAGCCCGTTGAAAAAGTCACTTGACGGACGCGCCGCTATTTTCGATATTCGCGATTTCTAATCCATCCCCCGACGCCCCGGAAACCGCTCGCATGAGTCTCGGACGCAAACCGCAAGAACGGCAGCAGGAATTCTGGATCGAAACCGATTCGCTGCCGGACGTGCCTCGTCACGTGTTTTACGACAAGCTCAACGCCCTGCTCGCCGAAGGAGACTTCGATCGCTGGATCGAAGAGACCTGCGCACCGTACTACGCCCAGAAGATGGGGCGGCGGGGCATTCCTCCGGGGGTCTACTTCCGCATGCTGTTTATCGGCTACTTCGAAGGGATCGACTCGCAGCGGGGCATCGCCTGGCGATGTGCGGACAGCCGGTCGCTGTCGGCGTTTCTGGGGTATGCCTACAACGAAGAGACGCCCGATCATTCGAGTCTGTCGCGGATCGGCGTGCGGATCCCGCTGGAAGTCCACGAGCAGGTGTTTGCCTTCGTGCTGAAGCTGGCGGACGAGTTCGGACTGCTCTCGAACAAGACGGTGGCCGTCGATTCGACGTTGCTGGAAGCGAACGCGGCGATGAAATCGATCGTCCGCAAAGACACCGGCGACGACTGGAAAGCCTACGTTCGCGGTTTGGCTGAGGCGGCGGGCGTGCCGATCGAGACTGACGACGACCTGCGAAAGTTCGATAAAAACCGCAAGGACAAGAAGGTTTCGAACGACGAGTGGGCATCTCCGAGCGATCCCGCTGCCCGCATTATGAAGATGAAAGACGGCACGACGCATCTGTCGTACAAGGCCGAACACACGATCGATCTCGACAGCGAATTCATTCTCGCTGCGACGATTTATCAGGGCCATCAAGCGGACATGCACACGCTGACGGAAAGTCTCAGTCACGCCGCCGACAACCTGGAACAGGCGGGGGGGGTCAGCGAGATCGAAGAGGCGGTGGCAGACAAAGGCTATCACTCGAACCAGACGCTGCTCGGCTGCCGGGAGTTGGGAACCTATGGAACGCGAACTTATATCGCGGAGTCGGAGTTGAATCACGAGCGACGCTGGACCGACAAGCCTGAGGACTTCGAAGCGGCTTATCGTGCGAACCGTCGGCGGAACAAAGGTGCTCGCGGCCAGCGCTTGCAGAAGCAGCGCAGCGAACGGGTCGAGCGGAGTTTCGCTCATACCTGCGAGACGGGGGGCGCAAGACGCACGTGGTTGCGAGGGATCGAGAAGGTGACGAAGCGCTATCAGATGGTGGCAGCGGCGAGAAACCTGGGTCTGATCATGCTCAAACTGTTCGGCGTGGGCAAGCCCAGGTGTCTGCAGGGGCTGGCGGCGCTGTTGGCTGCGCTGATTGGCGTGCTGGAGTGCTTCAGAAACGCGTCCAAGCGTCGATGGGAGCCACCGAACGACTGTTTGTTCATCCGGGGAACCTTCGACGCAAGTTTTTCACAAACCGGCTCGGCGCTCGTAGCGATATAAAACTGGCAGAGAAAAAGGCCTTTTTCAACGGGCTGCTAGCCCGAATGGACCCACCGGACGGTTACCCCGCCTTATAAGGAGTACCTCATGTTCCGCATCGATCTCGGTAACAGCAACCCATATTGTGACGGCATGTGCCGGCGAAGTTTTGTGCAATTTGGTGTCGCAGGTATGGCCTCGGCGGGATTATCGCAAGTCCTCCGCGCCAAAGCCTCGGCTGCGGAACAATCCGGCAGCAAGAAAGATATCTCCGCCATACTGATCTGGCTCGACGGCGGACCGAGTCATCTCGACCTCTATGATATGAAGCCGCAGGCTCCCGCCGAAAATCGTGGAATCTGGAATCCTATTCCCACGAATGTGCCGGGAATGGAAATTTCAGAACTCTTTCCTCTTCAGGCACAGGTTGCTGACAAGTTTTCGATCGTCCGATCATTGGCGCACGGAACCGGCGACCATTTCGCCGGTGGTCACCGGATGTTGACGACTAAAAATATGGGTGTCAGTGGTGCGAATAGCACGGGTAAATTTCCGTCGATCGGTTCGCTGATCGCAATGAAACGAGGCTCGCGCGAAGCAGGCATGCCACCCTACGTGTCTGTTCCTGTGGCATCAAGTATCGGTTTGGCCCCCGGTTACTTCGGAGGCAATTATCTCGGTGTGCAATACGATCCGTTTCAGACTGGCGGCGACCCGAATAACGCCAACTTCCAGGTGCAGAATCTGAATCTCGCGCAGGGGTTGTCGTTACAACGACTACAAGATCGCCGTTTTCTAATGTCAAAGTTCGATCAGATTTCCCGCGACATGGACAGTAAAGGGACATTCGACGCGCTCGACAAATTCGATCAAGAAGCCTATCAGATGGTATCGGGTGAACGTGCTCGTAAGGCGTTCGATATCAACAGCGAAGATCCACGTTTACGCGACACCTACGGCCGGCACAGTTGGGGACAGAGTACGTTGCTCGCACGCCGTCTCGTCGAAGCAGGTTCGACGTTCGTCACTGTTCATTTCGGTGGTTGGGACCATCACTGGAGTTTGCAATCGGAGATGGAACGTTATCTGCCGATGGTCGATTCATCGGTTGCTGCGCTGTTACACGACCTCGATCAACGGGGAATGTGGGAATCGACGGTTGTGATTCTCTGTGGAGAATTCAGCCGCACACCCAAGATGAACGACGGTGGCAACGGCGGTCCCCCGGGAAGTCAGGGAACCCCCGGTCGCGACCACTGGGGGGCATCAATGTTCTGCCTGCTCGGCGGCGGTGGAATCAAAGGGGGAACGATCGTCGGTTCGACCGACAGCAAAGGTTATGCGCCCAAAGACCGGCCGCTTCGTCCCGATCATATTCACGCGACGATCTACACGGCGATGGGTATCGACCCACATATGCACATCCTCGATCATCAAGGACGCCCAAACCCGGTGCTGGAAGACCCTACACCGATCGAGGAATTGTTGTAGAGAAACTTTTTACCAACTGCACCGCGGTAAAAGGTAATGCTATTTAATTCACGGCCAATTGTTTCTCACGTATTCCTTTCTCGATCGCCGTGAGGATTTTGAGGTCGCTCCAGTAAGGCGATTCGAACGCAGGACGGAGTGGAATCGGGATATCATCCATACGATAGACGGTGCCGGGGACGTTGATACCGTACGTCGCCGTCGTGAATGCCACGGTCGCGACTTTCGCAGTGTCGCTCAACTTCGGATCGAGTACGATGCTGTTGATCTTCGCAAGATGTTCGCGCGCTGGCTGGCTGAAATTCGACATCGGGTCCGAAGCAATAATCATTGCGGCATCGGCTTCTCCGCGCGCGAGCAAATCGGACGTCGTATATTCCCCCGGATTAAATCGCGGATAGCCACGGCTGAGATTCACGCCGAACGGATACCCCGTCGACCATGTCACCACGTTGTCGGCACCGGTTACGTTGCCGTGACCGCGCATCGGTTTGGCGACCCAGCGAGTATGTTGATTCATATCACGAGCCAACCCGAGAAGCCCTTCGGAGTTGATATGCTTGCCGCGGGTCATCGTCAGGCCCATGCCGAACAGAATCGCCCCGTAATGAGCTTGCTTCATCTGTTTGACGATGTCGTCGAGTTTGTCCAGCGGAATGCCGGTTTTTTCTTCCACACGCGGATCGACGTCGATCCCTTTAGCGAGACCGCGCATCGCCCACAAGAGTTCGAAATCGGATCGAGGCTTAATTTGCAGAAAAATATCGACCGCCTTTGCACTTTTCGTCTTGCGAACATCGACGAGCATCGCGGTACGGTCTTTTCGTCCTTTGGGAAGGAAATCACCCTTAGGCATCAGGCTGTATTTGGTGAAATGCCGCGGATGGCTTTCAGCGGGGTTGCCTCCCCAGAAAATAAGGAAGTCAGCCCGGTTTTTAATTTCGCCGAGGCTACACGTCGTTTCGCCGACCGTTTGGAACGCCATTCCCGAAGGGCCGTGACAGACAGAAGTCGTTGTATCGATGTTACCGCCGATCCAATCAGTGATCGCAACAGCCTTGCGCTGCGCTTCGCAGGTTGTATCCGATAAACCGTATGTCACTGGGTATTTGGCATTCAGCAAAATTTCGACCGCTCTCGCGATCCCCTCTTCATATGTCGCGGGTTGACCTTTGATGAGTGCCTGCGGTCGATCTTCGATGTGATGATTGAAGAACCAGGCTTTGCCGAGCACGCAGGCATTTTTCGCCTGTTTGATCTGCTGATCTTCGACCGTCAGTTCAATGTCGTCGCAGACGCACCCGCAGAATGTACAGGTCGCGTCGGGAATGACCTTAAGCGATGTCTCGGTTTGCGGTTCAACTTCGGCGATGCTCATATTTTTGATCTTTGACGGTTCAACGTGAATTTGACGGGACGTGGTGAAATTCAATGAATTTCGAAATCTTGTTATTGGTAACGAGACTTGTTACGACGCAATTACTTTCTCAATCTGCACGTCCATCCCTTTACTCGTCGGCATTCCCGAGCCGTGCGTTTCACCTTGCATCAGCCGGCTCGATTTGTCGCCATAACTAATGAAGACGATTCCCGGCGGGCATTCTCCTTTATCGGTTTTGCAGGTGACCTGGACTTCAGCATAATCGGTCCACATACGAACGGTATCCCCATCCTGCAACCCAAGCCTCTGCATGTCTTCGGGATTGATCAAAACCGTGTTGATTTCGTCCAGATAATCGTTCGAATATTTGCCTTCGTTAAGGCCGGTTCCCTGTCGGCTTGTGCGGCCGGGGATGAGAATAAATGTTTTAGGCATATTCATCTTTTGTCCACGGATTTCGGCAACAGACACACGAACTGCCAGTCTACCAAGTGACACCGCGATTGTCAGCGGTAATCGGCCGGACAAATCCCTCGGGAGTCCAACCTCGGAACAGATTGTATTGCCGGATCAATCGTTGCAGGTTGTCACTGCTTAACGCGGCTCCTTTGCTCGCCCCTTCTGGCAATGCCTCACTCAAAAAACGTTTCGGCAATGTGTCTTCGGCCGGCGTCCATCCCTGACGAATATTGTAGAGTTTCTTTGCCGTCACAATTCGTTCGGCCGTCGTCTTCAACTCAGCGGCGGTGACATTCCAGCCTGTAATGAGGTGCAGCATTTCGGCCATAGAGATCATGCGGTCGTCGAACACACCGCGAAGAAATTTGCAGAGAATGAGAGAATCCATAATTGCGGCTTCGTTCTCGGTTTCGATCGCCCCACGAACTGATTCATCGTTGGCTTGAAGCCGGTCGAAGGACTCCGAAAAATCGATCTGATAGGCTCCCGAACGATTATGATCGGCACCGCGCGAACCGACAGCGAACCCAACCGCCATGGCCTGTAATGCGCGCGGTTCGTAACCGGGAATTTCAAGTCCCTTCACATGCGGCGCGAAATCTTCACTCCCCCCGCCGAGTTCTTGCGAAGCGTAGCGCGTGCCATTCGCAAGCAAATCGCCCCAGCCTGTTCGCGATGAGATATCTTTCAGCATCGCGAGTAATGCTTCCCCGTTTCCGAATCGCAGTTCGGAATGAGAAAGTATTCCTTTCTCGGCACACTCCATAGCGAATGCGACGGTCGCGCCGGCGCTGATGGTGTCCATTCCCAGATCATCACAGAGTTGGGACGCTTCGAGCACGGTCTGCGGATCGGTGATGCCGCACAATGGCCCGAGAGCGAACAGATTCTCGTATTCCATGCGCACATTCTGCTTTCCCGGCAATTGAAACAGATGCTCGCAACCGATCGTGCATGCGGCGCACGAGTTACGCACGTGTCCGAATGACTCGGCGAGCGTCTCGGTCGCGAAACCTTCGAGCCCGGCGAGTGTGCCGGTTTGAAAGTTGCGTGTCGGCAATGTACCGAGCCGATTGAACGTCAGCAGATTTCCGAGTGTGCCGAGTTCGCGATATTTTGCCGTCGCAGGACCGAACGATTTCTTCGAAAGATCGCGGCTGTAAGCCGTGAGTTGTCCCTGGTGAGCATAGGGGGTGATGCGATCGCCGCGCACGGCAATGGCTTTGAGTCTCTTCGCCCCCATCACCGCCCCCATGCCGCCGCGACCCGCGTGCCGGCCTTCGTGCGAAACGGTGGCGAAGCGGACGAGGTTTTCTCCCGCCGGTCCGATCGAGGCGATGCGAAACCCGGCGCCGAGTTGTTGAGCGAGACTCTTCCCCGCTTCGCGGCTGCTCTTTCCCCATTCATCGGTTGCCGATTCGAAGCGAACACTCTCGGGCTCGACGACGATGCACGTCGGTGAAGAGGCGGCCCCGACGATCACGATCGCATCGTAACCCGTTTTCTTACCGGCGATCGCGAAGTGCGACGACGAAAGCGAATCGTTGATGCGATTGGTCAATGGCGACTGCCCAACGACGGCGAATTTCGCTGATGTCGTCAACGGACTTCCCACCAGCGGGCTGAAGACGAATATCAGCGGAGCCTGACGTGCGAGTGGTTCCTGCCGATCGACCGAATGTTCGTGCAACAACCATGTTCCCAACCCCACACCGCCGATACGCTCGCGCAGCACATCTTCCGGCAGCAGATGTTCGCTACGGATGCGGTTCGTGAGGTCAATCAGCAGATAGCGACCGTGATAACCGTACAATGGATGGCTTTCGTTGAGAGCGATGAAAAACTACCGGTATTATAGACGCTAGTGACAACGATCCCAAGTCGCGGGCTCACTCGTTGAGATGTGGGATTGTGAGAGACAAGTGGTTTAATGCTTTCGGTCGTTGTGATGATTTACTGAGTCAAGGAGTAGAACTTGAACGATCGCGGACTGGGGGATTGTCACGCGATCTGTTATTATAGCGGTTTTCCCTTCCTTCCGATCGAGTGGAAAGAATGCCGATGCCGATGCCGGAGCCGAACGAATCGACCCCTTCGACACCCTGGTACGCCGAAGTCACTCGTGCACAGTGGCTGGTGCTAATTATCGCATCGGCAGGTTGGGTATTCGATGTGTTCGAAGGGCAGATCTTCAACATTACCAGCACCGAGATGTTCAAGGAACTCCTTCCGGCAGAACTCTCTCCAGAAGCTGTCGATTCTCAGACGCGGTTGTGTCGCGATCGCTTTCTTTCAATCTTTTTGATAGGCGGTACACTCGGCGGTGTATTGTTCGGCACTCTCGCCGATCGACTGGGCCGCAAGCCTGTGATGATCGTGACCATTTTATGTTATTCTATTTTTTCGGGTCTGACATTTTTTGCGACCGAATTGTGGCACGTTGCCGTTTTGCGGTTCGTCGTGGCGATGGGAGTCGGCGGCGAATGGGCCGTTGCTGCCGCGCTCGTAGCAGAAGTATTTCCCAATCGTGCTCGCGCAAAAGCGTCGGGAATCTTCCACGCAACGAGCGTTCTCGGCACCTGGATGGCGGCAATCGCCGGACTTGTCGTCGCCGAACACTGGCGGTACGGATATTTAATTGGCGTGATCCCCGCCCTGCTTGTGTTGTGGGTCCGTAGCAGCGTATCCGAACCCGAACGTTGGCAACAGGCTGGGACAAACGAAAAGACGCAATCGTCCAAAGGAAGTTTTCGTGCGCTGTTTTCTGATCGGCGCTGGCGGAAATCAGCGATTCTCGGCATTCTGCTTGCTGCCGTCGGACTCGGGACGTTCTGGGGCGTCGTGATTGCCGGGCAAGAATTGACGATGGAACTCCTCAAGAAACATGACTTCCCGAAGGACGAAGCTGCTCAGAAAGCGAAATTTGCATATGGCATCGTGCAAACGCTCGGTGGGGGATTCGGCCTGCTGAGTTTCGGATTTTTCGCCGAACGCTGGGGCCGCAAGCGGACGTTTGTCGTTTCTCACCTTCTCGCCTTCGCGATAGTTCCGATTACATGTTATGTGCCGCAAACGTATCCGCAGATGTTGGCGGTGCTGCTGCTGTTCGGGTATTTTACACTGGCGATGCACGCCGGGTACGCGATTTATTTTCCCGAACTCTTTCCCAATCATTTGAGGGCGACAGGAGTGGGGCTATGCTTCAACGGTGGCCGTTTGCTCGCGGCACCACTGCTAACGTTTTCCGCAATGCTCAAAGCCCGACCCGATGTCGACCTGCGGGTATCGGTAATCCAGTTGAGTTTTTTGTATCTCGCAGGCGCCGTGATCATGTTGATTCTTCCCGAAACCAAAGGCCAGCCGCTGCCGGAGTGAAAACCAGATGATCTCCACTTCTGTCCATGTCGAACACGTCCGCATTCCGGGTCAACAGGACATAGCTGGTCAAGTCTTTCCCCTCGTCCTCCGCTGCACAACGATAAGCCCTGCGTGGGACGCAATCGATGCTTGGATCGGCACGCATCGGGATGAACTTTCACAACAAGCGTCGGAATATGGTGCTATTCTATTTCGCGATTTTCCGCTGACGACGCCTGAGGATTTCGACGCCTTTATCGCCGCGTTCGAATTCGAGAATTTTCCCTACGAAGAATCACTGTCGAATGCCGTGCGCGTTAATAAGACTCCTCGTGTCTTTACAGCGAACGAGGCTCCCGCTGACGTCAAGATATTTCTGCATCATGAAATGGCCCAGACGCCAATTTATCCGAGTAAATTGATGTTCTTCTGCGAACAGCCCGCTGAGATCGGCGGGGCGACACCACTCTGCCGATCGGATTTGCTCTGGGAAAAACTCGCGGAGAAGTATCCCGAGTTCGCCGCGAACTGCCGCGAGAAAGGGCTTAAGTACTCGAACGTCATGCCGCCGGAGAACGATCCTGCCTCGGGGATGGGGCGAAGTTGGAAAAGCACCTTACGAGCTGAAACTAAAAGCGATGCCGAACGAAGATTGGGAAACATCGGTTACTCGTGGGAGTGGGAAGATGGTGATTGCTTACGTGCGACAACTCCGGTACTCCCCGCTGTCTATCGGCTTCCCGACGGCCGCGAGACATTTTTCAATCAATTGATTGCTGCCCATCAGGGATGGAAAGATCTGCGAAACGACCCTTCACGGTCGATCACCTTCGGCGACGGCACATTTCTCGACGACGAAGCCGTCCGCTACGCCGCCCAAATTGGTGATGAGTTGTCCTACCCCGTTCCCTGGCAGCGCGGGGACGTGGCATTGATCGATAACTTCGTGACGATGCACGGTCGGCAGGTGTTTACAGGGACGAGGAAAGTGCTGGCGTCGCTCATTAAGTGAGGTGACGTATGATTAACAGTTTTCCAATGGTCATGCCGCAACCGCTCTTTGAGTCGTGGGAATTCTGTAGGCATTAGGATTTAAACCTTAATCATTCCTCTCGAATGTCCCATAACAAGATCGTCCGATCGAAGCTCGCTGTCGCTAGTAACGGGTCAGTTTGCGAGAATGCGATACCGTATATGGTGTTGTCGTGGCCAGTGTAGGCGGCGATACGTTCGCCCGTTTCGGCGTTCCAGAGCATCACGCGTGAATCGGCGCTGCCGGAAACGACATGGCGACCATCGGGAGTATAGGAGGCAGATTTTACACCTTGTGAATGTCCGTTGCCGGTAAATTTCGTCTCGCCGGTATCTACGTCCCAGAAACGCAAAGTCTGATCCGCACTCACCGAGAGCAGCGATTTTCCATCGGGAGAGAACATCACGGCTTCGACAGGGCCGGTGTGGCCATTGAGGGTACGAATTTGTGTACCGTCGGAAACGCTCCACAGAATGATTTTTTGATCGTGACTTGCCGTTGCTACGATCTTGCTGTCGGGAGAAAAACTGACGGCATAGATCGTCCCTTGATGCGCCACTAGATTTCTTGTGTTCGCGCCTGAATTCGCATCCCACAATTTGACGATGTTGTCGTAACCACCCGATGCGATCATCTTACCGTCGGCCGACCAGTCGACGCACGTCAGATAGACTCCATGTCCAGAGAGTGACTGCTGCATGGATCCTGTCGAAGTTTCCCACAAACGTACGACCTGATCGAGCCCCGACGAGGCGATACGATCTCCCTTAGGAGAGAACTTCACGCCCGATACACCATCGCCGTGTCCTTTGAGCGTTATGATCTCTTTCGCAGTGGCCACATCCCAGAGAATAAGCGTGTTATCGAGCGAACCTGTGATGAGCTGTTTCCCCTCGGGATGAAACGCCACACAGAAGACTGCGTTGGGGTGTTTCAGCCGCGTTTTCGTACGCGGACTGAGGGAAATGGAGTTGTTCATCATTGTGACTCCTGAATGCGGTCTACGTTATTCTATTCTAAAGGATCACTATGGCGATTGTCAGGTAGAAATGTCGAATATCGACATGGGTTTTATGCAAAGCGACTCGCTCGGTAAGGGCCTGGATCGATATGCGGCGGCTTCTGTTCAACCAATTCTCGGAGCAGCTTCCCAGTCGCCGGCGCCATCGAAAGGCCGAGCATGTTGTGTCCGGCGGCGATCCAGACATTCTTGAAACATGGGAGACGATCGATTATCGGTAGACTATCGTACGTCATCGGTCGCCAACCGAACCACTCTTCGTCTGGTTGTTCGGGAATCGGTGTATGCAGGTACGGTTTCGCACCGTCCCGGAGAAGTTGCATTCGGGTCGGTGAAAGTGTCGCATCGAAACCTGCGAATTCCATTATCGAACCGAGGCGAAAACCTGATCTCCAGGGAGTCGCCGCGACCTTATGCTCGGGAAAAAGCATCGGCACACGCGGCGCATTTTCTGGCCGCGGCACGGTCAGAGAATAGCCCTTTCCCGGTTGAATCGGAAGACGCGTTCTTAATGCGCGATTCAACAGACCGGTCCATGCGCCCGTCGCGATGACGAATTGATTTCCTACAAGATCTGCGCCTTTGGTCGTAGAGATACCTGAAATATGACCGCTCGATTCGCCAATGAACCGATCGAATTCATGATGTTCGAGCATTTGTACGCCACGAGACTTTAACGACGTTCTCCAGCCCGCGATCAGACGATCGGATCGAACGTGTGCATCATCGGGATAAAACCAGCCGCCGGCAAGCCCTGATTTTAACGAAGCATCGAATTCGACGAGTTCGTCACCTGTTAATCGTTTTGCCGCGAGTTGAAATTGGTCTTTCAATAGTCGATCGATCGGTGCGAATGCTTCCATTTCGTGACGATGTTGATAGACGAAGAGCAAGCCATGTGTTTCCCAGTCGCAGTCAAATGTCTCTCGGGACATTAGATCGCGGTAAAGATTCATCGACGACTGCAACAGAGCATGGCATGACGCCGCCGAGGCCAACCGATCGCACGTATTGCAACGTTTAGTGAACTGCCAGAACCACGACCACAAGGCGAGATCAAACCGCGGTTTGACACGAAATGGAGAATGGGATTGAAATAACGCCTTCACCGTCTTTAGCACTGCCCCCGGTTCTGCGAGTGGCAGCACATGGCTGGGGCAGACCAGTCCGCAATTGCCGTGTGAACATCCCTTGCCGATTTCTCCTTTATCAACAACGGTGACCTGCCAACCGGTCCGCGAGAATTCATCGGCACATGCCAAACCGATGATTCCTCCGCCGATGATAACGATATGCCGTTGCGACATGGATAACGGACTTTCAATAGTACGTATCAACGAGAAGTCACATCCGTACAAATGCCATAACGAAACGGATCGTGAGGATCAAGGTGCAATGTCGCCTCACCCGTCACAAACGCAGATCCCGTGATTCTGGAAACGATCGACTGGTGTTGGTCGTCGTCCCAACGATACGTAGCTTCGAACACCGTACCGAGAATGCTTTCCTGCCGCCAGACTTCACCCGGCTGTAGTTTACCGTCTGCGGCAAGGCAGGCGAGTTTTGCACTTGTCCCCGTTCCACAGGGAGAACGATCGTATGCACCTCCGGGGCAAAGCACAAAATTACGACTGTGATTGTCGGACGACATCGGTGGTCCGAATAAATCGATATGATCGATTTCGGCACCATCGGCACCGGTGATCTGCCGTCGTTGGAGTTCATGGCGAATCTTCCAACCGACCGACGTCAAATCATCGACGCGCGAGAACTCGAGACGTTCGTTGTTCTGATGCACCAGGTAAAACCAGTTACCGCCCCAGGCAACGTCGCCGACAAAACGACCGATGCCGGATACGTCGATGGCTACGTCTTTTTGCAGACGGTAACTCGGAACGTTCTCGAGTGTCACTCTGTTTTCGTCGTGCAACGTGAAGGGAACCAAACCTACGGGCGTTTCAAGACAGTGTTCGCCTGGCGCAATGCGGCCGAGATGTGCCAGCGTCACGGCAACACCAATCGTCCCATGTCCGCACATCCCAAGATAGCCGACGTTGTTAAAGAAAAACACACCGGCTACACATTGCGAGTCGGTTGGTTTGCACAACATGCCGCCGACGAGCACATCTGAACCTCGCGGTTCGTGAACGACCGCAGAGCGCAGATGATCGAAGTCGTGGCGAAATCGGTCGCGCCGTTCGGCGAGTGAACCAGAATTCAACGAAGGGCCACCCGATACAATTATGCGTGTCGGCTCACCGGCGGTATGAGAATCGACGACGACAAGGGACATACGATCTTTCGTAACAGCTGCAGTACAACTTCATGCGTTAACAAGCTGCACCGACAATTCAAGCGAACGTTGCCGCCAGATTTCGCGAAATTCGGCGGCAAGAAAAAAGGAACCGGTGATGCATATAACATCATTTGGGCCGATCAATTGTTCGGCCATTTGCCAGGCCTGTTGCGGGCTCGCGGCATGTCGATAGGTACCTGGTTTTAATGACTCGGCCAGAGAAATCAATTCGGTAGTCGGCATCGCCCGAGGGTTCGACAGATATTGTGTAAAGATCATTTTGTCGGCATAGCCAACTAACTGTTGCAACAGACCTTGTACGTCTTTATCTTTCGAAACCGCGAAAACGATAATTTTTCGCCCGCCGGGAAATCGAGCATTCAGCGTTTCCAACAAAGCTGCGCACGAGGCTTCATTATGTGCCGCGTCGAGAATGACCCACGGTCGACGATGCAGGATCTCGATGCGTGCCGGCCAGCGGACACGCTGCATGCCGCCGTACACCGCCTCGTCAGAAATCGACCAGCCTCGCTGATTCAACCGGTCGACGGTTGCTACGGCGAGTGCAGCGTTGTTCCCCTGATGCGCCCCCGGCAATGTTACGGGTATCTGCTTCCAGTATCTCACGGGAGTTTCCACATCAACGCAGCCGGCAAGTTCGAGCGACAATTCGCAGTTTCCGGTACATTCATACGTGGCGAATATGTCGCGATCGCGCTGCCATACTTCTGACGTGTTTGCGATTGCAACTTCATTAATGACAGCACGTGGTCCGGGTGTGGTGACGCCGCAGATCACCGGGACACCCGGCTTGATTATCCCCGCCTTCTCGCGGGCAATTTTTTCTACCGTGTTGCCGAGAATGGCGACATGGTCGCGGCTGATGTTGGTGATCAGGCAGATCTCGGGCTGGCAGATATTTGTCGAATCGAGGCGGCCACCAAGTCCGACTTCAAGCGAGACGATCTCGACATTCTGTTGTCGGTAGAACAGCCATGCCATGGCTGTGGTCATTTCGAAAAACGTGACAGGTGTTTTTGCGCCATCGGCATCCATCTCTGTGACAACATCGGCAACAGTGTTCAAGATGTCGAGTACTTCATCGGAATTCGGCATCCGGCCATCAACGCGCATCCGTTCTTCGAATTGTGCGAGATGGGGAGATGTGAACAGCCCGACGCGAAATCCTGCGGCCTGCAGGATTTCGCTAATCATCACTGCAGTCGAACCTTTGCCTTTGGTTCCCGCGATGTGAATTGCAGGTATATCATTCTGAGGATTACCCAATCGTTCGAGCAGCAGTCGCATGCGATCGAGTTTGAAATCTGACGCTTTTAACGCATTCAATTGCGGGCGTTCATAATTAATTCGGCCGAACAGGAACTCAACCGCCTGATCGTATGTTGTAAACCGCCGTGTCACGTCGGCGACTCCTGATTAAGAAAGTGGTAAGGGGTGAATCAGAAAAGATTAATGCACACTTATCCGGCCTGCGGCCATCTTCTTTTGAGGGGAAAACGGACGTAATCCCTCGCTCGCGGTTAGTGATGGAATGAAAACCGCCAGTCTAGCCAATCGATTCTGGATCCTTACAGCTTTTTGATGCGAATGTTGCGAAACTCGATTTTCAGCGGTGGGCCGCTGTGTACTTGCAATGCAATGATACCGTCGCGTTCAATTTCGGCGTCATCTTCGACATAATCGACGGTCTCGAAGCCGTTCATTTCAAGTTTCACACGGCTCCCTTCGGCGCGAATAACGTATGTGTTCCAGTCGTCCAGCTTGAGGATGTCGTACAGTTTTTCCGGAGCTTGAATAAGCACCTTCCGGCGTCGCGATTCGTCGTACAGGCAGCCCCAATATTTTTCACCGATGTCGGCCTGATAACCTCGAACTTCGGTCGAATCTTTGACTCGCGATGATCGAAACTGAACTCCGGTGTTTCCGATTCCGTCTTTCAATCGGAATTCAAGCCGGAGTTCGAAGTCGTCATATTTTTCTATTGTGGCAAGAAACTGATTGTGTTCGATACCGGGGGAATCGCCGACAATGCATTTGTCTTTGACCTTCCATAAATCAAAATTTCCCTCCCATCCCGTTAAGTCTTTGCCATTAAACAACGATACAAACCCTTCCTCAGAATCCTTGTCCGCAGCGACCGCGTTAAGAACCATTGCAGTCGCCACAAACGCTGTGAACTGAATCGACAAGCGATTCATGCGAAGAGAGGAATTCATAAGAGTTCCTTAATAGTCACAGAAAAACGTGATGGGTCGTGGTCTTGCGATCAAGATTAGTATAATCTCTGCATGGCAGCATACAAACGCCGCTACAATCTTTGGTAAGGAGAGACATTATGAGCACGATAGCGACAATGATCAATACTTGGGAATTCAACCGTACGCGGACACTCGGTCTGCTCGATCAGGTGGAAAAATCCGGTAAATCCGATGCTGTGCTGGCATTTCGTCCGGGTAAGGGGAGGGCACATATTGCCTGGCAGATCATGCATATCGGCATTACTGAAGAACTTTTTGCAACGCATCGACTAAAGGGGACCGATCCTTCCTTTTCCGAATTGGTCCCGCGGTTTAAGGGGGGAAGTACGCCCGATGACAACATACCTACGCTGGCACACATTCGCGATGTGCTTACTCATTCGCGGCAACATTTGATAAAAACCATAAACACCTTTTCTGAAGGCGATTTGTTGACGATACCTCCCAATTTCGCCGAACGTGGCTGGACGATTGGCCAATTACTGAATGTTATCGCCTGGCACGAAGGGCATCATCAGGGGCAGGCACATATTACTTTTAATCTGTGGAATACTGCGAATCAGTGAGGGGCACAGAAAGTTATAGGAGGCCCGGCACTGTTTGGCTCCAACACGAAGGATTTGCTTAGCGGAGTAGTATAAAAACTACGGGTGGAGATCTGTCACCGTTATTCCGCCGCATATTCCATTGCCGGACCGATGCGAAGATTGCGAAATTTCACAACCGACTGATGGTTTTGCAGGCCGAGGTATCCGGTCTCTTCGCGTAATAGAATCAACGGATGGGTTTCGGGCGTGACGTGGACGATGACCTGGCCATTGTGGGCCGTCGTTATCGTTTGTCCCTTGCAGTTGATTTCTAGCGTATTCCACTCACCGGCGGGACGGCTGATGCGCGGTGCAGCACCGGCGATGTCATACACCGAACCGCAATATTGGTAATCGATCAATGTCTGATACTTTGGGTCGTTATCGTCAAGCACCTGAACCTCGAACCCTGCTTTCGGTTCCTGATCGTTAGCCCGATGATGATTTCCGTCCGGTGGAACGCGGACATATACGCCGCTGTTCCCCCCCGGTGAAAGTTGATATTCCAGACGGAAGTTGAAATCGCCGAACATTTTCTTCGACCGGAGCCACGGTCCTTCGGCACCGGTACATTGCAGTGTGCCGTCGTCGACAATCCAGCATTTTTCGGCTGGCTCATTGGCCCCTTCCCAATACGCGAAATCGTCGCCTTCAAATAGAGACTGGTAGCCGATCTCGACAACATCGAATTTGCGAATTAGAAATTGTCCTCCCTTAGGAACTTCAACCTGAATGCCGACATAACCGGGTTCGGTTTCGATGCCATCAACTTTGTAAGCCAGTTTGCCGTTAATCACCATTTCTACCGTATTGCCGACGACGGTGATATCGAACGTGTTCCACTCACCCGCGGGTTTGGCAAGTCCAGTGCTGGTCGCTGCTGGAATCTTGCCGATGTTTCCTTCCTTCCCTTGCAACATGTTCGCCTGATAGCCGCGTTTAGGGAAAGGCGATCCTTCGCGACCTGCCCGCAGGTAAATGCCTGCGTCGTAATTCTCGGCTTGAAGTGCCTGCCATTCAACATGTAGTTTGAAATCCTGATACATGTGATGAGATCGCACCCACCCATCGCCACCTTTCAGAAGAATCGCTCCCTCTTCGACAACTACATCGCAACCGTTTTCAACGACAAGATTATCGAGATTATCGCCATTGAAAAGTGCGAACAAAAACAGAAGTTGCTTCATGATGACCCTCATGATTCAAGTGTTTAGTGCCGGATCAATGTCCTGTTGGTGACAAGAAAAAAGTCTAAAAAACTTGGAAAATCGGCATCCATACGGGGATGAAAAAATTTGAATTACACCGCGCGAATCTGTTGGAGCCGTCGTCTTCGCCGGTAGACTTCCTGCTGTGAGCCAGAAACGCTCATTATGCTCTGCTGCAGGGAGGGAGACAAGGGGTACCACGAATTCAATTTGCAGATCGCCGGTTCTACCAAGAACTTTGTCACTGACGGCGAGAGAATTTGTGGAACCGCTTGCGAGCGAATTCATCAGGCGTTAATCTCCTAGGGTTTGATTTCATAGGCGTCACCACGAATAATGCCAGTTTCGGCAGGTACTGTAGACTTGCGAACACAGTCAGGATGGGCGTGAGTGCCATTCGCTCCCCCATCGAACACCGCTCGGCAGGTTTAAACTTTCATGACAGTTTCCCTTAACGATCGCAACAGGATCGTCATTACCGGGGTCGGTTTGACCGCTCCCAACGGGAATTCGTTGTCGGAATTCAGGGCTGCCCTCCTCGCTGGCAAATCAGGCGTTGTGCCATTCGAAACCCGTTACATCGGCGGTGTACTCGCCGGCGTCTGCGACTTTGATGAATTGAAATACCAAAAACGGAAAGAACGTCGCCGTGGCACGCGAGCCGGTTCGATCGCGGTTTACTGTGCCAACGAGGCGGTTTCCGATTCCCAACTGGATTGGTCTCATGTGGCACGCGATCGCGTAGGGGTCTATCTCGGAATCACCGAGCACGGTAATGTCGAGACCGAGAACGAAATCTTCGAGATTTCAAAGTTCGGGTACGATACCTCTGTCTGGTCGCATCACCACAATCCCCGCACGGTGGCGAATAATCCAGCGGGCGAAGTTACGCTCAATTTGAAGATCACCGGCCCGCATCTCACGTTGGGAGCAGCCTGTGCCGCCGGGAATGCAGGATTCATTCAGGGAGTACAGATGCTCCGGCTGGACGAAGTCGACCTTGCCATCGTCGGCGGAGTGTCGGAAAGCATTCACACGTTTGGCATTTTTGCGAGTTTCCAAAGTCAGGGAGCGTTGGCTCGTCACGACGATCCGGCGAAAGCGAGTCGACCATTCGACATCGAACGCAATGGAATCGTGGTTGCCGAAGGGGGGGCAATCTGCACGCTGGAACGGCTTCCAGATGCGCTGGCACGAAATGCCAAGATTTATGGTGAAATTGTCGGTTACGCCATGAATTCGGATGCGACCGATTTCGTATTGCCGGATGCCAGGCGTCAAACCGAATGCATGCAATTAGCCCTCAAAAGGGCAAGTATCGGTCCAGACGAAATCGATATCGTCAGCAGCCATGCCACAGCGACCGAACAGGGGGATATTGAAGAATGTGAAGCCCTGAAGGCCGTTTTTGGAGACGAGTCAAACGTCGCCATTAACAATACCAAGAGTTATATCGGTCATGCGATGGGGGCTGCTGGGGCACTGGAACTTCTTGGGAATATTCCAGCCTTTGACGACAGGCTCGCTCACGCTACAATCAACGTTGACGAATTGGACCCTCGTTGCGGACTCCGGCAGATTGTCTTGAATACGCCGCGAGAATTGGAGCGAGTCGACTATATTTTGAACAATTCGTTTGGGATGCTGGGGATCAATTCAGTGTTGATCGTGCGTCGCTGGGTATGCTGAGGGCAACCATTGGTGATGCCGCAGATTGAATTGCCTCGGACTGTCGACACCGTCCGTTCACTGTCGACAGAGTATTTTTCGGGTTGAGCCCTAACAAATCCCGTTATCGACTGGATATTTTGTGCCTGTGACTGGAAAATCGAGGCGATCCACCAATAATACGGATTGCCTGCACGATCACCGACGAAACGCCAAGGGGGGATTTGTAGATGATTCAGCTGTTTTCTCCCTCCGGAGATGTTGAAAAACGGCTAAGGCGATTGTCTGAGTGGATTTGATTGTCAATATAAACCAGGTTTGAGGACTGGGAGTGACTGAATGAGGCCGGAGCAAATTCGACAGGTCATCGTCAATATACTTGCGCGCATCGCACCCGATGAAGATCTGTCGCAAATCAGAGACGATGTCCCGTTTCGAGAACAAATGGAACTCGACAGCATGGACTTTCTCGATATCGTGATGGAACTGCGTAAACTCTATCGTATTCAGATACCCGAAGAAGATTACTTCAATCTGAACACCATGGATGGCACCGTTAATTATCTCGAACCGCTGCTGAAAAATGCTGGAACGCCGGCATAGATTCCACAAATGCGACGATCGCCGCGCGTTTCAAGGGACAGTCCTCGTCGTGACCCCCGTAACTTCCACTGATAATCGCCGTTCCCCGTGCCATACGACGCCCTCATTATTGGTGCTGGTCTTTCGGGTCTCTCGGCCGGTATTCGGCTGGCGTATTACGAAAAATCCGTGTGCATTCTCGAACGGCATACGACGATCGGTGGACTGAATTCGTTCTACCGGCTGCGCAACCGCAATTACGACGTTGGCTTGCACGCCGTCACGAATTACGCCGTTCGCGGCACGAAGCATGGGCCGCTTCCCAAACTGCTGCGTCAATTGCGAATGGACTGGGACGATTTTCGCCTGCTTCCGCAATGTGGCTCGGCAATCGATTTTCCCGGTTGCCGGTTACATTTCAGCAACGACTTTGCTGAATTCCGACAACAGATTATTGAAGCGTTCCCAGTTCAAGCCGATGGTTTTCATCGCTTCGTTCAAGCCGTCAACGATTACGACGATATGAGCCTTGTGCCACCACCTCGTTCGGCGCGGATGGTGTTGGCGGAGTATCTCTCCGACCCGATGCTTATCGACATGATTCTCTGCCCGTTAATGTTCTACGGAAGTGCCACACCGCACGACATGGACTTTCATCAGTTCGTGATCATGTTCAAGAGCATTTACTACGAGGGATTCGGCCGCCCGTGGGAAGGAGTTCGCCATATCCTCAAGCGACTCACGAAAAAATACAAATCGCTCGGGGGCGAATTGCGACTGCGCGGAGGAGTCCACAAGATTTTGCTCGATGGTGATCGTGCCGTCGGCGTCGAACTTGACGATGGTACGCAGTTAGAAGCGAGCACGATTCTTTCGTCGGCGGGGTCGGCTGAAACGATGCGGCTTTGCGGCGAAGACCGCGAAAGGAACGACGCACATCCACCAGGTGATATCAGCTTTATGGAAACGCTCTCTCCGATTGAGAAGCAACCAGCTGAGCTTGGATTCCCCTACACCATACTTTTTTACAGCCGCACTCCCGAATTTCATTACAACACTCCTGATGAACCGCTCGATCTGAGGAGCGGCATCATCTGCTCGCCTAATAATTTCCAATATGAAAAACCGCTCGACGAGGGAATGATTCGCATTACAGCTCTCGCCAACCCCTCGTTCTGGATCAATCTTTCTGACGACGATTATCCCCACGTCAAGCAGGAATGGACCGACAAACTCCTTACCGCAGCTCAGCCGCTGTTACCCGACTATCGGTCCTACGTACTGGATACCGACAGTTTTACGCCGCGAACAATTCGCCGTTTCACCGGTCATTTGAACGGCTGTGTCTATGGTGCGTCTCAAAAATCGCTTGCGGGCGATACGCCGGTCCGCCGCCTCTTTCTGTGCGGGACCGACCAGGGATATCTCGGCATCATTGGTTCGATGCTCTCGGGAATTACGATGGCGAACCTGCATGTGCTGAAGGGCTCGTGAGTCGGTTCCACTGCTTGTGAATTCTTTGCGAATCCGCAACCTCCTGACTTGAAATGAATCAGACTAAATGTACCATAGTGTACATATAGGGGTGTTGTAAGCATTTCATTTTGAGATGTACGCATGAGACGTTGTCGTGGATTCACGTTGATCGAACTGCTGGTGGTGATCGGCATCATAGCATTGCTGATTGCGTTATTGATACCCGCCGTTCAACAGGCGCGCGAAGCGGCGCGGCGGGCGCAGTGCAAAAACCATCTCAAGCAAATTGGTTTGTCTCTGCACAATTACCACGGTTCGTTCGGTACCTTTCCACCGGGTTACATTCGGCCGCACGGTACAAGCTGGCATTATCATTTGTTGCCGTATCTCGATCAGGCCAGCGTTTATAATTTGGTAAGTTTCGCCGGATATACCGGCACGACAAGCACAGAATCGATCTGGATCTCCGGTAACAATCTCATCGCTGTTGAAACGCCGATCGCCGTATTTCGTTGCCCGTCTGATTCCTCACCCATTCAGGAAAACAACGCGATGATCCCGCGTCGAGCCCATGGCAACTACATCGCCTGCGCCGATTCGCTGGAAACTGTCGATGGCTCGGCGTCACTTGGTGCTGAGTTTAAAGACGGCGTGTTTTATCGCGACAGCCGTACGCGAATTCAGGATATCGTCGATGGTTCTACGTCGACCGTCGGAGTGGGGGAAGCGACCAATCATGTCCCGGGCCTCAATCAGGATCACTGGTACATCGGGTCTCCAGAGGTCGAAAAAACCGGACCGACCGAAGCGAGTACGTCTGAATTTTCCGAATTCCTCGGTTCAATGGGACCGCCGCTCAACATGTTTGAAGATGGTCCGAACTCATCCGAGGAAATGTCATTTCGCAGCGTGCACGAAGGGATCGTCCATTTTCTAATGATGGATGGTTCGGTTCGCCCGCTCACCGAAAATATCGATCAACTCGTCCGACAGGCGTTGGCGACGCGCAGCGGGACCGAGATCGTCGGCGAATATTGACGCGCACCGAAGTTGACGATTCTCGTGTGAAAGTACATCATCGCATTAGTTACTTCCGCGCCCCCCTCCGCATATTTTCGGTGACATATGTCCGATCATCCTTCTCCGACGATATCGCTGTCGAATCAAGTCGTCGTACTCGATATGGCAAGTCCGTTCGTCGTTATCGGCACATTGACCGGTGAGGATGATCACTACTATATCATTGATGATGTCGACGTTCACGATCTCCGTGACACGTCGACCACACGCGAGTTGTATGTCGTGGAAACCCGTCGTCATGGTGTGCGTTCGAACCGTAAACGGGCACTCATCCGCAAGTCTGATGTTGTCGGACTCTCTCGGTTGAGTGATGTATTGCTGTAGGATGAGGAAGGCCCGCTTCGACGATATGGCATCGTCACATCGTAGCGTTGGAGTGCAGACGTATATGCCTCGCAAGAGTCGGTTCGGTATCAGGAAAGTCGTTGCGGAAATGTACGCCACGGCTTTCGGTTCTTTCAGTGGCTGCTGCGATCATCAATCGGGAAGCCAGCAGCATATTTTGCAGTTCCCAGCCACGCGGATGGGAAAACTCGCGAGTTGAAACGTATCGATTCCAGAAATCGACCTGTGTCGCTGCTTCTTTCAATGCAGACGAGTTGCGATGAATGCCGACGGCCCGCCACATCAGACTGCCGAGTGAATTTCGCATATCGTCGAGGTTAAGTTCGTCTTCCTGGTGGTCTGCCGGAGGCCATTGAGCTGACAGCGGCCATGCCGTAAAACGATCTGCACATTCGAGTGCTTCAGACGAGGCGAGCTGCCCCGCCCGGCGGCCATAGACCAGGCCTTCAAGAAGACTGTTTGATGCCAGTCGATTTGCACCATGCAATCCACTGGCTGTTGCTTCGCCAGCGGCCAATAATCCCGGCAGCGTCGACCGGCTGTCGGCATCAACGGAGACTCCGCCGACCATGTAATGCGCACCGGGACGAACGGGCATCCACTCGCGGGTGATGTCGATGCCGAAGTCCATGCAGACTTTGCGAATGTGAGGAAACCGTTCGGCTATGAGTAACGGATCGAGGTGCGTCACATCGAGGTACACACACGGATGATGCGTCTTGGCCATCTGATCGGTAATTGCCCGGCTGACGACGTCACGCGGAGCGAGTTCCATTGCGGAATCGTAGTCGGACATGAATCGCACACCATGTATATCCCGCAGGTAACCTCCTTCACCGCGTACAGCTTCAGAGATGAGATGTCTGGCTCCGCCGGCGATGTAGAGGACGGTCGGGTGAAATTGCATAAACTCCATATCGCGTAATTCCGCACCGGCACGAAACGCAATCGCGTGACCGTCGGCAGTGGCAATTTCGGGATTCGTTGTTTCGCGATATAACCGTCCTGCCCCACCCGTCGCTAGAATGGTTTGTTTTGCCCAGACTAACGTCTTTCCATGATACGGATTCCAGACAAGTGCTCCTCGGCAAACGCCCTCACAGGTCAGCAGATCGATCGTAAAGGTCTGCTCCCAAATCTGCACACCTTCTTGTGCTCGTACCGCTTCGACGAGAGCACGAATGACTTCCTTACCAGTCGCATCACCGAGAGCATGTACGACACGGCGATGGCTGTGCCCTCCTTCCTGCGTCAATGCGATTTCACCATCAATGCGATCGAACTTTGCCCCTAGTTCACTTAGTTCGCGGATGCGTTCGGCGGCTTCCCCAACGACCATGTCGACGATGGTTTTATTGCAGAGCCCCTTGCCAGCAGAAATAGTATCAGCGGCGTGCTTCTTAATGTCGTCCGCGGGGTCGAACACACCGGCAATTCCTCCCTGGGCATATGCAGAGTTCGACTGAGTGAGTTTATCCTTTGAGATGACGATAGCCTGCAGCCGAGGATCAATTTCCATGGCCGCACGTAAACCGGCAATTCCGCCTCCGATGATCAGCACGTCGGTAAATGTGTGCGGAATCCGCTTCGGATGAAACTGCACCAGATATCGTCTGGCGGGGGTAAGTTCGATCTGCGATTCCACGATATTCTCCCATATTGCCGGCGGGATTTCAGGATGCCATGACCCCTACGACGGGAAGTACATACGGTCCTTTGGGAATCACTGCAATCCGTGCTTCGGGTCCGTATTCGTCAAGAGCTTCGGCAACGGCATGTTCAACACTCGGAACAGCTTCGACATACAGGCTGTTGAGCGTTTCGGCCGACAGCCCATCGCTGACGTACTTGACTTTCGCCTTTCTTAGCACTTTCGCCATCTCTTCGAGTTGCCACTGATCGAGCACGAAGTAATCTTTGCCGAGAATGCGTTTCATAAAGACGTCGATGTTGGCATGTTCGCGGAACAGGCTCTGGAATTCCGGCCCGCCAATTCCTTCCGACAGACTTGCCGCGAGGATGATGGTTCCCCCGTCCTTGACGATCGGCAGCGCTCCGGTGAGCCCTTTGATCGACTGATAAAAAGTCGTATCAAGCGGATACCCTGCCGAGGACGTGACGACAATATCGCATGGCTCGGGAATACGAGCCTTCACCACCTTTTCGACAAAATTCACCCCCTCGAGAAACGCCGCTTCCATATCACCGGCATGAATCGACGTGATCCGTCGGTGCTTGTCGAGCGTGACGTTGACGATGAAATCGCAACCCGCCATGCGTGCAATGCGGGTGTTCTCTTCATGAACGGGGTTACCTTCAAGAAAGCCGGCGTCGGCCCGCGGATGTTCCAGAAATGACGGTCCATGCCAGACTTTGACTGTTTCGAGAGCAGCAATGCCCGGACAAATCAGCTTGCGGCCTCCCGAGTATCCAGCCATCAGATGTGGTTCGATCAATCCGGTCGCGATTTTAAGTTCGGCAGTGCAATACCGCCGATCAATCCAGACGGGAACATTCTTCGGTGTCGTGCCGAGATAAACGTGTTCGCTTAGTTCCTTACCAAGGTGATTTTCGACCCGGTATTTAGCGGCAATCCGGGCACCAACAAGTTCAACGAGTTCGTCCCCTTCGTTTGGGCGGTGCAGACCCGTCGCAATTAAAATTGTAATGTCCTCCCGGGGAACGCCGCTTTCTTCTAGGGTCTCAAGCATTGGCGTGAGTAGAAATTCGTTCGGTACGGGTCGAGTGATATCGCAGATGAGAATGCATGCCGATTTTTTGTTGCGGGCAAGAGTTGAGAGTGCAGGGGAATGCGTTGGTTGTTTAAGCGCTTCGCTAAGTCGCGCAGCGGGATTGGTGAGCGGAGGAACTTCGCGAAGTTCTAGCGGTCCCACGATACGGTCATCGGGAAGTTCGACGTCGAGACCGGTTTTACCATAATCGAGTGTGATCCTCATGAATGTTGTTCACCTTGCAACGTGAGCGTCAACGTGCGCGAACCGGCCCGATTGCGATGTTCACAGAGGTAAATTCCTTGCCATGTGCCGAGACAAAGGTTGCCGTTTTTGACTGGGATCGTTAAGGAGTTACCCAGCATTGCCGCTTTGACGTGGGCCGGCATGTCGTCGGGGCCTTCGATCGTATGAATGTACGGAAAATCTTCGGGTGCAATCTTATTAAACGACATTTCCAGATCACGCGGCACATCGGGGTCGGCATTTTCGTTAATGCAAATTGACGCTGACGTATGCATGAGGAAAACGTTGAGCAATCCGATCTTGATCTCACGAATCTGCGGGATACCTTGCAGAACCAGATCGGTAATCAGATGAAACCCGCGCCGACACGCCGGTAGAGAAATCTGAGTCTGCTGCCACGTCATACCTTAAATACCCTTTTCGCCTGCCTGCTGGAACTGGTTTCATAACCCGGTTGGCGACGGAATAATCGTCCAAATAATCCGCCGTCCAGAGGTTTATGAAACTGCCTGTAAAAATGTCAGTGTCATTCGATTATCTGTCGCGCCCTCGACGAAGCGGAGCTTCGAATACCTGGCGTTCCCAAGCGGAGCTTGGGAATAAGAAGAATTATGATTGCTCGCCGCATTGGCCCTTCCAGCGGAGCCAATGGTCCGCGAGAACGATTGCGACCATCGCTTCGGCCATCGGAACGAACCGGGGAAGTAAACACGGGTCGTGCCGGCCTTTAGTGCGGATGGTTGTCGCTTCGCCTGTACTCGTAACGGTGTTTTGTTCCATCGGCAAACTGCTGGTCGGTTTGACGGCAGCACGCAAAACGATCGGCATCCCGCTGGTGATTCCGCCGAGCATGCCGCCGTGTCGATTCGACTTTGTCGTGATGTTTTCGTCGTCCATCGGTGCGATGAACTCGTCGTTATTTTCGCTACCTTTAAGCGTGACGCAGCCAAAGCCAATTCCGTATTCGACACCGAGCACAGCAGGGAGGCTGAACAGCGCTTTCGCGAGGTCGGCTTTGATTTTATCGAACACCGGTTCGCCGAGTCCCGGTGGAATACCTGTAGCCACAATCTCAGCTGCTCCGCCGATCGAATCACCCAGTTTCCTCATCTCTTCAATCAGCGTCACCATCTTTAAGGCGGAGGAGGAGTCGGGGCAACGAACGAGATTTGGCTCGCCATTCGGCAGTTTTTCTACCTGATCCATTGTCACGGCTGCCGGGTCGGGGATATTGGCGCGAATCGAACCGACTTGCACGACATAACCAATTACTTCGCCGCCGAAGGCTTGGGCGATAATTTTTTTGGCAACGACACCGGCTGCGACGCGGACGGTGGTTTCGCGGGCGCTCGACCGTCCGCCGCCGCGGTAGTCTCGAAAACCAAATTTCGCGTCGTAAGTATAATCGGCATGGCCGGGGCGATATTTATTTTGGATATCGGAGTAATCTTTACTTCGCTGATCGCGATTACGAACCATGATCGCGAGGCTTGTGCCGGTGGTTACTCCCTCGAACAAGCCGGAAAGAATCTCGGGTTCGTCGGCTTCGGCACGCTGCGTGACGAGATGGCTTTGTCCTGGCCGGCGCCGGTTGAGGTCAACCATCAAATCGTCAACGGAGAGCGGAATTCCCGGTGGAACGCCGTCGATAATCACAACGTTCGCGGGACCATGGCTTTCGCCGGCCGTTGTGATCCGCAAAGCTTGTCCGAATGAGTTTCCTGGCATTTCAATATTGTAAAGAGTGTGTGAAGTTCGCAACAGAGGACAAAATCGAATGGTGCGCCTCTTGTCTCGGGTGAGGTCCGATTGTAGCATACAGTTGGTCTCTGCAAAGAGTACCGACCTCTGCCATGTTCGAACCAGGGCACCGTGTGTTGACCCTACAACAACTGTTCTGGGAACTGGGCCTTTCGGCCGCGTGTATATCCGATTTATCGGCTCACACAACCCGAGAGGATTCGGTTCCCACTTCAATCTAACGGGTTCATTAAACAACCCCTGCCCGGACGGCATTACGGCGGAGGTTCTTCTTTTTGCGGTTGACATTAAAGCATTGGCAACACTCTCGAGTTTGGATCAAATTCTGTGTCGAAATCATCTTCAAAGCGGGGATTGTTCGACCAGCAGGAAGCAGATCATCTGCTTGAGGCGCTGCCTCTCGCGGCGAGGATGAGGCCTCAATCGCTCGATGAATTTATTGGCCAGCAGCATTTTCTAGGCGAGGGGCGGTTGCTCAATCGGATGCTCAAATCCGATCGCTTTATGTCGCTGATTTTTTCCGGTCCCCCTGGTACCGGAAAAACGTCACTGGCCGAGTTAATCGCCCGGCATACAAAGCGGCAGTTCGTCACTCTCAACGCAGCCTCCTCGGGCGTGAAAGAACTTCGTGAAGTGCTGGAGATTGCTCGTCAACGGTTGGCGACCGCCGGCGAAAAGACGGTATTATTTGTCGATGAATTGCATCACTTCAATCGTACACAGCAAGACGTCTTGCTGCCGGACGTCGAAGCGGGTTCAGTTAGCCTTGTCGGGGCTACGACGGCGAATCCGTTTTTCTCTCTCGTTTCACCGCTCATCAGCCGCAGTCAGGTCTTCGAGTTTAAGACTCTGACACCCGACGACATCAAGCAGCTATTGCAACGAGCGCTAACCGACGAAAAACGGGGGCTCGGAGGCCACAACGTCTCGGCCACCAATGAGGCCATCGATTTTCTCGCAGAAATCTGTGACGGTGATGCGCGGAGGGCGCTGACGGCACTCGAAATCGGTGTGTTGTCGTTATCAGATAGCAGCCAATCGCTCGACCTTGCCGTGGCGCAAGAATCGATTCAAAAAAAGGCCGTTCGTTATGGCGACGACGACCACTACGATGCGGCGAGCGCGCTCATCAAGAGTATGCGTGGCAGCGATCCGCACGCCGCCACGTACTGGCTCGCACGAATGCTTGAAGCGGGTGAGGATGCCCGATTTCTAGCACGAAGAATTGTGATTGCAGCGGCTGAGGACGTCGGCAACGCTGATCCACAAGCCCTTGTCGTCGCTATTGCAGCGGCGAATGCGACCGAGTTCGTTGGGATGCCCGAATGCCGCATTCCATTAACACAAGCTGTGACATATCTGGCACTGGCACCTAAGTCAAATGCTGCGATTAGGGCCATCGATTCGGCGCTTAATGATGTTCGAACGAAGGCGGTATTGCCGGTGCCGGTGCATTTGCAGGATGCTCACTATCCGGGTGCGAAGCAGCTTGGTCACGGAAAAGGATATGATTACGCTCACGATTATCCCGAGGGATGGGTCGAGCAAGATTATCTCGGCGTCGATCGCAAGTATTACGAACCTGCTGATCGCGGTTTTGAAGCCGAATTAAAACGTCGGCTTGACGATCTCGAATCGCGGCGGACAAATTAGAGGCCGTCCGATGATTGAAAGTATGATCCGTTCGTCTTCGTTGCTATTCAGACTGCAATCACGCATTTTTTTGCTGAACGAAGGACTCTAGAGCCTGTTATTGACTTATCTCAAGAAATCTGTTGATGTTCGGTGATGAGCA
>JAQCEJ010000170.1 GCA_027618475.1 Planctomycetota bacterium | reverse complement strand
TCCGCGAATTGAAAAATGTGATCGAACGGGCCACCATCATTGCCCGTTCCGGGACGATTGAGCCGAACGATCTTATCGAACCGATGACTCCCCGAGCAATGGCGGCATCACAGACAAGTGACCGTACCAGCCTGCTTGCGGCAACAAAGCATTGGATTACCGGGCAATTCAATGGGTTACCTGAAGGAGATGTTCCCGATCGCCTGTATGAAAAATTTCTCGAGCAGGTCGAACCCGTTCTGCTGCGTGAAGTGTTGGAAGCGACCGCTGGAAACCGGCAGGAAGCCGCAAGGCTGCTTGGCATACACCGTCAGACATTGCGAGAAAAACTTCGCAAATGCAATATCGACGATGCGTGACCTTTCGCCACCGCACGAGCCTATTCTTGTGCAATGTGGCAGTGGAAACAAGAGGCTGCCAAGACCTGCGGCGTGATTTTGTGATCGTCGTCGCGGTAGGGTGAAAGTTCGGCATGACATTGCCGGCAGTCGGTACCGCGTTCCAGAACGACCCGGTGCACGTTTTCGAAATGCCAGTAGCCCTCCCGATCTTGCGAGAGGAGATCGGGCATGTCGTGACAATCGGCACAGCGGGTCGAATCGGAGATAGCGAGTCGGGACGCCTTGTCCTCTTTCAACTCGGCAAGGATATTGCGAGCCGAGACGCGGCCGGTGACAATGCATGGCCCGAGAAATGTTCCTTCGAGCGCGGCTTTGCCGTTGACTCCCGCGAGTCCTGAGCACTCACCAACGGCATAGAGACCGGGGATGGGCTCGTCGTGTTTGTCGAGAACCCGACACTTCAGATCAATTGCGATACCACCCATGCTCTTACGAGTGAGCGGCCATGCCTGCATCGCATAAAACGGCGGCGTGAGTAATGCCGGCGAGTGCGTATTCGAGTATTCGGTACTCTCGGGTCCGAAACGATGAAAGTCTTCGTCGACTCCTTTCTTCACCATATCGTTATACCGTTCGATGGTTGCGATCAGGTTTTCCTTGGAGAGCCCTGCTTTCTCGGCAAGTTCTTCCCACGTATCGGCGATATGCACGAGCTGCGGATTATTCAGAATTTCTCTCTCGACCTTTTTGAAATCGGCCCAGTCGGTGCCGGAGACGATGAATTGCGGTTTGATCGCTTCGTCGAAAATCCACCACAGGGTTGCATTCTTGCGGCGGAGCAACGGCGGCATAACCGCTTTCGCCCAACCGTGAGAGTTTGCGAATCGTTGCGCCTCGTCGTTGACGATTATCCCCGCCATGTTGGCGGCACTGAGCCCTCGCTTTGTGTCAGGATAACGCGGATCGGGAATTCCCGTGTAGTAGTTCCACTGA
The DNA here is from genome assembly GCA_027618475.1 of Planctomycetota bacterium. Taxonomy (GTDB): domain Bacteria; phylum Planctomycetota; class Planctomycetia; order Planctomycetales; family Planctomycetaceae; genus JAQCEJ01. The sequence goes on along the minus strand of JAQCEJ010000170.1, from coordinate 6,848 downwards.
TGGTCCATCTTGACGAGGTCACCGCCGATTTCCTGAGCCAGTTTGTGGCCCCATCCGACCGAGTTACGTCCCGAACCGAGCAGAATTCTTTCAGGAAAGCGAAATTCTTCAGGCCAATACTCGCGAACCATGTCGAGATTGCTCTGAAAACCGCCGGTTGCCAGCACGACCGACGACGCGTGCAACGTCTTTTCCGCACCGGTCCTTTGATCGATGGCTTTTACGCCGACAACGCGGCCGTTTTCGGTCAGAAGCTGTTCAACCTTGTTATTCCAGAGAAAACGAACGGTTGGTTGTTCGAGGCAGGCACGATAAATAGGCGTCACAAGACCGATGCCGCGGCCGAATGGTTGATGTTCGCGGTCTGCCGAATTCCCAGGTGAGGCGTAGACCGTTTCGAAGCGAACGCCGAGTTCTGTGACCCAGTCGTAAATCTCGGTGATCGAATGATCGACGTAATACCGGACCCATGCTTCATTCGGATCTTCCCCGAACGTGAGAAAGTCGTTGTAAGCAAGTTCGGGCGAATCGACAATGCCGCGTTCCTTTTGCACCGGACTGCCGATGAGGCACAAACTCCCCTGCGACATGACGGCATGGCCGCCGTAGACCGACGACATATCGATAACTGTCACTCGCGCACCCCCTCGGCCAAGTTCGAGCGCCGTCGTCAATCCTGAGATCCCCGCGCCGACGACAATCACGTCGGCCGATGATTCGTTCTCGGCGACATCTTTCGCAGCAACTTGTTGTGATGGTGTGGCTGCTTTCTGCTTTGACGTCAAAGGTTCCTCGGCTCGTGACCCCGATTGACATCCCGTCACGACAGCGACGAAGAACAAGCAGACGGCAGTCAAGGTAGCGAATCGCATCATTGTCATAAGAAAACTCGAAAATCGCTGTAAGGATTGAAAAGGAGTTCGCGAGAGTATACGCAAAACAGATACCAGCATAATTGCTGCACGGCGTCAATTCACTCGACAAAATGTTCGCGAACGCTGTTATCTCACTCGGTATCGGCTACACTGAAGGTCATGGTCACTGTTTAACGACACTTACATGAAAGTCTCGTCATGGATCGCCGTTTTTTCTCGAAGTTTCTTGCGCTGGGAGCCGGATCGTTCGGGTTCTTTCAGGCCGCAAAAGGGGCGGATGACGCTCCGACGCTATCCCGGTCGCTTCCCAATGAAGGGCTCATTCGGCGGGGATCGGACAACGAACACCACCTGCAAACCGAACCGGTCAACGTCTACGACTTTCAGGCGCTCGCCGAGCGAACCCTGCCTCGTGCCACGTATGAATACATCACGACGGGTTCGACCGACGAAATCACGTTACGAGAAAACGTCGAGGCGTTTCGCCGCATTAAAATGTATCCCCCGTTGCTTGCCGGTGTCGACGAAATCGACACGTCGACAACGGTTCTCGGCGAAAAAATCGCGATGCCGATTTGTCTGGCACCGGTTGCCGGGCAGAATCTTTATCACCCCGAAGGGGGGCTCGCCGCAGCTCGGGGCGCGGCGGCGATGCAGACGTTGATGGGGGTCAGCAGCAGCATCGGCCACAGCGTCGAAGAAATCGCCGAAGCTAGCCCTTGCCCGAAATGGTTTCAATTGTACGTTCCCCGCGACCGGCAGATTGCCGAAAGGCTGGTACGGCGCGTTGAGGATGCCGGGTATAAGGCCATCATTCTAACGGTCGATCTCGGCGAGCGAAAAGATGCCGATCGCCGCAATCGCTTTATGGTTCCGCATCACATGCTGTTGAAGCATCTGCAAGGGATCGGTTTCGATGTGAACGACAAGATGACGTACGACGAAATTCTTGCTTTCAACGATAACGCCTGGGATCCGGCGATTTCCTGGAATTTCTTCGACTGGCTGCGTGCGCGGACGAAATTGCCGATTCTCATCAAGGGGGTTCTGCTGGCGGACGATGCCAGACACGCCGTCGAATTAGGTCTGGACGGCATCGTGGTTTCGAACCACGGCGGACGCCGTCTCGATGGCATGCCCGCGAGTATCGAGCAGTTGCCCGAAGTGGTCGATGCCGTCAACGGTCGGGCCGAAATTCTGCTCGACAGCGGCATCCGCCGTGGCAGCGATGTGTTCAAAGCGATCGCGCTTGGTGCCAAGGCTGTTCTTGTCGGTCGGGCGTACATCTGGGCCCTGGCATCGGACGGCGAAGAAGGAGTCACGAAAGTCCTTGGCTATCTGCATGAAGAACTCGTCTCAGCAATGTTTGCGACGGGGTGTGCTGATATCAAGAGTATTAACAAGTCGTTTTTGCGGATGTGATTCATCAACTCGATTCGAATGGAACAGGAAAGGCATCGATGTCTAAACCAAAATCGTTCGAACCGGTGAAAATCGGTGTGATCGGTCTCGGACGCTTCGGTCGGCTGCACTCGTTATCGCTCAATGCGCTGGCCGAATCTGAACTTGTCGGCGTTGTTGCGCGACGGTCCGAGAGCATCGACACGTTGCGTGCCGAACTTCCCGATGTACCGGGCTGGACGAACCTCGATGAGGCGATCGCCCAATCGGGAGCCGAGGCGTGGGTTGTTGCCTGTTCGACGCCGCAGCATGTCGCCGTGACGAAATCGTTGCTCAAAGCGGGCTGCCATGTGCTGCTCGAAAAGCCGATTTCCGAGTCGCTTGTCGAGGCGGAGAGTCTCGCCCCGCTCGTTCACGCCGATTCATCAAACCTGATGATCGGACACATTCTGTTGTTCAACAGCGAGTTTCGCGGATTACGCGAAGAAGCCGCGAAACGACCGGGAATTTCACACATCGACTGCGCCCGGCATCGTCCGGCGAGCATCGTTCACGATTTTGTGGGCGAAAACCCGCTGCAGGCCACAATGGTTCACGATTTGTACTGCATTCAGGTCTTGATGAATCGAGAAGATCCGATCCGCATCAACGGCCAGTTCCATCGCACGAAAAGTGGAGCGGTCGATCTGGCGATGGCTCAGTTGCAATTCCCGAACGGTGCCTGGGCATCCTGCGTCTCGTCGTACATGACACCGGGCGGAATGGCACCGCGCGGGTTTGATCGCACCGAAGTGTATGGTCCCGGGTGGAGTGCCCGGATCTCACCGAATCCGCGACCGATCGAAGTCTTTGACGAACGAGCGAACTGGCCGATGCCGCTCGAAATTCGCACCGATCCGCACGGCCCGACCGGCATGATGGCCGAAGAACTCCGATGTTTTTGCCGTGTCGTGCGTGGTCTGGAATCGGTGCCGGCCGGTGCAACGTATCGCGATGCCCTGCAAATTCAGACCTGGCTCGACCGGATCGAAAAAGCGGCACTGGCACAGGATTGAATTCTGTCTGCCTGCCGGTTAGCTCGGGTAAAATAAAAAAGCGAAACGCACCGTTGATGGGGGTGCGTTTCGCCTTGATGCTTCAGCGGGTGCGGATTATTTCAGCTTCGCGGCCGGGATTTCGACCGAACCGACATCGGTTGTCGTATCGGCTTTCACGGTCACTTTGAACTTTCGATCGACATATCCGACCTTTTCCTGCCAGATGATCAGTTCGTGTTCGCCAGCGGGAAGTCCCTTGATCGTGAAGACGCCATCGGTATCCGACACGGCAGCATAGGGGTGATCGAGAACCAGCCAGTAGGCACTCATCCACGGATGAATATCGCACTTGACTTGCGTGGGGAGTTTTTCGGCCACCTTGAAGTTGACCTTGATTCCGGTACGATCGCTCGGAGAAACCAGGAAGTTGGTCGCCTGATTTCGCAGAGGATAGGTATGCGTATTATGAGCAATCGCGTCATCTGATTTGACGACGACTGTCTGATCGGTTCGTACGAACATCGCGTGCGGCTCAAACCGACATCCCTTCTGGTCGAAGACAACTTCCGATTCTTCACTCGATTTTAAAGCCGGGTTGATATCTTTTGTTTTAGCGAGATAGACGAAAACGTTTGCCACCCCGTGATTATCGGGATTAACGACCAGTTCTTGAGAAAGAACCCCCTCTGCCGCGCAGACGGAGGCATCTTTGGCAGTTTTATCCCCTTTAGCAATCAGCACTTTAGCTTCGGGTGCGTCACCGGGAAGAACGATTTGTCCGGTGACGTCACCGTAACCATCCGCTCCACGGGTTGTTTGCATCGACAATGCCACTACGCAGCATGACATCATCAAGGGGATGAAAAATTTCATTCGACAACAGGTTTTCATCTCAAGCTCCCTATCCTCATGTGTTAGAAGTCAATTTACGGCTCTTCATCGAGTACATGCCAAGATTCTGTCTTCTCTTGTCGGCACCGGCGTTTTTGAAGGACGCTTTTCTCCATCGTACCAGAGTCTGGCGTATTTCGCGAATCGGGTTCGCACGATCTTCTGTTGGTCAACCAACGACCGCATATACAAAATGTATCGCTCTCCCTATTGTCGGGCAACATCTTCACTTCGCCGAGGGACAGGTTTCCTGATATTGAGAAGGAACCGCCGCGCGGATGTCATATTCAGGAAGGTCGACGCACGTAATGCCGCAAATGCCTTTGAGAAAACCGTCTTGCGAAAAACAGCTGACACGAATCATGGTGGGTTTGATGACTGTTGATTCGCATTAGCAAGAATGTCGATCCGATTTTCGGAGATCGCCGGTTCCACCTGAACAATCAAATTCCCACGACGGACGCTGAGGGTTTGACATCAGGATTGTGAACAAATGGGCGCGTCTTGTCCCCGGTGTCGGCTGTTGTTTTGTCTGTTCGATTGTAACGATTGTAGGGATTGAACGTCGCTGGCAGGCGTATCTCGAAACAGAGCGATCGTTACAACCGGATTCATTTCTCGACCTCCTTCGTACCTGACGACTGTTAATAACGGTGTCACCGTTGATAGCGGTTATGCCGTCATTCGCAGTTGGGGAGCAACGAGAGGTTGAGTTATGGGTATCTGGAGTTGGATCGGCCGACTCACGATGACGAGCGGCGCGAGACAGCATCCTGCTGATGGTCGTCAATCACCTCGACATTCCCGTTCCGAGATCAGGCGACGAAGCAACGCTGCACTGCCGGCGCTGGTCGAACGACTGGAAAGCCGGCTGACGTTATCGGCCGCTCCGGTTGTTTCCGCTGAAGACGTCGACGAACTTCTTGGCGACGCATCACTGAGCATTCAGGTCGATTCGTATTCCGCATCGCGTGTGCTGTTGCAGTTTCGCGATGAAACTCCGGCTGCCGAGATCGATCGGTTATTGTCGTCATTTACCGACGACTTTGTCGAGTTGAGCGCGCTTCAGCTTTACTGCATCGACTTACAGATCGGGGTTTCGGTCGATCAGGCATTGGCATGGTTTCGCAGTTCGACATATGTTGAACAAGCGGAGCCCGATTACCAGTTGAAGCTCGATTCCGTTCCGACCCCCTCCGATTCGTTCTGGACCGACATGTGGGGGCTCAACAATATCGGACAGAACGGCGGTACGTTCGATGCCGACATCGATGCTTTCGAGGCGTGGCAGACGACAACCGGAAACCGCAATATCATCGTCGCCGTCATCGATACGGGGATCGACTACAACCACCCCGATCTCGCCTCCAACATCTGGGTCAATGCGAACGAAATCGCCGACAATGGCATCGACGACGACGGCAATGGTTACATCGACGACATCCACGGATACGATTTCGCAAATGACGATGCCGACCCGATGGACGACAACGGACATGGGACGCACGTCGCCGGGACGATTGGAGCGATCGGTAATAATTCGCGCGGTGTGGCCGGGGTCGCCTGGAATGTGACATTGATGCCGTTGAAATTTCTGAGCGCACAAGGGGCGGGATTCGTCAGCGACGCCGTTCGCGCCATCAATTATGCCGTCGCGAATGGAGCGCAAATCTCGAATAACAGCTGGTCGGGGGGTGGGTTTTCGACGTCGCTGTTTCAGGCGATCAGCCGGGCCAAAGATGCGGGGCATCTATTCGTCGCTGCGGCAGGTAACAGCGGTGCACTGATCGAGACCTCTCCCGCTTATCCGGCTGCCTATTCTCTCGATAATGTTCTTGCGGTGGCGGCGACCGACCGCAACGATCAGCTCGCTTCGTTTTCGAATTACGGACAATTTTCGGTCGATGTCGGTGCACCCGGCGCCAGTATTATCAGTACCTACAAAGGGGGCCTCTATGCCACGGGAAGCGGCACTTCAATGGCAGCTCCTCATGTGGCGGGTGCTGCCGCACTTGTCTGGGGAATGCATCCCGAATGGACTTACGAGCAAGTGATCGAGCAGATCATGGGGACCGTCGACCCGCTCGTCAGTCTCGACGGTATGACATTATCCGGCGGACGTTTGAACGCGGCTTCGGCCGTCGGCACACCGGTCTTTGCAGTCGACGACTTTGGTAACAGTGATGCCACCGCCGCAACACTATCAAACAACTCCGAATTGACGGGCCGGATCGAAAACGAAGGGGACCAGGACTGGTTTCGGCTCAGTGTTCAAGCGGGATCGGTCGTCGATTTTTCGATACAGGCCGTGACGCTCGATAATGTGCGATTGCGTCTATACGATCGAACCGGTGGCGCGTCGTTGGGGACATTTTCTTCTCCCGTCGGTAGCGATGGAAAATGGTCCTGGACAGCCGATCGCACCGGAACCATTTATGTTCAGATCACGTCATCCGATAATCTCGGAACGTATCGACTTTCGGCGCGATCTCAGAGTCCAGTACCCTTGAACCCCGTACCGACGCTGTCGATCGACGACAGGCGAACGGCCGAACGAGACTCCGGCACCCGTGCGGCCGTCCACACCGTGACGTTGTCGCAAGCCAGCGGCAAGACGGTGACGGTGAACTATACCACGGTGCAG